>NZ_CP183331.1:2481538-2791730 GCF_048541895.1 Caulobacter sp. ErkDOM-E | reverse complement strand
TCGAGTGCGCGCCTTTGGCGGCCTTGTCGGCATGGCGGAACTCGGCCAGGTCGCCCTCGCCATGCTCGCGCGAGCGCTTGGGCTGCAGCGTGGTCAGGGTGTCCCGGGGCGGACAGCCCCAGAACGGGAAGGGGCCGCCGGTCAGGCGGCGGTTGATCTCGGAGCCGACGCCGAAGCGGTTGTTGGTGTTGTCGGCCTTGTCCTTGACCATCTTGGCGATCTGATCCCAGACCGCGCGCCAGGGATGCTCGCCCGGCAGGCTCAGCGCCTTGGCGAAGCCGCTCGGGAAGCCCAGCGGGAAGTCAAAGCCCACCAGGGCCCGCTCGCCGCGCTTCTTGAAGTCGTCGAGAATGGCCGCCAGCTTGGTCTCGGCCTCCTGACGGGTGGCCGGGTTGAAGCTCTCGAAGGTCAGGCGAAAGCGCACGTCGCGCTTGAGCACGCCGATCCAGACGGAGTCCGCACCGGTGGTCGGCTTGGCGGCCGCGCTCCAGTCGACGATCACATAGGCGCTGAACAGACGCGACACGGCAGGCTCCGTCGAAAAGAACGAAGCCGCGCTTCTACTCCGCCCAGTCCTCAAGAGCCAGTCGCTGTTCGCGCACTGGGCGTATTAGGCGTCTCAGGCGGCGTTGCGTTCGGCGGCTTCGACCGGCGGGGCGATGCGGCCTTCGCGGGCGAACCAGCGGGCGGGAGGCTCGCAGACCGGACCCAGGGCCGCGCGGACGATGGCCGGCGGCCGGCGCTCTTCCGGGGTCATGAACAGGCCATTGGCCTTGACCCGCAGGCCGGCGACCTTGTGGGCGCCCAGCATGGTCAGGGGCACGGCCAGGATCAGACCGGCCAGGATCGGCGCGGTGCTGGTCAGCAGGTCGGGCGTGAACCAGAACAGGGTGGCCAGGACCAGGCCAGTGACGCTGATCCAGCCCATGGCGCGGAACGCCTCGTTGCCGGTCACCTTGTCGGCGTCGCGGCGCTGGGTGGCCCAACCGCCGACCTTGCCGGCCAGGATCTCGACCAGGGCGCGGGTCTGGGTGAACATCAGCATCGGCGCGACCAGCGCCGACAGCAGCATCTCGACGCTCAGACCAGCCATGATCCGGCGACGGCCGCCGAAGCCCTTGATCTCGGCGGGACGCGAGAACACCAGGATCGAGCCTAGGATCTTGGGGCCGAACAGCAGCACGAAGGTGATGATCATCGCCCAGGCGGTGGCCTGGATCTCGCTCCAGTCGATCAGGGCGTGGGCGGCCGCCTGCAGGTCGGCCATGGTGAAGGCCGCCTTCTTCAGCGAGGGCATCAGCAGGCGCGAGATCACGCCGGCCGACAGGGCCATGAACCACAGAGGTGACAGGACATAGCTGAGCACGCCGATCACCAGGTGCATGCGGCTGAGCCAGTGCAGGCCGGGCAGGGCGACGAGCGGGATGTGCTGGACATTGCCCCGGCACCAGCGGCGGTCGCGGGTGGCGAAATCGAGCAGGTTGGAGGGGCTCTCTTCGTAGGAGCCTTCCAGATAGGGCGCCAGGTGGACGCTCCAGCCGCCGCGGCGCAGCAGGGCGCTTTCCAGGGCGTCGTGGCTCATCACTTCGCCGCCGAAGGGCTTGGGGCCGTCCAGCGAGGGCAGGCCGCAGGTCTCGGCGAAGGCGCGGGTGCGGACGATGGCGTTATGGCCCCAGAACGAGCTCTCGCTGCCCGACCACCAGGCCAGACCCGTCCAGGCGACGCGGCCATACAGGCGCGTGGCGAACTGCAGGGTGCGGGCGAAGATCGTCTGGCCGTTGATCAGCATCGGCATGGTCTGGATCAGACCGGCGCCGGGGTGGCGTTCCATGGCGTCGGCCAGGCGGACCATGGCGTCGCCGGTCATCAGGCTGTCGGCGTCGAGGACCAGCATGTGCTCATAGGCGCTGCCCCAGCGGGCCACCCAGTCGGCGATATTGCCGGCCTTGCGGCCCTTGTTTTCCTGGCGGACGCGGTAGAACACCGCCGAATTGGCTTCGCGACGGAAGCGGGCGAAGCAGGCCTGTTCGGCCAGGGCCACGGCGGCGTCGCGGGTGTCGCTGAGGATGAAGATGTCGAAGGCGCGGCTGTTGCCGGTCTCGGCCAGCGAGGCGTCCATGGCGCGCAGGCGGGCGAACACCTCGGCGGCGTCCTCGTTGTGCACGGGCATCAGGATGGCGGTGCGGGCGCGCAGCTTGGGCATCGGCTTGGCGCTGTCGATGCCCAGCGGATCCTTGGGCTTGCCCAGCAGGATCACGAAGCCGGCGACGGCGGTGCAGAACCACAGCGACAGGGCCGTGAACAGCGGGGCCAGCAGGACCAGGCAGATGAATTCCAGACGGGTGACGCCGCCCAGGGCGATGGTGTCGAAGGTGGCCTTCCAGCCGGCCACGCCCATGAAGGCGGTAGCCAGGAACACCATCCAGCGACGGGCGGCCATGCTGGCGACCACCTCGGTGGCGCGGCGCGCGCCGCCTTGCCAGATCGACAGATGCTGCACCGGCATGGCCAGCGGCGCCTCGGCGGGAATTTCCACCGTGTCGCGACGTTGAAAGACCTGATCGAGGGACACGCTCGTGGACGAGCGAAGGTCGAAGAGGGAAGAGCGGTCGCTCATGACGTCATGGTCTCGGTCTGTCCGGCGAGGGCCGGGCTCTCTCCGTCGCATCGCCGCATGAGGTTCGTCCTTTGCGCGGTGATGACCGTCCGCTAGGGGTTCGGTCGTCGCGGCATGTGACGGGGTCATGACGGTCAATTTCCGACGTGGAGAGCCGTCGGGACCTTTAGAGTAAAACTTCGATCACGAATTCGCTACCAGAAATCACGCTTATTTCGCAGGTGCGGGAAAAAACTTGCAATCCGCTGTGGGCGAAGGGCGGTCGCCAAAATGGGGAATTTGCACAAGCCTATGATTATAAAGATTTTATTGCCTATTTGCGGACTGCTTCTGGTCGCAGCCTGCGGCCCGGGACCTCTGAGCGCGACCCCTGCCAAGTCGCCCGAAACGGGCGCGCAGGCGTCGGAAACCTTGCCGGAGCACGACTCGACGGGCGTGATTTCGGCTGTGAACGGCCTGAGTCTCACGATCGATCACGACGGCGCGAGCTCGGCCGGCCTGGCCGCCGGGCGCAATGATTTCACCGGCCATGGCGATGTTCTGGCCACTGCGCCCCTGACGCCGGGGTCACGGGTGGCGTTCAAGTTTCGCAAGACCGGCGGGGCGCTGGAGCTTTCGGAACTGAAGGGGCGGTAGATCCTCCCCTTTTGGGGGAGCTGGCCCGAAGGGCCGGAGGGGGGGCAGCGCAGGCGCTTGGTCCAGATGGCTCCAAGCCCGTCCATGCCGGCGCTGCCCCCTCAGTCGCTCCGCGACAGCTCCCTCCGTGAGGGGGGAGCATCAGGCGAGCTAGCTCAGCTTGACGAGCATCTTGCCCATGTTCTCGCCGGCAAAGAGCTTGATGAAGGCGTCAGGCGCGTGCTCGACGCCGTCTTCGACGGTCTCTTTCCAGGTGATCTTGCCGGCCTTGATCCACTCGGCCATGTCCTTGGCGAAGGCCGGATAGAGGTCATAGTGATTGGAGACGATGAAGCCCTCCAGTCGCAGGCTCTTGCCCACGGCCTGGATGATGTTGGACGGGCCGGTCGGCTTTCCGGTCTCGTTGTATTGCGAGATCATCCCGCAAAGGGCCATGCGGGCAAACGGGCGGGCCGAATTGATCGCGGCTTCCAGATGCACGCCGCCGACATTCTCGAAATAGACGTCGATGCCCTTGGGCGCGACCTTGGCCAGTTCGGCGACCACGTCGGGCGTGGCCTTGTAGTCGATCACGTGATCGACGCCGATCGACTTGAGGAACGCGGTCTTTTCCGGGCCGCCGGCCGAGCCGATCACGGTGTGGCCCTTCAGCTTGGCGATCTGGCAGACGATGGAGCCCACGGCGCCGGCGGCGGCCGACACGAACACCACATCGCCGTCCTTCAGGGCGGCCACGCGCAGCAGGCCCGCATAGGCGGTCATGCCGGTCATGCCCAGCACGCCCAGGAAGGTCTGGGGCGGCAGGCCATGGGTCTCGACCTTGGTCAGGGCGCCCATCGCGCCGCCGGCCGCCTTGATCGCTGCGGGCGAGATGTTGAACGCCTCGCGCCAGCCGAACATCGAGCTAACGATGTCGCCCACGGCGAAGTCGGGATCGTTGGAGATCGTCACCTCGCCGATCGCGCCGCCCTGCAGGGCCTTGCCCAGCTCGAACGGCGGCACATAGCTGGCGCGATCATACATGCGGCCGCGCATATAGGGGTCGACCGACATCCACAGGTTCTTGATCTGCACCTCGCCGGGGCCCGGCGCGGCCAGCTCGACCGAGGCCAGTTCGAAGTCGGACTTGGCGGGAACGCCTACCGGGCGGCTCTTGAGGCGGATTTCGCGCGAGACGGTCATTGGGTGTTCTCCCTGTGCGTTTCTGGTGGTGCGTTTCAAATTTAAACGCTTGTTTAGCGCGTCGCGTCGCGCGGCTCCAGTGCTTCCGGGCGGGGGCGAAGCGGTTTAGACAGCGGCCATGACCCAACCGATCCTGAAAGCTCCCGTCCTTAAAGCCCCCGTCCTTAAGGCTGGTGTTGTCGGCGCCGGCGTCTTTGGCGGCTATCACGCCAAGAAGTATGTCGAGCTGCCCGGCGTCGAACTGGTCGCAGTGTTCGACATCGACCTGGAACGGGCCCGGGCCCTGGCCGAGCCGCTGGGCGCGATCGCCTATGACGATATGGACGCCTTCCTGGCCGTGGTCGATGTGGTCACGGTCGCCACCCCGGCTGTCCACCACGCCCGGGCGGCGCTGGCGGCCCTGAAGGCGGGCAAGCCGGTCTATTGCGAAAAGCCCCTGGCGGTGGCGCCCGAGGACGCCGACGCCCTGGTCGCTGCGGCGCTCAAGGCCGGTGTGCCCCTGGCCTGCGGCCATCAGGAGCGGGTGGTGTTCCAGGCCATGGGCCTGCTGGACATTCCCGAGCAGCCGCTGCGCCTGGAAGCCGTGCGCCGCGGCACGCCGTCGGACCGCAATCTGGACGTCTCGGTGGTGCTGGACCTGATGATCCACGACATCGACCTGGCCCTGGCCCTGTGCGATGCCCAGCCGATGACCGTGGACGGCGAGGGGGGCATCACCCGCTCGGAGTCGCTGGACTGGGTGAAGGTGGAAGCCATGTTCGAGAACGGCTTCACCGCCGTGTTCGACAGTTCGCGCGTGGCGGAGGCCCGCGAGCGGACGATGAAGGTCGTCTACCCCTCCGGCGAGGTCGAGATCGACTTCCTGGCCCGCACCTTCCGCAACACCACGCCGTTCCCGCTGATCGAGGACTTCACCGAGACCCCGGCCGGCAAGGACCCGCTGGGGCAGAGCGTTGCCGGCTTCCTGGCGGCCGTGCGCGGCGAGAGCCCGCGTCCGGTGGTCACCGGCGAAGAGGCCGCCCGGGCCCTGGATCTGGCGCTGGCCGTGGAGCAGGCGGCGGAGGGGTGAACTCAGCCGCGTTCCGGCGGCCATTGGCGGGCAGCGTGCACAAGGGCGAGGACCCAAACAACATCGTCCGCGATTTCATAGACAAGCCGATAGCTCTCGTGAGGGACTAGCTCTCTCGTGCCGGCAATCTTTCCCAAGCGGCCCTTCTGAGGAAAGGTCGCCAAAGTTTCAGCAGCTTCGGCGAACAGCGCATCCATCCGGGCGGCGGCTCGCGGGCTGTCAGTGGCGATGTGGCCCATGATGTCGAGACGGTCGAGCCGCGCCGACGACGTCCACCGAACCTTCACGCGGCGGCCTCGTCCGCCTTTCTCAGTAGCTCAGTGCGGCGCGCGGCGAACTCGGCTTCGATCTCTTCGTCGGAGACGGTCAGGCCAGACAGCCGCTCGGCGCGGGCGATTTCCACCTTGCGACGCAGAAAGTCGTCATGGAGCCGCGCTTCACGCTGACGCTCCACGAAGTCGCGCATCAGGTCGCGGACAATCTGTGATGCGGGACGATGCGTGGCCTCGGCCTCGGCGACGAAGGCGTCGCGCAGTTGGGCCTCGAGCTTCAGGGTGAAAACGGCGTCCTTGGCCATGCGGAGCCCTCAAGCAGCGTTCTTACAACGTATATACGATCTCATTACCTCTAACAATTGAGGGCTACAGACCGGCTTGCAGGCGGCGGAGGGGTGAGCGCCTTCGACCCAAAGTAAACCGCGATAATTCTGCCGAGGTAGGGTATAATACGTATTGTGCGCTTTAATGTTGTCGTGACCGACAGGGCGCGCTCTCCACCAATATGGCTTTCGCTTCGCGAGCCTCTTGGCGTGCCTGAAAGGCCCTTGATGGCCGATAATCTGCAATTGGCGTTTCCGATCGGGTCAGAACTGGCCTTTGCTCTGATTGAATCGTCTCAGGCAGCGGCTTTGCTACTTGATGAAAGCTTGATCGTCGTCGCCGCCAGCACGTCGTTTCTGCGAGCCTTCAAGCTGGATCTGGAGTCCGTGGTCGGCCGCTCGGTCATGGAGCTTGGCGGGGGTGAGTGGGCCGTGCCGCAACTGCGCTCGCTGCTGAGAGCGACCGCATCGGGCGCCGCCGCCATCGACGCCTACGAGATGGACCTCAAAAGCCAGGGCAGCGGGATGCGTCGCCTGGTGATCCATGCGCAAAGGCTGGAGTACGGCGTCGCGGGCTCCCCGATGCGGATCCTGCTGACCGTGACCGATGTCACGGCCGCGCGGGGCATGGAAAAGCTCAAGGACGAACTTCTGCGCGACAAGGCCATCGCCTTGCAGGAAGTGCAGCATCGCGTCGCCAACAGCCTGCAGATCATCGCCAGCGTCATCCTGCAAAGCGCCCGCAACGTGCAGTCGGAGGAGAGCCGCACTCACCTTAGCAACGCGCACAGCCGGGTTATGTCGGTCGCTGCACTCCAGCAGCAACTGGCCACGTCGCGCGTCGGTGACGTGGAGTTACGCCCCTATTTCACGCAGCTTTGCGACAGTCTGGGCGCCTCGATGATCCAGGACCACGACAAGGTGACCCTGGTGGTGGACATCGATGACAGCGTGGTCGAGGCCAATATCTCGATCAGTCTGGGCCTGCTGGTCACCGAACTGGTGATCAACTGCCTCAAGCACGCCTTCCCGGATGGGCAGAAGGGCAGGATTGTCGTTGGCTATCAGCGCGACGGCGCCGGCTGGACCTTGAGCGTGCGCGACGACGGCATCGGCATGCATGCCCTCGAGGGCAAGGTGAAGGCGGGCCTTGGCACCAGCATCGTCCAGGCTCTGGCCAAGCAGCTGAAGAGCGTGGTCGAGGTCACCGACAACGCGCCGGGCGCCAAGGTCTCGATCATCCACAAGGCGGCTATCGAGCAGGACGCGCCGGCCGCCGTGTAGGCGATGCCGCATGGGGTCTGATCATGCGCCGGTGCGGGCCTCGTCGCGAACCGCTCGCAATGAAATGCGCGATCAGGCCCTGATGTCCGGTAAAAACTGAGCGTCAAACCCTTCCGTCGGGCCGCCGCGTGGGCTAATCCCACCGCTCTTCATTCTAAAGGGCGCGCGTCATGACCAGGAAACCCGACGGAAGCTGGGACAAGTCCAAACTGCCGAGCCGGCACGTGACCGAGGGGCCGTCGCGGGCGCCGCACCGCTCCTATTATTACGCCATGGGTCTTGGCACCCGCGAGATCGCCCAGCCCTTCGTGGGCGTGGCCTCGTGCTGGAACGAGGCGGCCCCCTGCAACACCGCCCTGATGCGCCAGGCGCATGCGGTGTCCAAGGGCGTCAAGGCGGCCGGCGGCACGCCGCGCGAGTTCTGCACTATCACCGTCACCGACGGCATCGCCATGGGCCATGAGGGCATGCGCTCCTCGCTGGTCAGCCGCGACTGCATCGCCGACTCGGTCGAGCTGACCATGCGCGGCCACGGCTATGACGCCCTGGTCGGCGTGGCCGGCTGCGACAAGAGCCTGCCGGGCATGATGATGGCCATGCTGCGCCTGAACGTGCCCAGCGTGTTCCTGTACGGCGGTTCGATCTTGCCCGGCCGCTGGCAAGGCAAGGACGTCACCGTGGTCGACGTGTTCGAAGGCGTCGGCATGCATTCGGCCGGCAAGATGACGCTGGAAGACCTTTGCGACCTGGAAACCCACGCCTGTCCGTCGGACGGCGCGTGTGGCGGCCAGTTCACCGCCAACACCATGGCCTGCGTCTCCGAAGCCATCGGCCTGGCCCTGCCGCTGTCGGCCTCGCTGCCGGCCCCGTATCTGAGCCGCGACGAGTATGCCGTGGCCTCGGGCGAGGCGGTGATGCGGCTGATCGAGAGCAATCTGCGTCCGCGCGACATCTGCACCCGCAAGGCGTTCGAAAACGCCGCCGTGATCGTGGCCGCCACCGGGGGCTCGACCAATGCCGCTCTGCACCTGCCGGCCATGGCCCATGAGTGCGGCATCTCCTTTACCCTGCGCGATGTCGCCGAGATCTTCCTGCGCACGCCCTACCTCGCCGACCTGAAGCCGGGCGGCCAGTATGTGGCCAAGGACATGGGCGAGGCCGGCGGCATGCCGGTGCTGCTCAAGACCCTGCTGGAAGGCGGCTTCATCCACGGCGACGGCATGACGGTGACCGGCAAGACCATGGCCGAGAACCTGAAAGACGTGAAATGGCGTGACGACCAGGTGGTGATCCGCCCGGTCTCCAATCCCCTGTCGCCGACCGGCGGCGTGGTGGGGCTGTGGGGCTCGCTGGCTCCCGACGGCGCCATCGTCAAGGTGGCGGGCATGACCTCGCACCGCAGCCATCGCGGCCCGGCCCGCTGCTTCGAGGGCGAGGACGCCTGTTTCGACGCCGTCGCGGCCGGCGACTATCAGGACGGCGACGTCCTGGTCATCCGCTATGAAGGCCCCAAGGGCGGCCCGGGCATGCGCGAGATGCTGTCGACCACGGCGGCGCTGGCGGGGCAGGGGCGCGGCGACAAGGTGGCCCTGGTCACCGACGGCCGCTTCTCGGGCGGCACGCGCGGCCTGTGCATCGGCCACATCGGTCCCGAAGCCCAAGCCGGCGGCCCGATCGCGCTTGTTGAGGACGGCGACATCATCACTATCGACGCCGACGCTGGCACCATCGATCTGGAAGTCGCGCCCGAGGAACTGGCCCGCCGCAAGGCCGCCTGGACCCCGCGCAAGACCAACTACAACAGCGGCGCCATCTGGAAGTTCGCCCAGCTGGTGGGCCCCGCCCACCTGGGCGCGACCACCCATCCGGGCGCTGACGGCGAGACCCACATCTACGCCGACCTGTAGAGGGCCGGGGCTTGTCCCACACGGCCTGGCCCGTTGATCCGGGGATGATCGCGCCCTTCCTGGTCGCGGTCATCCTGATCGAGCTGACGCCCGGGCCCAACATGGCCTATCTGGCGGCCCTGGCGGCGGCCCACGGCCGGCGCGCGGGCCTGATGGCCGTGGCGGGCGTCACCTGCGGCCTGTCGGTCTATATGCTGGCGGCGGTGTTTGGGCTGACCGAGGTCTTCCGGCTCTATCGCCCGCTCTATGAGCTGCTGCGCTGGTCGGGCGTGGCCTATCTGCTGTGGATGGCCTGGGACGCCTGGCGGTCGGCCAGCGATGGCGAGGTCGCCGACGCGCTGACCCCCTCCCGCTGGGTGCTGTTCCGGCGCGGCATGGTGGCCAATCTGCTCAATCCCAAGGCGGCGCTGTTCTACGTCACGCTGCTGCCCAGCTTCATCAAGAGCGATCATGCGCCGCCCACCACCCAGGCGCTGATCCTGGGCACGATCCACGTGGTCGTCAGCATCTGCATTCACGGGACGATCGTGCTGGGCGCCGACCGCGCAGCCAGCGTTCTGGACCGGGCGCGCAGCCAGGTCTGGATCTCGCGCGGACTGGGCGTGGCCCTGGCGGTAGTGGCGGTGTGGATGGCCTGGGAGACCCGGCGGCGCGGCTGAGGGCGGCTAGGTTATACCAAGCGCCGCTGAGCTCGACTCCTCGCGCTCTATATCCTCGTCACCCCGGGACTTGTTCCCGGGGCCCATTGTGCAGCCGCAGGTGCGGCGCAGAATAGAACTCTCACGAGGAAGCTGACCCATGGGCCCCGGGAACAAGTCCCGGGGTGACGGCATATTTTCAGATTTGGACTCTCTGAGGTCAGGATCAATGGCCGTTGGTATTAGTCGTCCAGATCGAACGGCAGGTCGTCCAGATCGAACGGCAGGTCGCCCTGATCGGCCTTGGGTTCGCGCTTGGCTTTCGAGACCGGCTTGTAGGTCGGCGTCAGGGGCGGGGAGGGGTCGATTTCCCACGGCGGCTCGTCCAGATCGAAGCTGGGCTCGTCGTCTTCGTCATCGAAATTGGCGGCGGCGGCGAGCACAGGCGGCGGCGGCGCGCGCTTGGGCGGCACGGGCTCGGGTTCGGGTCTTGGCTGCGGCCGCTGGGGCTGGGGCTGGGGCTGGGGCTGGGGCTGGGGCGGCTCGGGCGGAGCCGGCGCAACGGCCGCCGGGCGTGGCGCGGGTCTCGGAGCCTGCGGACGGCGCACGATGGCCTCGCAGCGGGCCAGCCAGCGATTGGCTTCCTGCATGGCGTCGGCGGGCGAGCGGCTTTGCCGGCGCTGCTCGTCGCCCGGCGTCCACAGGTCCAGGTCAAAATCGGGATGACGCGGATCGTCGAACACCAGGCGCAGGGTGACGGTATGCACCGATTGCGGCGCGACCTGATCGACCGCGCGGCGGTTCTCGCCCCGGAACACCCGGCCCACCACCTGGCCGTCGACCAGCAACTCGGCGCCCATCACCTCGTCGATGCGATAGATCAGGCACCAGGCGCCGCTGTCCCAGGCCACGGCGGCCAGGCCGGTCTTGAACGCAAAGCCTGCGCCGCGACCCCGGCCATGCGCCAGGATCACCACCTCGGGATCGCCCTTCAGCACATGGCGCAGGGCCCGGCGGATACGCCGGTCGTCGTCCATGAACCAGATGGCCGCGCTGCCCATGAACGTCACGGCCGAGCCGGCGATGGCGACAAACAGCAAAAGGCGGGCGAGTTCGCTCATGGGAGCCAAGGCTAACGGGAGTTCCGGATTCGCGACAGGGGGCAGAGGGGGCGGCTAGAGGTTCAGCTCGGCCACCACCGGAACGTGGTCCGACGGCTTTTCCTTGTCGCGCTCATCGCGATGGATGACCACATCCACCAGCCGGTCGCTGGCCTGGGGCGACAGCAGCAGGTGGTCGATGCGAATGCCCAGGTTTCGCGGCCAGGCGCCGGCCTGATAGTCCCAGAAGGTGTAGCCGCCCGGCGCGCCGTCAGCCTGCATATAGGCGTCGGTAAAGCCCAGGTTCTTCAGGGCCCGGAAGGCGGCCCGGCTTTCGGGCTGGAACAGGGCGTCGCCGGCCCAGGCGTCGGGATTGGCCACGTCCTCGACCTCGGGAATGACATTGTAGTCGCCCAGGATGACCAGGGGCTCCTCCAGCGCCAGCAGGGCCTTGGCGTGGCTGTGCAGGCGGCGCATCCAGGCCAGCTTGTAGTCGAACTTCTCGGTGCCGATCGGGTTGCCGTTGGGCAGATAGAGGCCGCAGACCCGCACCGGTGTGGGCGCGGCGATCACGGCCTCGATATAGCGGGCCTGCTCGTCGGTTTCGTCGTCGCTCAGGAAGGGCAGACCGCGCCGGACGTCCTCCAGCGGGAATTTGGACAGCAGGGCGACGCCATTATAGGTCTTCTGGCCGTGGACGGCGACGTTATAGCCAAGCCTTTCAAAGGCTTCGGTCGGAAATTTCTCGTCGATGCACTTGATTTCCTGCAGCACGGCGACGTCTGGGGCCTGCGCTTCGAACCAGGCCAGCACCCCTTCGAGGCGAGCATTCACAGAATTCACGTTCCAGGTGGCGATACGCATTGACGGCTCCGAGAGGCGCGGGGAGGCTAGGGCGCATGACGACCACGCTCAAGCCGGGCTTCAAGATTTCAGACAAGGGACAGCAGGCGCTGCTGATCCTGGTTTCGCTTGTCTGGGGTGTGGCGGCGGTGATCGGGGCCATACTGGCGGTGTTCTCGCCGCTTGTCTTCGATGGTCCGGGCAATCTGAGGAACCCGGTGGTGTGGCTGGGCTTCGTGCTGGGCGCCCTGTTCTGGGCGGTCTGCATGCTGGCGCCGCTGGTCGGCTGGATGCAGTGGCGCAAGGGCAAGCGCACCGAGGCCTGGGCGGCCATGGCCGCGCCGGCGGCCTGGGGGGCGCTGACCGTGACGGTTCTGCAGTTCGTTCCGACCTAGGCCCTAGATCGAGAAGCTGACGCCGCAGCCGCAGCTGGACTTGGCGTTGGGGTTGCGCACCTTGAACTCCGCGCCGGCCAGTTCGTCGACGAAATCGATCTCCGAACCCTTCAGCAGGGCCAGCGAGATGACGTCGACCAGGGCCGCGGCGCCGTCGCGCTCGATCTTCAGGTCGTCGGCCTCGATGGCCTCGACCAGGTCGAAACGATACTGGAAGCCCGAGCATCCGCCGCCGTCCACCGCGACGCGCAGCATGACGGGACGCCCCTCGGCCTGTCCGATGGCGTGAATGCGACGCGCGGCGTTGGGGGAAAGGGTTACGGTTGTGTCGGTCATGGCTGTGGAAAACTCATCCTTGACCTATATGAGGATATCAACGCCCCAACGGAAGGGGTGAAAATCCCGATGTGGTCCCCGATGCGGTCTAAGAGCGGTTCATGACATCTTCTCCCTACCTTGTCGCGCGCGCCCCCTATGCCGAGGATCCGGCCAAATCGCGCGGACGCCGGTTCAAGGAAGAGGAGAGCCGCACCCGCACGCCCTTCGCCCGCGACCGCGACCGGATCATCCACACCTCGGCCTTTCGCCGGCTGAAGGAAAAGACCCAGGTCTTCGTGGCGCACGAGGGCGACAATTTCCGCACCCGTCTGACCCATTCGCTGGAAGTCGCCCAGGTGGCGCGCTCGCTGGCCACGGCCCTGGGGCTGGACTCCGACCTGGCCGAGACCATCGCCCTGGGTCACGACATCGGCCACCCGCCATTCGGCCACGCCGGCGAGGACGAGCTGCAGGACAAGATGAAGCCGTATGGCGGCTTCGACCACAACGTCCAGACCTTCCGGGTGGTGACCGAGCTGGAGCACCGCTATCCCGACTTTCTGGGCCTGAACCTGACCTGGGAAACCCTGGAAGGCATCATCAAGCACAATGGCCCGGTGACCGAGAAGCTGGGCAAGCCATCCTGGAAGGCCATCTCCAAGTACGACAACGACTACAATCTGGGCCTGGGCACCTGGGCGTCGGCCGAGGCCCAGGTCGCGGCCCTGGCTGACGACATCGCCTACAACAACCACGACGTCGATGATGGCGTGGAAGCGGGCCTGTTTGGCCTGGACGAACTGCTGGACGTGCCGCTGATCGGACCGATCCTGTTTGCCGTAAAGAGCGAGCGCCCGGATCTGGACGCCCGCCTGACCCGCCTGGAGGCCGTGCGCCGCATGATCGGGGCCATGGTCGACGATGTTATGGGCGAGACCCTGCAGCGCGCCGCCGCCACCGGCGTCCAGTCGGCCGACGCGGTGAGGGCGCTGGACCACGCCCTGGTCGCCTTTTCGCCGGACATGGCCGAGGACTTGGCCCGTCTGCGCCAGTTCCTGCACGCCCGCATGTACCGGCACTGGCGCGTCAATCGCACCCGCAGCCAGGCGCGGCGCATTCTGGCCGAGATGTTCACCTTGTTTCTGGCCGAGCCGGACGTCCTGCCGTCGGTCTGGTTCGAGAAGTCGCAGAACCGCGATGAGGCCGGGCGCGCGCGGGTGGTCTGCGACTATATCGCAGGCATGACCGACCGCTTCGCCATCGAGGAACACAGGAAGCTGTTCCAGCTCGACGTCTGGAACTAGGCTCCGGGCGCAGACTGCTCCCAGCTTTTTGGGGAGCCAAGGGCGTTTCCTTGCCACTGTGATGGCGCAGGCGGTTATGGCTGGCCTGTCCCTTCGGTAAACTATGTTCGCGCACGTGTGATTCGGCGGTCCGACCCGCGTGCGTTGTAGTCTGGAGCCTAATCGCGATGTCCGATCCCCACCGCGGCGCCTATACGCCGCCGACCGATGCGCCGCTGTCGTTCGATGCGCGTCAGCCGGTGCGCGGTTCCCGCCCGCTGCCCATGACCCTGATCATCAGCGCCGTGGTGCTGATGACGCTGGTTGTGGCGGTGGTGATGATCTATCGCGGCGGCGTTCGCGGTCCCAATGAGCCGCCGCGCACGGTCGGCTCCCAGGTCGCCGAGATGAAGACCGCTCCGCCGGCCGGCAGCCAGCCGTCCGACCCGGCCTCGGGCCTGCAGATCTACAAGAACGAGGAAAGCCAGCCCTCGCCGACCTATGCCGCCCAGCCGGAGGCGCCGCTGCCGCGCCCGACCGCGCCGGTCGACGCCAAGCCGATCACGACCGTCGCCCCGCCTGTGGCCGCCAAGCCGGCCCCGGCCCCGACGATCGAGGCTCTGGCCACCGCCGCCATCGCGCCCCCGCCCAAGCCCGTCGCCGCCAAGCCGGCGGTGGTCGCCTCCGCCGCGCCCAAGCCGGTGGCCTCGGCCAGCGGTTCGGCCATGGTGCAGATCGGCGCCCTGTCTTCGCCCGCCCTGGCCGACAAGGCCTGGAACGACGCCGCCCGCCTGGCCCCCGGCCTGGCCGCCGGCAAGGGCAAGAAGGTCGAGGCGATCGACAAGAACGGCACCACGCTCTACCGCACCTCGGTAACGGGCTTTTCCAGCCGCGAGTCCGCCAAGGCGTTCTGCGAGGCGATCTCGGCCGCGGGCAAGTCCTGCTTCGTGAAGTAGGAACCAGCGCTTGAGCACCTCCGCCGCGATCCTCGGCTGCGCCGGGACCACCCTGTCGGCCGAAGAAGTCGCCTTCTTCCGGGATGTGAAGCCCTGGGGCTTCATCCTGTTCAAGCGCAACATCGCCGATCCCGAGCAGGTGCGGGCCCTGACCGCCGCCCTGCGCGATACGATCGGCCGGCCCGACGCGCCGATCCTGATCGACCAGGAGGGCGGCCGCGTCGCCCGCCTGCAGCCACCGCACTGGAAGACCTATCCGCCCGGCCGCGCCTATGGTGAGCTGATGGCTAACGATCCCCTGGTGGCTCGCGAGATCACCCGCCTGGGCGCGCGCCTGATCGCCCATGACCTGCGGGCCATCGGCATCAATGTCGACTGCGTGCCGGTGCTGGACGTGCCCGACCCGCTGGGCCACGAGATCATCGGCGACCGCGCCTATGGCGACACGCCCGAGCAGGTAGCCACGCTTGGGCGCGCCGCCGCCGAGGGCCTGCTGGCCGGCGGCGTGCTGCCGATCATCAAGCACATTCCCGGCCACGGCCGCGCCATGAGCGACAGCCATCTGGAGCTGCCGGTCGTTAAAGCCAAGCTGGCCGAGCTGGACGCCCGCGACTTCGCGCCCTTCCGCGTGCTGTCCGACATGCCGATGGCGATGACCGCGCACGTCGTCTACACGGCCATCGACCGCAAGCGCCCGGCCACGACCTCGAAGAAGGCCATCAAGAAGATCATCCGCGAATCCCTGGGCTTCGACGGCCTGCTGATGAGCGATGACCTGTCGATGAAGGCCCTGTCGGGCGACTTCCGGCAGCGCGCCAAGGACAGTCTGTCGGCCGGCTGCGATGTGGTCCTGCACTGCAATGGCGACATGGCCGAGATGAAGGCCGTGATGTCCGGCGTCGGCGGCCTATCCAAGGAAGCCCGCCGCCGCTCGCAGGCGGTGATGAGCCGGCTGGTCAAGGTGGTCGAGCCGCTGGATGTCGCCGAGGCCCGGGCCCGGTTTGACGCCGCCTTCAACAACACTTCCTATTCGGGCAGCTTTGCGTGACGACGGGCTTCCAGCCCACGCTCGACTTCGAGGCCGCCGACGCGGCGGCGGAAGACGGCGCGGCGCTGGTCATCGACATCGACGGCTATGAAGGTCCGCTGCACGTGCTGCTGGCCCTGGCGCGCCGCCAGAAGGTCGACCTGCTGCAACTGTCGATCACCAAGCTGGCCGAGCAATATCTGGCCTTCGTTCAGCAGGCCCGCCGGGTGCGGTTTTCTCTGGCCGCCGACTATCTGGTGATGGCCGCCTGGCTGGCCTATCTGAAATCCCGCCTTCTGCTGCCCAAGCCTGAACGCGCCAAGGGGGAGGAGCCTCCGGCCGAGGAAATGGCCGCGCAGCTGGCCTTCCGCCTGGCCAAGCTGGACGTCATGCGCCAGGCCGTCGAAGCCCTCAAGGCGCGCCCGCTGCTGAAGCGCGAGGTGTTCATGCGCGGCGATCCCGAAGCGGTGAAGATCGTCTCGTCGACCCGGCTGGAGGGTGATCTCTACAGCCTGATGAGCGCCTACATCACCCAGCGCAAACGCGAGCACAGCCGCCACTACGCGCCGCGTCCGCCCACCGCCTATCCGCTGGAAGACGCCCGCGACCGGCTGCGCACCCTGCTGCCGCGGATGGACGACTGGACCACCCTGACCACTGTGGCGCCCGTCGAGCGCGCTCTGGAAGAAGACGACGGCCCGTCGCCGGCCTCCTACATGGCCTCGACCCTGGCGGCCTCGCTGGAACTGGTGAAGGAAGGCGTGCTGGAGGCGCGGCAGATGGAGGCGTTCTCGGATCTCTATCTGCGGGCGCGGACGCAGCCGCTGGAGGAGGTGGAGTGATCACTTTTAAAACTCCGCTCTCCCCGGCGAAGGCCGGGGCCCAGATCGAACCCAGGGCATTTGTGTTCGTGGCAGGCGCTCAAGGCGGATCATCCCCAAACGCTCAGGCTGAATCTGGGCCCCGGCCTTCGCCGGGGAGAGCGGATATGGGTTGGCTATGATCGACCCCCTGTTCACCGAGCGCTGCATCGAGGCGCTGCTGTTCGCCGCCGCCGAGCCGCTGAGCGATGTCGACCTGGCCAAGCGCCTGCCGGAGGGCGCCGACATCCAGGCCGGGATCGCTGCTCTGCGCCTCCGCTACGAGGGCCAGGGGATCGAACTGGTCTGCGTGGCCAACCGCTGGCGCTTCCAGACCGCGACCGACCTGGCCTTCCTGATGACGGAAGAACGCGAGGAGCCGCGCCGGCTGTCGAAGGCCGCTCAGGAGACCCTGGCGATCATCGCCTATCACCAGCCCGTCACCCGGGCCGAGATCGAGGCCGTGCGCGGCGTCCAGGCCAGCCGGGGCACGATCGACGTGCTGCTGGAGCTTGGGCTGGTGCGGATGCGCGGCCGCCGCCGCTCGCCGGGCCGGCCGGTGACCTTCGGCACCACCGACGCCTTTCTCGAGCACTATGGCCTGGCCGCCCTGTCGGACCTGCCGGGCGTCACCGAGATGAAGGCCGCCGGCCTGCTGGAGATGAACCTGCCGCCGGGTTTCTCGGTCCCCGACCCGCTGGGCCTGCGTCCCGGCGAGGACGAGGATCCGCTGGAAGACGGCGACGAGGCGCCCGAGTTTGCTCAGGATTTCCTGGGGGAGATGGAGAAGGGGTGAAGGTAGGGGAGGGGCGCTTCCTCTCTTCGTCCCGTCATTCCCGCCCTCGTGGCGGGAACCCCTCGATGGACCGCAGGTGCGGATGTGTGGCGCACTGGCGCGCCAGTGCGCTTCACGTGTCAGCTGAACCAGGGGTTCCCGCCACAAGGGCGGGAATGACGGAGGTTATGAGTGGGGCAAGCCGGATAGGCTTGGCTCGCCGCCTCGCGAACGCCTATATTGCCTGAGAGATTGTAACGACACGCCGCAGCAGCTAATGGGCCGCTGTCGCAAGGAGCATGATTGCTATGGGTAGCATGAGCTGGATTCACTGGGTGATCGTGCTTGGGGTCATCGCCCTGCTGTTCGGCGGCCGAGGCAAGCTGTCGGGAATCATGGGCGACGCCGCCAAGGGCATTCGCGCGTTCAAGGACGGCCTGAAGGACGACTCCAGCAGCGAGAGCGCTGACAGCAAGGCCACGGGCGCCCTGCCGCGCACCGAAGCCGAAAAAGAAAAGTCGTAAGAACCCTCGGGCGCGCGGGCGAACCCGTTGCGCGCGTCCCTTCCACTTCGCGACGGCGGGCCCAGGTCCGCGTCGTTCTAAGGCGCGTCCATGCTTCCTGATATCGGCGGCACAGAACTTCTGGTCATCGCCGCGGTCGCTCTGATCGTGGTCGGGCCGAAGGATCTCCCCATGCTGCTGCGCAAGCTTGGCCAGTTCATCGGCAAGATGCGCGGCATGGCGTCTGAATTCCGCGCCAGCTTCGACGAAATGGCCCGCCAGTCCGAGCTCGACGACCTGCGCAAGGAAGTCGAGGCCATGCGGTCGGGCCAGTACGCCTCGCCGCTGCGCGACGCCGCCGATCAGGCCAAGGATGTCGGGGTGGATCAGGTGTTCGCCGACATCGACGCCAGTCTGAGCAGCGGAACGGTGCAGGCTCACCCCTATGCGGGCTACCAGCCCCATGGCGCAGCGGTCGAGCCATCGATCCTGCCGCCGGAGACCGAGATCAAGCCCGTCGTCGCCAAGCCCCGCAAGCCGCGCGTCGCCAAGGCGCCGGCCGTGATTGAACCCGCTGTCTCCAAGGCCCCCGCCCGCAAGCGCGCGGCCAAGGCCGAGATCGCCGTCGAAGCGCCCAAGGCCGCCCGCGCCCCGCGCACCAAGGCCGCCAAGGCCGGCGGCTCGACCGCCTCGGATATCGTCTCGTGACGGACTCCATCGGACACGAACCCGAGGACGAGATCGAAGCCTCGCGCGCCCCGCTGCTGGATCATCTGGTCGAGCTGCGCATGCGGCTGATCATCTGCGTGGTGGCGCTGTTTGTCGGGTTCGGCGTGTGCTTCGCCTTCGCCGACAAGATCTTCCTGTTCCTGGTCAATCCGTTCACCGTCGCCCAGCAGCTGCTCAGCGTGCAGCACGCCGGCGGCAGCCATGGTCCGTTCGATCTGCTGCTGGCCCTGGTAGGCCTCAAGGACATTCCGACGGGTGAAACCAAGGCCCTGGGCCTGGTCTATACGGCGGCGCTGGAGTTCTTCTTCACCAAGCTGAAGCTGGCCGGTTTCGGCGCCGTGGTCCTGACCTTCCCGGTCCTGGCCTGGCAGCTCTATCGCTTCGTCGCGCCGGGCCTCTACAAGAACGAGCGCGGCGCCTTCCTGCCGTTCCTGCTGGCCTCGCCGGTGATGTTCTTCCTGGGCGCGGCGCTGGTCTATTATGTGATGCTGCCGTTCGTGCTGTGGTTCTCGCTGAGCCAGCAGGTCTCGACGGTGGGCATCACCATCCAGCTTCTGCCCAAGGTCAGCGACTATCTGACCCTGGTGACCTCGCTGCTGCTGGCCTTCGGGCTTTGCTTCCAGCTGCCGGTGGTGGTGTCGCTGCTGGGCCTGGCCGGCATCCTGTCCAGCAAGCTGCTGCGCGAGGGCCGCCGCTACGCCATTGTCGGGGTGTTCATCGCCGCCGCCATCCTGACCCCGCCCGATCCGATCAGTCAGCTGACCTTGGCCATCCCGATGTGCCTGCTCTACGAAATCAGCATCTGGTGCGTGTGGCTGATCGAACGCGGCAAGGCCAAGGACGACAACAAGCGCAACGAGATCGTGGCGGCCTAACGCTCTCTGCCCACAGCCGCCCTTCGGGCCGCCGGGGAGGGCGGAGTCGGGGGAACAAAAAAGCCTCCGCCCCGGAAGGGAGCGGAGGCTTCTTGTCTTTCAGCGACCCTGTGAGGGCCGCGCGTTCCTAAGGCTTACAGCGAAGCCTGTTGCTTGGGCTGGGCGTTCATGGCCTGCAGTTGAGCCTTGGCGGCGCGGACGGAGCCGCCGACGCAGGCCTGGTATTCGTTGCGGTTGGCAAAGTCGGTCGAGGCCTTGCACACGGCTTCGGCGGCGGCCTTGATCTCGGCGTGGATCTGGTCGGTCGACTTGCCCTTCAGCGACACGCGCACGATGGTCACGGCTTCCTGACGGGTGGCGGCCTTCGAGGCGCCCGGACGAGCCTTCACAATCGCGGCCAGCTGACGGTTGGCGTCAAAGGTCGCGCTTTCGAGGCAGCTGGCGAGCGCATTGGCCTTCTCGTTGGCGCAGACGGCCTGGGCGGCGGTCTTGATCTCATCATTGATCTGGACGCTGGTCTTGCCGGCGAGCGAGACGCGAACCAGGTTGGCGGCGCTGGCGGGGGCGGCGAATGCGACCGAGACGGTGACGATGGCGGCGAGAGCGGCAAATTTCTTCAAGGTGTACATCCTGTATATTGAGGGAAGGAAACGCGGTTCTGCGTACTTGGCGCTCTGTTTTTCATTTTCGCCCTAATTTCGAGTTCAAAAACAACGTTAACGGACGTTATCGAGTTTTCACATTCAAGGTTTGTCTTCGAAATAAACCCCATTCCTGCTTATGTTTTGGGATTTGATTCAATCTATGCTTCAGAGCGGGCTATCTGTGGGTGTGGAAAACTGGGTGCGACGCGTTGTCGCAGGTTTTGGTCTCACGACAACACGGCGCCTCCCCGCGAATCCCTGACCCATGCAGCCCTGAAAAGGTTGGCGCCTCAGCCGACGCGCCTTAGAGAGGGCGTTTCCCTAAGCCAGTCTTCGAGCCCGTTCCGATGCACGACATCAAGGCCATCCGCGACAATCCCGAAGCCTTTGAAGCCGCCTGGTCGGCCAAGGGGCGCTCGGGCGCGGCCGCCGAGGCCGTGAAGCTGGACGCCCAGCTGCGCGCGGCCCAGACGGCGCTGCAGGAGAGCCAGGCCAGGCGCAACGAAGCCTCCAAGCGCATCGGCATGGCCAAGGCCAAGAAGGACGAGGTCGAAGCCCAGGCCCTGATGGCCGAGGTCGAGACCCTCAAGGCCCTGATGGCCGACGCGGCCGTACTGGAAGCTGAGGCCGGCGCCGGGCTGAAGGACCTGCTGGCGTCGCTGCCCAACATTCCGGCCCCCGACGTGCCGCCCGGCGAGGATGAAGCGGGCAATGTCGAGGTCCGCCGCTGGGGCGACGCCTCCCAGCTGCCCGCCGGCCGCCTGAACGCGCCCAAGGATCACGTCGACCTGGGCGCGGCCCTGGGCGGCATGGACTTCGAAGCCGCCGCCCGCATGAGCGGCGCGCGCTTTGTGGTGCTGAAGGGCCAGATCGCCCGGCTGGAACGGGCCCTGGGCCAGTTCATGCTGGACCTGCAGACCGTGCAGCACGACTACACCGAAGTGTCGCCGCCGCTGCTGGTCAAGGACGAGGCCCTCTATGGCACCGGTCAGCTGCCGAAGTTCGCCGAAGACCTCTTCCGCACCACGGCCGACCACTGGCTGATCCCCACCGCCGAAGTCTCCCTGACCAACATCGTTCGCGAACAGATCGCCGACGAGGCGCAGCTGCCGCTGCGGATGACGGCCCTGACGCCCAGCTTCCGCTCCGAGGCCGGCGCCTCGGGTCGCGACACCCGCGGCATGATCCGCCAGCATCAGTTCTACAAGGTCGAGCTGGTCTCGATCACCACGCCCGACCAGAGCGAGGCCGAGCACGAGCGGATGGTCGGTTGCGCCGAGGCGGTGCTGAAGGCGCTGAACCTGCCGTTCCGCACCATGCTGCTGTGCAATGGCGACATGGGTTTCGGCGCGCGCAAGACCTATGACCTCGAGGTCTGGCTGCCCTCGCAGAACACCTTCCGCGAGATCAGCTCGTGCTCCAACTGCGGTGACTTCCAGGCCCGGCGCATGGACGCCCGGTTCCGCAGGGCCGGCGAGAAGGGCACCCAGTACGTCCACACCCTGAACGGTTCGGGCCTGGCGGTCGGCCGCACCCTGGTGGCCGTGCTGGAGAACTATCAGGACGAGACCGGCGGCATCACCATCCCCGAGGTGCTGGTTCCCTATATGGGCGGCGTCACCTACATCGGCGGGCAGGCCTGAGCCGCATGCGCATCCTCCTCACCAACGACGACGGCATCCACGCCCCGGGCCTGGTCGCGCTTGAGAAGATCGCCCGCGCCCTGACCGACGACGTGTGGATCTGCGCGCCGGAATACGAGCAGTCGGGCGCCAGCCGGGCCCTGACCCTGGCCGACCCGCTGCGGGTGCGCCGCCTGGACGATCGCCGCTTCGCCGTCGAGGGCACGCCCACCGACTGCGTGATGATGGCCGTGCAGCAGCTGATCGACGGCCCCGCGCCGGATCTGGTGCTGTCGGGCGTCAATCGCGGCCAGAACATCGCCGAGGATGTCACCCTGTCGGGCACCGTGGCCGGCGCGATCGAGGGCATGGCCCTGGGTATCCGCTCGATCGCCCTGTCCCAGGCCATGAACTATTTCCACGACGAGGTGGTCGCCCACTGGGAGACCGCCGAGACCTATGGTCCGGGCATCATCCAGCGGCTGCTGGAGATGGGCTGGCCCAGCGACGTGATCATGAACGTCAACTTCCCGGCCCTGCCGCCGGAGCAGGTGACGGCCGTGGAGGTCACGCGCCAGGGCTTCCGCGACGGCCATCTGCGCCATTGGGACAAGCGCACTGACCTGCGCGGCCGCGACTATTACTGGATGGGCTTCACCGCCACGGCCTCGCAGCCCCGCGACGGCACCGACCTGAAGGCCGTCTATGAGGGCAAGATCTCGGTGACGCCGCTGCACATCGACCTGACGCACAACGAGACCGTCCACGCCCTGAAGGGCCTGCTGGGCGGCGCGCCCCCCAAGCTGCGGGTGGACGCATGAGCAAGGCCAAGGCCGCCGCGACCACGGATCTGCCGCGTCTGATGCAGGCCCTGCGCGACCAGGGGATCACCGATCCCCAGGTGCTGGCGGCCATCGAGAAGACGCCGCGCGACCTGTTCACGCCGGATCTGTTCAAGGACCGCTCGTGGGAGGATTCGGCCCTGCCGATCGCCTGCGGCCAGACCATCAGCCAGCCCTATATCGTCGGCCTGATGACCCAGGCCCTGACCATCGAGCCGCGCTCGCGCGTGCTGGAGATCGGCACCGGGTCGGGCTACCAGACCACCATCCTCAGCCACGTGTCGCGTCTGGTCTATACGATCGAGCGCTATCGGACCCTGATGAAGGAGGCCGAGGCGCGCTTTCACAAGCTTGGCCTGACCAACGTCATCACCAAGTTCGGCGATGGCGGCGAAGGTTGGGCCGAACAGGCGCCGTTTGACCGCATTATGGTCACGGCTGCGGCTGAAGATGATCCGAAACGACTGCTGTCCCAGCTCAAGCCCAACGGCGTCCTCGTGGCGCCGATCGGGAAGGGGCCGGTGCAGAGCCTTCGCCGCTATGCGGGCGACGGCAAGGGCGGCTTCAAGGTCGAGGCGCTGTGCGATGTGCGGTTTGTGCCGCTGCTCGACGGTGTGGCCCGCGACCAGTGAAGCGGGAAATCGGGGCGAGGCTTGCGCAGCGCCCTTGCGGTTAACGATTGATTTACCCTCGCGGGGCCGTCTGGGCGACTTGCGAGGACAAGGAGAGGCTATGAGGCAGTTGTGGACGCGCGCGGCGGTGATCGCCCTGACGGCTGGAACGCTCGCGGCCTGCGAAACGGCCGGGGGACCACAGTACCCTTCCCGGGATGGTCAGCCCGGCGGGCCCGCGCCCCGGGGCCAGACGCCCAATTTCCCCATCACCCAGGCCCCGCCTGGGGAAACGCTCAACACCACGCCGACGCCGTCCGAGGTGATCCGCCGCGAGCCGATCCCGGTCGAGGCCGCCCCGGCGCCGCCGATCTATACCGATCCGCCGGTGACGCGCACCGAACTTGCGCCGCCGCCGCCGCCGCCTCCGCCGCCGCCGGCCCAGATCCGTCCGGCCGCGCCGATCATCGTCACCACCGTGGCCGGTCCCGTGGTCGATGTGCCCGGCAAGCCCCAGTCGCGCGTCGTCGAGTCGGGCGACGCCCTGGACGCCATCGCGCGCGGCTTTGGCGCGACGCGCGCCGACCTGGTCAAGCTCAACGATCTTGAGCCGCCCTACCGCCTGAAGCTGGGCCAGAAGATCGTCGGCCCCGCCGGGCCCAAGTCCAAGGCCTATGTCGTCCAGTCGGGCGACACGATGTTCGCCATCGCCAAGCGCTTTTCCGTCACCGCCGCCGCCCTGGCCGAGGAGAATGACCTCAAGAGCGGCGCAGCGATCAAGAAGGGGCAGAAACTGCTTCTGCCGGACGGCTTCAAGGACAAGGGTCCGACCAAGACGGCCATGGCCGCGCCGCCGTCCAGCGTCCCGACCACGATGCTTGCCGGTTCAGCGCCGGCCCCGCGCCCCGTCGAAACGCCGCGCGCCTCGACCCCGACCGCAACGCCGACCCCCACTGCAACGCCGACCATGAGCCAGCCGGCCTCCACGCCGGCGGCCAGCGCCGCCACCGGTCTGGGCAGCGTCACCACCACCACGACCAGCGTCACCGGTTCGGTGGTCAGCGTGGCGGGGCCGCGTCAGGTCTATACGGTCAAGTCGGGCGACACCCTGACCGCGATCGCCCGGCGCTTTGACATGAGCGTCAAGGACCTGGCCGACGCCAATGATATCGACCCCGACAAGGCGCTGAGGCTGGGCGCGAAGATCAAGGGCCCGGCCACGACGGCCAAGGCCTATGCCGCCCAGTCCGGGGACACCCTGACGGCCATCGCCAAGCGCTTCAATGTCACCCTCAAGGCCCTGGCCGCCGAGAACGACCTGAAGACCACGGCGGCCGTCAAGAAGGGCCAGAAGATCCTTCTGCCCGACGGCTACAAGGACAAGGGGCCGATCAAGACCACGACCACTCGCCCGGCCACGCCGTCGACGACGGTGGCCCAGGCTCCGGCCGCGACCGAAACGCCCGTGACCACGCCGTCGGCGCCGATCCCGTATCGGCCGGGCCCCTCGACCCCGCGTCCCAGCGGTCCGGTCGCGGCCCTGCCGGTCAATCCGCCGCCGTCGGCCCCGATCCGTCAGATCATCGAGAGCAGCGCCGCCCCGACCGAGGCCGAGATCATCGCCTCGGGCAAGGGCCGCTTCTCGTGGCCGCTGCGGGGCGAGATCATCTCCGACTTCGGGGTCAAGGGCACGGGCCAGCGCAATGACGGCCTGAACATCCGCGCCAATGCCGGCGCGCCGGTGGTGTCCGCCGCCGACGGCGAGATCGCCTATGCCGGCAACCAGGTCCCGACCTTCGGCAACCTGGTTCTGGTCAAGCACGCCGACGGCTGGGTCACGGCCTATGCCCACCTGGGCACGACCGATGTGAAGATGCGCCAGCAGGTCAGCAAGGGCCAGCAGCTGGGCACCGTCGGTTCGACCGGCGGGGTCAACGAGCCGCAGCTGCACTTCGAGATGCGCTATGCGCCGACGGTGAAGGACAAGGCCCGGCCGGTGGATCCGGGTCTGCTCCTGCCGCGCTAGGATAAGGAACGGCCCGCTTCGAAAGAGGCGGGCCGTTTGGCTATTTGCCCCAGCGCCAGGCCCACGGCTTGTCGCTCTTGCGCCCGACCAGCACGATGAAGCCGACGATCAGGCCAATGCGCAGGGCGACGCCCAGCCAGCGGTGAGGCAGGGTGAGGGGTACTGGCAGGGTGGTCAGGCCGATCATCACGCCGATGAAGGCGGCTAACACCACCCAGCCTTCCCAACTGCAGGGGCTCGCGCCGTAGCCGTATTGCTTGGTCCGAAACCACGGCTTGGCCATGGGGACTCTCCGGGTTGATTTCCTGCCGAAATCTATACCTGACGGCGAGCGGTGTCACGCGACCACGGGCATTGCGATCGCGCCGTCCCCCGATCGGCGCGGGGATTAGAAACCCTCTCCCAGAGGGAGAGGGAGGGGCCCGCCGCGTAGCGGTGGGAGGGTGAGGGGTTTGCGAAGCCCTTCCGGACAGGGCAGGATCCCAGGTGCGACAATGGTTTAGGGTGTAACCCCTCACCCTCCCACGCAAGCGTGGGCCCCTCCCTCTCCCTCTGGGAGAGGGTCGAAGCAACGGGGATCGACACGGGCGTGCAGCAAACTTATCCGACGCGCTGAAACCTCCCGTATTCTTGTCCCACCTCGTCGCGAGGAAAGGGCGCAAGGCCAGCGACCATTGCGGCGGCGGGGGGTGATCGAGCGGGGCTGGGCTTCAGGGGGATACTGAAGCGCGTCCGGGGATCCTGGCGTTGCAGGACCCGCCCGCCGTCGGCGTGGACGGGGATCAAGGCGAGTGTTGGTCAGGATTGGCCCCACGCCCCCCGACCTTCGGGACTTCGGGAAACCGAGGCTTCCGGGTTCCGGTAAGGCCCCAACTGGGCCACCCGCTGGGACGCTGACGGATAACGACCACGCGGAGCGGACGGCTTCGTCGAAACGGTACTTACAAACTCACATCCGGACGTGGTCCGGACGCTCCGCGACCCTTTCCATCACCCTCGCAGCCAAAGCGCGAGGTCGAGAACTTGCGTTCGCTAGAGCGAAACGCGCGATACAAGAATCGCGCACTTCGCTCTAGTTTTTTGTTTTCGCATCGTTTTTGCGGAAAACCGGCATCCACTTTTCCGCACGATGCTCTAAGCCGGCAGGCTCTTGCCCAGCTCCCCCGCCAGATCGCGGATGAACTGCCAGGCAACCCGGCCCGACCGCGCGCCGCGCAGCTGCGACCATTGCAGGGCGCGGCGGTCCAGGTTCTCGACCACCAGGTCGAAGCGCTCGGCATAGGTGCGGATCGCCTCCAGATAGGTCGGCTGATCCATCGGCGGGAAACCGATCCACAGGCCAAAGCGGTCGGAGACGCTCATCTCCTCTTCGGCGTCCTCGGCGGCGGCGATGGCCCCCTGGCTCTCGACGTGGTCGCGCGGCATCAGGTGGCGGCGGTTGGAGGTGGCGACGAACAGCACGTTCTCGGGCGGGCCGGCCACGCCGCCCTCCAGCGCCGACTTCAGGGCCTTGGCGGCCGCCGCGCCGTCCTCGAACGACAGGTCGTCGCACAGCACCACGAAGCGCTCGGCGCGGCCGCGCAGCAGGTCAAACAGCGGGGGCAGGGCGGCGATCTCGTCGCGATCCACCTCGACCAGCTTCAGGGCGGGATGTTCGGCGCTGACGGCCATGAAGGCGGCCTTGGTCATCGAGCTCTTGCCGGTGCCGCGCACGCCCCACAGCAAGATATGGTTGCAAGGCAGGCCGACGGCGAAGCGCTTCAGGTTCTCGACGAAGCGATCCTTCTGCCGCTCGACGCCGACCAGTAGGTCCAGCGCCATCGGATAGTCAGGCGCGGCGATGAAGGCCTGGCCTGAGGAATCATGTCGAAAAAGCCGCGCCCCGCTGAAATCCGGTGCGGCCGGCGCAGCCGGCGCCAGGCGCTCCAGGGCATCGGCGATACGGGCGAGCAGGGCGTTTTGGGCGTCGATCATGGCCCGGTCCTAACCTTGCCGCGCCGTCATTGCAAAAGAGGAGGTGAACGCATAGCTTCCGCCGACTTGGCGAGACCCCATATGGGGGTTTCGACTGCAGAAATTTTGGAGACGTTATGCCCGGTGGCCTGAGCGCGCAGCTTATGCAAATCGCCCCCATCCTCCTGATGGTGGTGCTGTTCTACTTCATGCTGATCCGTCCGCAGCAGAAGCGGGCCAAAGAACATCAGATCATGCTGACCAACCTGAAGCGTGGCGACAATGTCGTGCTGTCCAGCGGCATGCTGGGCAAGGTCGTGCGCGTTGAAGACAAGGAAGTCGGCCTCGAGATCGCCCAGGGCGTCACCGTCAAGGTCGTCAAGGGCATGATCACCGAAGTCCGCACCAAGGGCGAACCGGCTCCGGCCAACGATCCCAAGAGCTGATTGCTCAAAACGCCCCGACCAAGGCGCCGCAAGGCGTCGTCCAGAGCTTGTAATCCATGCTGACACTGTCCCGCTGGAAGATCATCGTCGTCACTCTGGCGCTGATTTTCGGCTTTGCCTTCACACTGCCGAATCTTCTGCCGCAAAGAACGCTCGACGCTCTGCCCGGTTGGGTTCCCAAACAGAAGCTCAACCTGGGCCTCGACCTGCAGGGCGGATCCTATCTGCTCATGGAAGTCGATACGGCCGCGCTGCGCCGCGAACGTCTGACGAATCTCGTCGAAGACGTTCGCACCAGCCTGCGGGGCGAGCAGATCGCGTTTGGTGACCTGCGCGAAGGCAATGGCGTGATCAGTGTCCGCATCGCCGAGGCCGGCAAGGTCAACGACGCCGCCAACCTGCTTCGGCAGTCGGTCGGCGCGCCGTTGACCGGCTCGGTCGGCGGCCGTGACGTCTCTGTCGCCACGCGGGACGATCAGCGGCTGGAAATCAGCTTTGTCGCCGAGGCCGCCAAGGCCGATGCGGCGATGGCGGTCGAGCAGTCGATCGAAACCATCCGTCGCCGCATCGACAGCCTGGGGACCAAGGAACCGACGATCACCCGTCAGGGTTTGGACCGGATCGTCATCCAGGCCGCCGGTGAAAGCGATCCTGAAAAGCTGAAGTCAGTGATCGGCAAGACCGCCAAACTGACCTTCCAGATGGTCGATGAAGGCGTCACCCAGGAAGACCTCGCGGCGGGCCGTATTCCGCCGGGCTCCGAGATGCTGCCCAGTGAGGATGGCTATGTGCCCGCCTATGCGGTGCGCAAGCGGGCCGTGGTTTCGGGCGATGAGCTGACCGACTCGCGCCAGACCTTCGATTCCCAGAGCGGCAACCCCGTCGTGTCGTTCAATTTCAACGGCCAGGGCGCTCGCAAGTTCGGCGACGCCACGGCGCGCAATGTCGGCAAGAAGTTCGCCATCGTCCTGGATGGCAAGATCATCTCGGCGCCGGTCATCAATGGCGCGATCACGGGCGGTTCGGGCATCATCACCGGCAATTTCACGCCGGAAAGCGCCTCGGAACTGGCCTTGCTGTTGCGGTCCGGGGCATTGCCCGCGCCGTTGACGGTCGAGGAACAACGCACGGTCGGCGCCGAACTGGGGGCTGACGCCGTCAAGGCGGGCGCGATCTCCACCCTGGTGGCCTTCGTGACCATCGTGGCCTTCATGCTGCTGTCGTATGGGCTGCTGTTTGGCGGCATCTCGGTGATCGCCCTGCTGATCAACGGCATGATGATCGTCGCGGCCATGTCGATCACCCAGGCCACCCTGACCTTGCCCGGTATCGCCGGCCTGATCCTGACCCTGGCCGTGGCCGTCGACGCCAATGTGCTGATCTATGAGCGCATGCGCGACGAGGCCCGGGCCGGGAAATCGCCGATCATGGCGGCCGACGCGGGTTTCTCGCGCGCCATGACCACGATCATCGACGCCAATGTCACCACCCTGGTGGCGGCGGGCATCATGTTTGCCTTCGGCGCAGGCCCGGTTCGCGGCTTTGCCTGGACCCTGTCGATCGGCGTGTTCACCTCGGTGTTCACCGCCGTGCTGGTCAGCCAGCTTCTCATCGGCTGGTGGTTCCGCGCTGCCCGCCCCAAGCAACTTCCGATCTGAGTGAGCGCACCCATGGCCTGGCCCCTGATCAAGCTGCTCCCGCAGAAAACCAACCTCACCTTCGTCAAGTTTGCGCGCCTGATGGCGCTGATCAGCGCGACCCTCGTGGTCGCGTCGATGGTCGGCGTCTTCATGCCGGGCCTGAACATGGGCATCGACTTCAAGGGCGGTTCCGTCATGGAAGTTTCGACCGCCCCGCGCGCCGTCGATCTGGCCAAGGTGCGAACCACGCTTGAGGCCCAGGGTCTGGGCGATGTGCAAGTGCAGGAGTTCGGCGCCGCCGACCGTGCTCTGGTGCGGTTTCAGACCCCGGCCGGCGGCGACGCCGGCGTCACCCTGACCAACGTCAAGACCGCCCTGAAGCAGTCGCTGGGCGAGCCCGTCCAGTTCATCAACCCCTCGGCGGTGGGCCCCAAGGTGTCGGGTGAGCTGTTCCGCAGCGGCATCATCGCCCTGGTGCTCGCTGTCGGCCTGATGTTTCTCTACATCTGGTTCCGCTTTGAGCCCCAGTTCGGCCTCGGCGCCGTCGCGGGCCTGCTGCATGACCTGATCCTGACCTTCGGCTTTATCGTGCTGTTCAAGATCGAGTTCAGCCTCAACACCGTCGCGGCCCTACTGACCGTGATCGGCTATTCGATGAACGACACCGTCGTCGTGTTCGACCGCCTTCGCGAGAACCTGCGCAAGTACAAGAAGATGCCCCTGGCCGAAGTGATCGACCTGTCGATCAACGAAACCCTGTCGCGCACCATCATCACCGGCGTTACGGCGGTCATGGCGCTGGCGGGCCTGGCCATTTTTGGCGGCGAGGCGCTGTTTGGCTTCTCGGTGGTGATGATCTTCGGGATCATCGTGGGCACCTACTCGTCGATCTATGTCGGCGCGCCGATCATCCTGCTGTGGGGCGTCAAGCGGGGCGACGACGACGCCACCCCGATCACCTTCGGCGCGGCCTCGCGTCCGTAATGGCCGAGCTTCGCCGTCCGCCCTCGATCGACGCCTGGGGCGGCGGCGGCTTTCGGGTCTCCGGCGACTGGCGGCCGGGGTCGCTGCTGATCATCAATGATCAGCCGCGCACATGGTCGGCGACCGCCCTGGCGGCGCTGACGGCTGACGACTTCGCCGAGGTCTTCGCGGCCGGCGGCGCGGTCGAGTTCGTGCTGCTGGGCGGCGGGCTGCTCAACGCCTTGCCGCCGCGCGATCTCCGCGACGCCCTGAAGGCGGCGGGCATCGGCCTTGAGTTCATGAGCACCGAAGCTGCGGCCCGCACCTACAACGTGCTGGCCAGCGAGGGCCGGCGGCTGGCGGCGGCCCTGATCGCGGTCTAGCCGGCAGCGTTTTCAAGGCTTTGCCCGACTCTGAGAAGCGGCTTATAGCTGACCGTCAAGATTTAGGGCTCTTAGGGGGAACTTGGATGTCCGGACTGCTCGCGAACTTCCGCAACACCATCATCGTCAGCGTGATCCTGTCGCTGGTGATGATCGTCGGCTACTTCATGCACGCCGGCGGCGGGCTGGTGTTCCTTGAGGCGGTGTTCCGCTTCGTGCACGTGTTCTTCGGCATCCTGTGGATCGGGCTGCTGTACTATTTCAACTTCGTGCAGATCCGCATGATGCCGCAGATCCCGGCCGAGCTGAAGCCGGCCGTTTCCAAGTACATCGCGCCCGAGGCGCTGTTCTGGTTCCGCTGGGCGGCCCTGGCCACCTTGGTGATGGGCGTGCTCCTGGCGCTGAGCCGCAACTATCTGCTCGAGGCCGCGACCCTGGGTCTGGCCGGCGGCTACTCGCCCGACGTCGACGCCCGCTACACCTTCATCGGCGTGGGCATGTGGCTGGCGACGATCATGTTCATCAACGTCTGGGGCGTGATCTGGCCCAACCAGAAGATCGCTTTGGGCATCGTCGAAGCCGATGCGGACGCCAAGGCCAAGGCCGCCAAGATGGCCATGCTGTTTTCGCGCACCAACACCCTGCTCAGCATCCCGATGCTGGCCACCATGACGATGAACCAGACGCTGTTCGGCTAAACCCCGAGCAAAATCGTGTAAGGGGAGGGCCCGCCGGGGAATCGGCGGGCCCTTTCTCGTTTGAAGACCCATGGCCGACACCGAAACCCTCGACGACCTCGTCCGCCGCGTCGATCCCGACCGCTGGCTGGCCAGCCGCTTCATCGCCGACCCCGCGGCGCGGGCCGACGTGATCGCGCTTTACGGCTTCAACTATGAGCTGGCCCGGGTGGCCGGCGGGGTCTCCAACGCCCTGATGGGCGAGATCCGTCTGACCTGGTGGCGCGAGGCCATGGAAGAGATCGCGGCCGGCAAGCCGCCGCGCAAGCATCCCAATGTCGAGGCCATCGCCGCGTCGGGGATCGACCCCCTGGCTCTGGCCACCCTGGTCGAGGCCCGTTTCGACGATCTGGACGAGGCGCCGCCGGCCGACGAGGGCAGGGCGCTGGCCTATGTCGACGGCACAGCCGGGGCCCTGGCCGTGCTGGCTGCCCGCCGGCTTGATCCGTCCGCCGACCCGCACGCCGTCAAGGGCGCGGCCCGGGCCTACGGCCTGGCGGGGCTGTGGCGGCTGAAGCTGGCGGGGCGTTCGCGCCTGCCCGAGGACTGGACCCAGGCCGATCTGGCGCGCCGGGTCGCCGATCAGCTCAAGGTCGCTCGCCGCGAACTGAAGGGCCTGCCCGTCGCGGCGTTCCCGGCCGTCGCGCCGGCCGCCCTGGCCGGCGCCTACGCCAGGGGGCGCGACCCCGGCGAGCTCGAAAAAAAGGCCCGCCTCACCTGGTCGGTGGCGACGGGCCTGATTTAGGCCTGCCTACTTCTTCTCGGCCGTCCAGGTGTTGAGCCAGTCCAGCACTTCCTTGTGCCACTGCACCGAGTTCTGGGCCTTCAGCACCCAGTGGTTCTCATTGGGGAAGTACAGCAGCTTGCTGGGCACGCCCTTGCGCTGCAGGGCTGTGAAGGTGGCGATGCCCTGTTCCAGCGGTACGCGGTAGTCCAGCTGGCCCTGCACGACCAGGGTCGGCTTGGTCCAGTTCGCAACGTGATCGGCCGGGTTGAACTTGCCGTAGGTGTTGCCGGGCGCGAAGGGCGTGCCGCCGTTTTCCCACTCGGTGAACCACAGCTCTTCGGTCGAATAGCCCATGAAGCGGGTGTCGAAGATGCCATCGTGATTGACCAGGCACTTCCAGGGCTCGTTCCAGTTGCCGGCGATCCAGTTGACCATGAAGCCGCCGTAAGAGGCCCCCAGGGCGCAGGCCCGGTCGCCGTCCAGGAAGCCATAGGTCTTCAGGGCGTGATCCCAGCCTTTCTGCAGGTCTTCCAGCGGGCGGTCGCCCCAGTGCTGGCTGATCGAGTCGGTGAAGGCCTGGCCGTAGCCGGTGGAGCCGTGGAAATCGATCATCACCACGGCATAGCCGGCATTGGTGTAGGTCTGCGGGTTCCAGCGATGGCTCCAGCTGTTGCCGAACGAGCCCTGCGGTCCGCCATGGATCAGGAAGGCGACCGGATAGCGCTTGGCCGGATCGAAATTGGCCGGCTTGACCACGAAGCCGTGCACCGTCTCGTCATTCCAGCCCTTGAAGTTGAACTGCTCGGGCTCGCCCCAGGCGACGGTCTTCAGGCGTTCGGCGTTCAGGTCGGTCAGCTTGATCGGCGCGCCCTTGCCGGCCGTCGCATAAAGCTGGGCCGGCCCTTTCAGGGTGTCCATCGCATAGACGAGACCGTTCGGGCCCACATCGAAGGCGCTGACATGGCCGTCGCCGGTGACCGGCGCGATCTTGCCGGTCTTGACGGTGATGGCGAAGATCTTCGTCTGACCCACGTCCTGGGCCAGGGCGTAGATCGACTTGCCGTCCGGGCTCCAGGCGATGGCGTCGGCCGAGCGATCCCAGGTGGGGACCAACTCATGCTCTTTGCCCGTGGCTTCCTCGTGCAGGATGATCGCGTAGCGGTCGGCCTCGAAGCCCGGCCGCTTCATGGCGCGATAGGCCGCCCACTTGCCGTCCGGCGAATAGACCGGGGCGGTATCCCAGGCCTTGTTGGCGGGCGTCAGGTTCTTGGGCTTGGCCGAACCGTCCAGCGGGGCGGCCCAGATGTCGAAATTGGTGGTCCAGGCCTCGTCCTTGCCCGCCACCTTGGCCGAGAAGGTCACGAACTTGCTGTCGGGCGAGATGGTGAAGTCCTCGTCGCCACCGAACGGCTTGGTGGGCGTGTCGCCGTCGAAGCCGGGCATCAGGGCCACCGGCTTGCCCGAGGCCACGCCCTTGTCGTCCAGGGCCAGGGCGTAGAGGTGATTGCGGGTCCCGTCGGCCCACGTATCCCAATGGCGAATGAAAAGCTTGTCGTGGACCACGCCTGTGGCCTTGACCGACTTGCGGGCGTCCAGGCGGGCCTGGGTGCAGTCCAGCGTGTCGCAATCGGGGAAGACGGCCTGGCTGATCACCAGGGTCTTGCCGTCCGGCGAGACCTTGAAGGCCCCGACATCGAACGGCGCGGAGGTCACCTGTAGGGCGGTCTCGCCCGTGGCGTCGGCGCGGAACACCTGATCGGTTCCGCCGACGCGGCTGGAGACGAAATAGATCGACTTGCCGTCCGGCGACCAGCGGGCGCTGCTGGCCCCGCCGTCCGAGACCGCCAGTCGGCGCGGCGCCATCCTAGTCTTCAGGTCGGCGAGCCACAGCGACATCGAGGCCTTGTTGGCGTCGAAGTCCATGGTCCGCACACTGTAGATCACCAAGCGACCGTCGGGTGAGACGCGGGGATCGCTCAGGCGGTCCAGGCTGGCCATGTCCTTGGCGGTGAACGGACGGGCCTGTGCGACGGCCATTCCGCCGAACGCGGCGGACAGCGCCAGGGCCGAGGCGGCGAGACGCAAGCTCTTGATCATCAAACGCAAAATCCTGGCCCTATTCTTCCTTGAAGGAGCGGCAGCCTAGCCCTCGCGTGCGCGCTAGACCAGAGGATAGGGCGCGCGATTGCGAACGCCGGTCGTCCGACACCGGTCGATTTTATGTGGCGATTTCGTGTCAAAAAAGCGACACGATTACAAAGGCTTGAGCGGTAACAATCCGAAACAGGACTTGCTTTGCCGCACCGCGGCATGGTCCCTAAATGGTACACAGGGCGTAGAGCGGTCGAAGAACCGTTTCTGAGTAAAACGATAAGGGTCTTTCGTGTCGGCTTCGGCGTATTTTCAGCACACGGTCGCAGGGCCGGTGATCTTCGCGGGGATTGGCCTGCACACGGGCGAGCACGTCCGTGTCGCCGTGCGCCCGGCGCAGATCGACGCCGGGATCGTCTTCGTGCGCACCGATGTCCACGACCTCGACAACCGCGTCCCGGTGAAGCCCGACGCTGTCTGCCAGACCCAGCTGGGCACCGTCATCAACAACGCCGACGACGTGCGGGTCTCGACCATCGAGCACCTGATGGCGGCCCTGGCCGCCCTGTCGATCGACAACTGCATCGTCGAGGTCGATGGCCCCGAGGTTCCGATCATGGATGGCTCGGCCGAGCCCTTCGTGCAGATCCTGGATCGCGCCGGCCGCCGCAAGCAGGAAGCCGCCCGAAAATATATCGAGATCCTGGAGCCGGTCCGGGTCGAGGAGGGCGATAAGTTCGCCAGCCTGACCCCGTCGGATCGCTTCGAGGTCGCCTTCGAGATCGCCTTTGGCAGCAAGGCCATCGGTCGCCAGCGCGTCGACCTGACCGTGGACGAGGACTCGTTCCGCGCCGAGCTGTCCAACTGCCGTACCTTCGGTTTCGTCCGCGATGTCGAGGCCCTGCGGGCCATCGGTCTGGCGCGGGGTGGCTCGATGGAAAACGCCGTCGTCATCGATGGCGACCGGGTGCTGAACCCCGAAGGTCTGCGTCGCCCCGACGAGTTCGTGCGTCACAAGGCGCTGGACGCGGTGGGCGACCTGTTTGTTCTGGGCGCGCCGATCATTGGCCGCTTTGAAGGCGTGCTGGCGGGGCACGGCCTCAATAACGCCGTGGTTCGGGCGTTGCTGGCCCAGCCGCGCGCCTGGCGCCTGCGCACTCATGCGCTGGAACTGGCGCAGGCTGTCTAGATAAAAGCGCGACCGGCGTCGTTGAGCCTTCGCATTTGCGCCCCAAGCGGCGTGGTGTAGAAGCCTTGCACGGCGCCGAGGCGCGCGTTTGCTTCGAGGGTGATAGTCCGTGCTTCTTAAATTCCCGGGTCGTTCGGCAGTCGTCCTCGCCGCCGTTCTCGTCTCCGTTACGGTCGCGGGTTGCGCCGGCCAGGCCAAGAAGCCGACCCTGGCCTATGAAGAGCGCCCGGTGGAGCTGCTGTACGCCACGGGCGCCGATCGTCTGGATCGCGGCAACTGGAACGAGGCCGTCGACTATTTCCGCGAAGTCGAACGCCAGCACCCCTATTCGGAATGGTCGCGCCGCTCGATCCTGATGACCGGCTTCGCCCACTATCAGGGCAATCAGTACAATGACGCCATCGGCGACGCCGACCGCTTCATCTCGCTGTATCCTGGCAATCCGTCGGCCTCTTACGCCTACTATCTGAAGTCGGTCTGCTATTTCGAGCAGATCGTCGACGTCAACCGCGACCAGGCCGCCACCGAGCAGGCCTTGGCCGCCCTGCGCGACGTCGTCCAGCGCTATCCGACCAGCGAATACGCCCAGGACGCGCGCCTGAAGATCGACATGGTCAATGACCAGCTGGCCGGCAAGGAAATGGCCATCGGCCGCTACTATCTGCGCCAGGGCCAGACCCTGGCCGCCATCGGCCGCTTCAAGACCGTGATCGACCGTCACCAGACCACGTCGCACACGCCAGAAGCCCTGTTTCGCCTGGTGGAATCCTATCTGACCCTGGGCCTGTTCGATGAGGCCAAGCGCAACGGCGCCGTGCTGGGCTACAACTTCCCGGGCGATCGCTGGTACTCCGACGCCTACAAGCTGCTCAACGACGCCGGCCTCAAGCCCGCCGTCGAGCCGCTGACCCCCGGCGCCAAGAAGAATCTGCTGGACCGTCTGGTGCGCGACAAGAACGCCACCCTGGCCCCTCCCGGCGAAAAGCCGGCCAAGAAGGACGGCGTGCGGGGCCTTCTGGGGCTCTAGCCTCGGCCCTCCGCGGCCTCGCGGAACACAAGCTGAACATCGACGCGTCTGAGCGCTTTGAAAAACGCTGATTCTGGGCGAATCTCCGCGACATGCTGATTGGTCTCTCCATTCGCGACGTCGTGCTCATCGAGAGCTTGGATCTGGCCATCGGGCCGGGCCTGACCGCCCTGACCGGTGAAACCGGCGCGGGCAAGTCGATCATCCTCGACGCCCTGGGCCTGGCCACCGGCGCGCGGGCCGACGCCGGCCTCGTGCGTCGCGGCGCGGCGGGTCAGGCCTCGGCCACCGCCATCTTCGCCCTGCAGGCCGATCACCCGGCCTTCGCCTATCTGGACGACAAGGGCCTGGACTATGGCCGCGACGAGGACCTGGTCCTGCGCCGCCAGCTGTCGCCCGACGGCCGCTCCAGAGCCTTCGTCAACGACCAGGCCACCAGCGTCGGCGTGCTGAAAGACCTGGGCGCCCTGCTGCTGGAGGTCCACGGCCAGCACGAGACCGTCGGCCTGCTGGACCCCCGCACCCACCGCACCCTGCTGGACGCCTTCGGCGCCGTCTCCGTCTCGGCCGTCGCCTCGGCCTGGAGCGGCTGGCGCGCCGCGCGTGAAAAGGCCGAGGCCCTGCGCGCCCTGGCCAACCAGGCCGCCGCCGAGACCGAGGAACTGACCCTTCGTCTGTCCGAGCTGGACCGCCTTGACCCCCGGGAGGGCGAGGAAACCGCTCTGGCCGAGGAACGCGCCCTGCTGGGCTCGGCCGAGAAGGCCCTGGCCGACATCGCCTCGGCTCAGGACGCCCTGGGCGGCGACGCCCTGTCGGGCAAGCTGGCCCAGGCTTTCCGCGCTCTTGAGCGAGCGCGCGAGCGCGCCCTGCACGCTGGAGCCCCCGCCGACGGCGCGGCCATGACCCGGCTGACCGCCGCCTGCGACGCCGTCGACCGCGCCTTGGTCGAGGCCCAGGAAGCCAGCGCCGCCATCGACGCGGTGGCCGAAACCTTCGAATTCGAACCCGACCGTCTGGAAAAGACCGAAGAGCGGTTGTTCGCCCTGCGCGGCATGGCCCGCAAGCTGAACGTCGCCACCGAGAACCTGCCGTCCCTGCGCGCTGAGTTCGCGGCCCGCCTGCAGGCCATCGAGACCTCCGGCGAGGCCCTGAAAGCCGCCGAGGAAGAGGCGGCTTCCGCCCGCGACGGCTATGTCTTCGCCGCCGAGGCCCTGTCGGCCGAACGCCGCGCCGCCGGCGACCGGCTGGCCCTGGCGGTCGAGGCCGAGCTGGCGCCGCTGAAGCTGGACAAGGCCAGGTTCCGGGTCGCCGTCGAGCCCCTGCCCGAGGACCGCGTCGGCCCCACCGGCATGGACCGCGTCGCCTTCGAAATCTCCACCAACCCCGGCGCGCCGTTTGGGCCCATGGAGACCATCGCCTCGGGCGGCGAACTGGCCCGTTTCGCCCTGGCCCTGAAGGCGGCCCTCGCGGGTCGCGGCACCGGCCCGCAGCCGCTGATGATCTTTGACGAGGTCGATCAGGGCGTCGGCGGCGCCGTGGCGGACGCTGTGGGCCTGCGCCTCAAGCGTCTGGCCCAGAACGCCCAGGTGCTGGTCGTCACCCACTCGGCCCAGGTCGCAGCCCGCGGCGACGCCCACTGGCGCATCGCCAAGTCCGGCGACGATCAGTCCATCCGCACCCGGGTCGAGCCCTTGTCACCGGCCCAGCGCGAGGAAGAAATCGCGCGGATGCTGTCGGGGGCGGAAGTCACCGAGGCGGCGAGGGCGGCGGCGCGGGCGCTGATCAACTAGGCTGCGTCGCGGGCAGGGTGTTGACAGCGAACGTGCAACACCGATCGCTGATCGAACGCGCACGGAACCCCTCTCTCAAAGAGGGAGGGTTGAGATCGTCGCCAACAGCCCTCAGACCACCCGCCGCTTGGCCCACATCGCCGGGTTGGCCCGGAACATCGACCGCAGGGCGCTCATCTCGACGCGCGGCTTGACCCAGGCCTGCAGCGGGCCGTCGACGAAGCGCTCGAACAGGGCGGCGAAGATCACGGCGGCCGGGAAGGCCATGGCCCAGGTCAGCCACAGGGCGGTGTCGTTCAAGGCGAGCTTGCCGGCGGCAACGTGCTGGGCGCCAAACCAGGTCACGCCGACGAACTGGTTGGTCAGGTAGAGGGCGAAGGCCAGCCGGCCCGCCGTTTTGGCCCAGCCCCAGTCCTTGCGGGCCGAGGCGCCGGCGGCGAAGATCAGCACGGCCAGCAGGGCCAGGCTGGCATAGTCGAAGGCGCCGATCAGGTTCAGGGCCACGACCCCGGCGATGGCCGCCGCGCCCAGAGCGTCGGCAACGCGGGGGCTGACCACGACTTCGCGGCCCAGGCGGGCGATCAGCATGCCGATCAGGAACAGGGGCAGGGCGCGGATGACGCCATACTTCAGCGCCAGACGATAGGAGCTCTGGCCCAGCCAGTAGCGGCAGGCCAGATCGACAGCGACGAAGATCGCCACGCCCACGGCCAGGGCGATCCAGGGCGAGCGGATCGCGGCAAAGCTGCGCCACAGCACCGGGAAGGCGGCATAGCAGAAGATCAGGGCCGACAGGGTCCAGGTCGGAGTGTTCCAGCCCGACGGGCCGTCAAAGCCCCAGGCCTGCACCAGCAGGGCCTGGGCCGGCAGCTGCGACCACTGGAACCACTGCGGGTTCTGCGGGGCGATGCCGATCAGGGTGGTCGCGAGGATCAGGGCCATGAAGCCGGCCAGCATGACCAGATGCGAGGGCCAGACGCGGGCAAAGCGCTTGAGCAGGAATTCGCGGTCGCCGACCTGACGCTGGCCGACCCGGTCACCATAGGCCCGGCCCAGCACATAGCCCGACAGCATCAGGAAGAAGTCGGTGGCCAGATAGCCGCGTCCCAGCGCCGGGTGCAGGGCAAACAGGCTGACCGGCGCCTGCTCGGCATAGTGATAGATCACCATGAAGAAGGCCGCGAAGAACCGCAGGGCGTCCAGCGGGCCGCCGCGCGACAGGTCTCTCGCCTTGCGAAGATCGCGCGCCCCAATGCGGGACGGTTCGGCGGCGTTCGACATGCGGATCTCCGTTTCTGACGAAGCCGCAGCAAGGCGCGCGCCAACAGGAGCGTTTTACCAAGGCATCGGTTAAAACCGGGTCGACACCCTTTCCAGCCGGATTCGCCCGTGACCCTGACGCCCGTCGCCGACCTCTCCGAAGCCCAGGCCGCCCTGGAACTGGAAGCCCTGGCCGATCAGCTGTCGGCCCACGACCTGCGCTATCACCAGCAGGACGCGCCCACGATCAGCGACGCCGAGTATGACGCGCTCAAGCGGCGCAACCTCGACATCGAGACCCGGTTTCCGCACCTGATCCGCGAGAATTCGCCGTCGCTGCGGGTGGGGGCGGCTCGGGCCGACCAGTTCTCGCCGGTCGAGCACGGCGTGCCGATGCTGAGCCTCGACAACGCCTTTTCCAATGACGAGGCGATCGAGTTCGACGCCCGCGTCCGGCGGTTCCTAAAGCTGTCGCCTGCCGAGACCGTGGCCTATACGGCCGAGCCGAAGATCGACGGCCTGTCGGCCTCCCTGCGCTATGAAAAGGGCGTGCTGGTCCAGGGCGCGACGCGGGGCGACGGGCGGGTGGGCGAGGACGTCACCGCCAACCTGCGCACCATCGCCGACATCCCCCAGCGCCTGAGGGGCTCCGGTTGGCCCGACGTGATCGAGGTACGCGGCGAGGTCTATGTCGAGCTGGCCGCCTTCGCCGCCTTCAACGCCGCCGCCGAGGCGGCGGGGCAGCGCACCTATGCCAATCCCCGCAATTTCGCCGCCGGGTCGCTGCGCCAGATCGATCCGAAGATCAGCGCCCAGCGGCCGCTGCGGTTCTTCGGCTATGCTTGGGGCCTGGTCAGCGACAGCTTCGCCGACGGCCAGTGGGAGGCGCTGGCGAGGCTCGAAGACTGGGGTTTCGTGACCACGGCCCCGCCGGCCAAACGGGTGGAGAACGCCCAGGGCCTGCTCGACATCTATGCCGCCTTCGAGACCCTGCGGCCGACCCTGGACTTCGACATCGACGGCGTCGTCTACAAGGTCGATGACCTTGAGCGGCAGCGCCGCCTGGGCTTCGTCTCGCGCTCGCCCCGCTGGGCCATCGCCCGCAAGTTCCCGGCCCAGAAGGCCCGCACCATCCTGGAAGCGATCGACCTGCAGGTCGGCCGCACCGGCGCGATTACGCCCGTGGCGCGGCTGAAGCCGGTGACGGTGGGCGGGGTCTCGGTGACCAACGCCACCCTGCACAATGGCGACGAGATCGCCCGACTGGACGTGCGGGTGGGCGACACCGTGGTGATCCAGCGGGCCGGCGACGTGATCCCGCAGATCGTGGAGGTGGCGCTGGAGGCGCGGCCCGATCCTGCGCCGCCGCCCTATGAATTCCCGCACGTCTGCCCGTGTCCGCTGAAGACGCCGCTGGCGCGCGAGACCAACGCCTCGGGGGCCGAGTCCGTGGTGCGCCGCTGCACCGGCGAGTTCGCCTGTCCGTTCCAGCGGGTGGAGCACCTGCGCCACTTCGTGTCGCGCCGGGCCTTCGATATCGAGGGCCTGGGCGAAAAGCAGCTGCAGGCCTTCTTCGAAGAGGGCTGGATCCGCGAGCCCGCCGACATCTTCCGCCTGGCGCGTGACACGGAAAAGCTGGACGCCCTGCGCACCCGCGACGGCTATGGCGAGACCTCCGTCGCCAATCTGGTCAAGGGCATCGAGGCCCGGCGCACCATCGGCCTCGATAGGGTGATCTACGGCCTGGGCATGCGCGATATCGGCGAGACCACCTCGACCGTTCTGGCCCGCCACTTCGACAGCTTCGCCGACCTGCAGGCCGCCGCCGAGGCCGCCGCCACGGGCCTGCCGACCGCGACCTATCTGGAGCTTTCCACCGCGCCCGGCGTCGGCCCCAAGGCGCTGGACCTGCTGGTCGAGGTCGGCAAGGGCGGGCTGAAGGCCGATCCGTGGCCGCAGGCTGACAGCGTGGAGATCAAGATCGGTCACGCCGTCCCCAAGCTGACCAAGCCGGCCCGCGCCGCCCTGACCCAGCGCTATGGAACCTGGGACGCCTTCGCCCAGGCCTTGGCGGAAGCCGCCAATGGCGCGCCGGGCGAGGACTATCTGCATCTGGCCGCCGTCGATGGCGTCGGTCCGGTCGCCGCCCAGTCGCTGGCGCGGTTCTTCAGCGAGGATCACAACCGCCAGAAGGTCGCCGCCCTGGTCGAGCAGCTCGACATCCAGACCGTGGCCAAGCCCAAGACCGACACCGCCGTGGCCGGCAAGACCGTGGTCTTCACCGGCGCTCTGGAAAAGATGACCCGCGACGAAGCCAAGGCACAGGCCGAGGCGCTGGGGGCCAAGGTGGCGTCATCGGTGTCGAAGAAGACCGATCTGGTGGTGGCCGGTCCCGGCGCGGGCTCCAAGCTGAAGACCGCCACGGAACTGGGCATCCAGGTGATGACCGAGGACGAATGGCTGGCCATGGTGGCCGGCTAGGCTGGACGGATCTGAAGATCTCGCCCTCAATTTGCCGCGAGACTTGCCGTTGATCGACGGATCGCGCAACCAATGCCGTCAAACGCGCAGTCAGGCGCGACCCAGGGAGTAGACCATGTTCCGCACCACCTTCATCGCCGTCGCGGCGCTCGGCGCGCTGGCCGGGCCCGCCTTCGCCGCCGATGTCACCGGCCTGTGGGCCACGCCGACCAATGGCGGCCAGGTCGAGATCTCCCGCTGCGGCAACAGCCTGTGCGGCAAGCTGGTCACCTCCAACCAGCTCAAGACCAACGCCGCCCTGAAGGACGAAAGAAACAAGGCCACCGCCCAGCGCGGGCGCCCGCTGAAGGGCCTGCAGATGCTGTACGACTTCACCGGCGGCCCTGCCAAGTGGACCGGCGGCACGGTCTATAATCCCGACGACGGCGGCACCTATGCGGGCACGATCGAGATGCTGTCCGACAATCAGCTGAAGCTGAAGGGCTGCGTCGTCGCGCCGCTGTGCAAGACCCAGGTTTGGAACCGGTTGAAGTAGGGTCGCTGTAAGATGCTCCCCCTTTGGGGGAGCTGTCGCGGAGCGACTGAGGGGGCCTTTTCGGCATAGGCCCAGTTAGCCCCCTCCGGCCCTCTGGGCCACCTCCCCCGGAGGGGGAGGATCTGACTAAAGCGGCGCGCAGGCCGCTTCCATCCAGGCTCGCACCTCGGCGTCGACCCGGGGGCCGATCTCCTTGAGCACCCGCGCGTGATAGGCGTCGAACTGGGCGACCTCTTCGGCCGACAGCAGGGCCTTGTCGATCAGGCGGCGGTCGATGGGGGCCAGGGTCAGGGCCTCGAAGCGGTGCATCGGGCGCTCGCCGCCGGCGATGTCCTCGGCCGGCATGACCACTTCCAGGTTCTCGATCCGGATGCCGTATTCGCCGTCCTTGTAGAAGCCAGGCTCGTTGGAGACGATCATGCCGGGCTGCAACGCGATGGTGTTGGGCGCCTTGGAGATCCGCTGCGGGCCTTCGTGGACGCCCAGATAGACGCCGACGCCGTGGCCGGTGCCGTGATCGTAGTCCAGGCCATGGCTCCACAGGGCGGCGCGGGCGAAGGCGTCGATGGCCGAGCCGGTGGTGCCGGCCGGGAAGCGCAGGCGGGCGATGGCCAGATGGCCCTTCAGCACCAGGGTGTTGCGCTGGATCATCTCGGCCGAGGGCTCGCCGATCGCCACCGTGCGGGTGACGTCGGTGGTGCCGTCCAGATACTGACCGCCGCTGTCGACCAGCAGCAGTGAGCCCATCGCGGCGCGCTGGTTGCTGCGCTCGGTCGGGCGATAGTGGGGCAGGGCGCCGTGGCCGTTCGCGGCGCCGATGGTGTCGAACGACAGGTCCTTGAGCAGGCCGGTGGCTTCGCGGAAGCCTTCCAGCTTGGCGACGGCTTCCTTCTCGTCCGGCGGATTGATCTGACCGTCGGTGGCCAGCCAGTGCAGGAACCGGGTCAGGGCGGCGCCGTCGCGGCGGTGCGCCTCGCGCGTGCCGTCGATCTCGACGTCGTTCTTGCAGGCCCGCGGCATCGTGCAGGGATCCATGCCGCGCACCACCCTGGCGCCGGCGGCGGTCAGGGTATCGAAGTACCAGGCCGAGGATTGGCCGGGGTCGACCAGCACGGCCTTGCCGGCCAGCTCGGCCAGGGCGGCGTCCAAGGCGTCCGGGGTTTCCAGCGACACCTGGTTGCCCAGCCAGGCCGGCAGGTCGGCGGTGACCTTGGCCGGGTCGATGAACAGGCGCGCCGTGCCATCGCTGTTGACGATGGCTTGCGACAGCGGCAGGGGCGAGCGGATCACATCGCCGCCGCGCACATTGAACAGCCAGGCGATCGAAGCCGGGGCGGTGATCACGGCGGCGTCGGCCCCGAGGCCGGTCAGGCTGGCCCCCACGCGGCCGCGCTTGGAGGCGGAGTCCTCGCCGGCATAGTCGACGGGCTGCGGCACGATGGGCGCGGCCGGTTGCGCCGGGCGCTGGGCGCCCCAGGCTTCGTCCAGCGGGTTGACGGCGACGGGCTTGAGTTCCGCACCGACCTTGGCAGCGGCGGCCTTGAGGCTGTCGAGGGCCTGCGGGCTGTGCAGGCGGGCGTCATAGCCGATGACGGCGCCCGGCTTTGCGGTCTCGAGATAGGCCGGGACGCCGCCCTCGACGAGGTCGCGGATCTCGAACACGCTCTGGTCGACCTGCTCGCGCACCTGCAGGGTGTAGCGGCCGTCGACGAATACTGCGGCGCGGTCGATCATGATCACGCCGGCCCCGGCGCTGCCGGTGAAGCCGCTGGCCCAGGCCAGACGGTCATTGGCGGCGGGCAGGTACTCGTTCTGATGCTCGTCCTCGTGCGGCACGAGGAAGCCGTCCAGACCCTGGCGGGCCATGGCGGCGCGGATCAGCGGAACGTGACGGGGGCCGAAGGACGGGTCGGTGGATTCATCGAAGGTCTGACGCATACCCCGATGTAATCCCCCGACCCGAGCCTGGGAAGAGGATGATTATTGCGGGGAAGCGGCGACCGGCGCGTTGGCCGCCGGCGCGGTGTCGCCGGTGGCGGCCACACGGTCGGCGGCGTCCTGAGCAGCCTGGCTGGCGTTTGCGGCCGAGCGCTCGGTGTCGCGGCGGGCCTCGTCGGCCGCAGCCCCGGCGGTTTGCGCGGCGGCCTCGGCGGCCAACTGGGCCTGCTGGGCGCTGATGGCCATGCTGGACTGCGCGCCCTCGATCACGCCGGCGGCGCGGCCTTGCTCCTGAGCCTGCAGAAGCTGGTCCTGGGCCGTGTCGGCCGGGCGCTGGTTCAGCATGAAGGCCACGGCGATCACCGCGACGACCGCGACGATGCCCGCCACCATCCAGCCGGTGGTGTTGCCTTCGCGGCGGACTACGACGACGCGCTCAGTCGGCGGGGTCTGGGGATCGACATAGGCCATCGGGCTGTTCCTTGAACCAAGAGTGATGGCTCTAGAAACGTGGCCCCTGGCCCGCCGGTTCCGCTCGGTCTCAGGGACGTTGCAGAACCAGGGTCGCCCAGGCGTCGCGATGGATGCGGCTGACGACCTTGAAGCCGCGCGACAGGTAGGCGGCCTTGACCATCCGCTCCTGGGTGCGCAGCAGGCCCGACAGGATCACCGTGCCGCCGGGGACCAGGGCGCGCTTGATGTCCTGGGCCAGGCTGATCAGCGGCCGGGCCAGGATGTTGGCGAACACCAGGTCATAGGGGGCGTTGTCGGCTACTAGCCGGTCGCCCAGGCCCGAGGCGTGGACGAACTTGGCGTTGGTCTGGTTGACCTTGGCGTTTTCGCGGGCGATCCGCACGCTGGGACGGTCGATATCGGTGCCGACCGCCAGCTTGCTGCCGGTCCGGGCCGCGGCGATGGCCAGCAGGCCGGTGCCGGCCCCGACGTCCAGCACCTTCTTGAAGCTGCGAGCCTTGAGCAGACGGTCATAGGCCTGCAGGCAGCCCACGGTGGTGCCGTGGTGGCCGGTGCCGAAGGCCGCCCCGGCCTCGATGCGCAGGTTGACGGTGCTGGCCGGCAGGCGGCCGCGATCGTGCATGCCATAGACGAAGAAGCGGCCCGCCCGCACCGGCGGCAGGCCCGACAGCGCCATGGCCAGCCAGTCGGCGTCGGCCAGAACCTCGGTGGTCACCTTGACCTTGAAGCCCGCGAGCACCTGCGCCAGGCCCTCGGACTCGTCCTGGGTGGTGGGGAAGGCGTCGATCCGCCAGATGTTCTTGTCCTCGTCCTCTTCCAGGATCGAGTAGGTCGCGCCTTCGAGGCCGGGATGGTTGTCGATGGCGTCGGCGGCGGCTTCGGCGTCGGCGCGGTCGCCGCGGGCGACGATCTGTTGGGGCGTATAGTCGGTCATGCCGCTCCAGTACCGATCCTGGAGCCGAAAGGCGAGCCTTTGGGGCCGCCTAGTTCAGCAAAGTCGGCCGGGCCGGCTCATCCTCGGGCAGGCGGATGTCCAGGATGTCGCCCCGGGTCGAGGCCCAGCGGGTCTCATCGCGCGCGGGGCGGGCGGCGACCAGGGCGGGTGGCTCGGGCTCGGGGGCGGCATAGACCATGGCCGGCGGCTCGATCTCGTAGTGCGGCGAATAGGTCTCGAGCGGACGGGTCTGCGCCAGGAAATCGGTGCCGATCACATAGTCCGGGACCTTGCCCGATGGCCAGCCGATCGGCTGGGCATGGTCTTCCAGCGCGGCGCGATTGAGCGGCCGGGCTTCAACAAAGGGTTCGGTCTGGGATCCGACCTGAAACACCAGTCCCAGAGCCACGCCCAGCAAGGCCGCCAGCGGCGCGCCGTACAGCACCGGCCGTGAGACGGCGAAGGTCTTCAGGGGCGTCAGATCGAAGTCCATGGACGCATAGCGTCTGGCGCGGGGTTCCGTTCGATGGGCGGCAAGAAATCCTGCCGGGTCGGTGTTGGCCGAAGGAGAGCGAAGGGCTGGACGCGGGCCCTTGTCACCGTCGAAGGGCGGTCCTTTTGACGGGCCGAGGAGGGAGGCGAACTTTCAGATTCGGCGGGCGATGGTGATGATTTCGGGGCTGGTCTCGGTGAGAGAGCTCTCGTCCCAGTCCCCAAACTGGGCCTCCGGCCTCAGACCTGCGCGTGCCAGTTCCGCGTCGAGGTCGGCCTTGCCGATGAACCGCAGGGTGCTGTGGCTGACCCGCGATTGGTCCCACGCCGCGCTTTGAAAGGTGTGTGAGAACGACACCACCCGCCCATTGAAGGGCGTTGTGACCTTCCGGCTCACCTGCACGCTTTCTCCGTGGGGACCGGCGAAGGCGCTGCGAACCTCGGATTCCCATGCCTCCCACGCCCGGGCGGATGGATTGCGGGTCTCGAAGGCGAAGCGGCCGCCCGGCTTCAGGGCGGCATGAATACTCGCCAGGGCGTCGCGCAATTCGTCATCCTCGACAAGAACCTGGAAGGCGTGCCCGGTCATAACGACCAGGTCGAACTCTGCGTCCCAGCCGACCGATGAGAGGTCGCCGAGCACCCATTCGACATCGTCGCGCCGACGCGCCTGGGCCAACATGCCCGGCGCTGGATCGAGGCCGCAAAGCCGCCCGCCATGCCCCGCGTCGCGGGCCTGGTGCAGCATGGACCCCGTACCACAGCCGACGTCCAAGACCGCGTGAGCGGCCATCACCATCGGGCGGTAGAAGTCATAGTCGTCCCGGCCGGGGTTCATCGCGTCATAGAGCGCGGCAAGTTCGGCGTCGGCGAAGAGGAGATCTGGCATTTGCCAAGATTTTCAGATCGCGTTGAACTGGACAAGCGGACGCCAGGCGTCCCGCTTATCTTTACATCTCCTGGACAGACCGGGGATCGTCTCGCCGTGAGTTGCAGGGATGGCTCCCTTCGGCGCGAAGGGGGGCGGGGCGCCTCTCCAATAAATCACCGTCATTCCCGCCCTTGTGGCGGGAACCCCTCTGTCCGCCGCAGGTGCGGGAGGGGCGAAGTGCGCGCACTTCGCTTGCGCCTCACGTGCGGGCTGAAACAGGGGTTCCCGCCACAAGGGCGGGAATGACGGGAGGTATGGGGATACGCCGCACTGTATCCCCGTACTTTCCGAAATCGAGTCCAACGAAATCAACGCTCTATAAAATAGTTGATCGCGCCAATCCTCGGCGCTCAAACCGCCCGCATAATCATAGCTGTCCCCGTCGCAGGGGGAGGGCGCTTGGTACCGGCCCAAAGCGGCGATGGGGATGGAGCTGAGCGGGGCCGCGACGCCCTGGAAGGTGGGTCGAGGTGTGCGGGCTGTCTCAGAAGGACGGACCAAACGCTGAGTGGCTTGTCGGCCGGGTGAACGCGGGTCGAAGAGGGCGAGGGATCGTAAACCCGCCTATCGCGCATCGTCGGCGTCGAGACGGTTCGCCGATCGACGGGATGCGCGCCCGTACGGGGGCTCTTGGGTATCAGAGCTGAAACACGCTCGCTTGGCCCAATCCTCACGCAAGAACAGCTTCTGCGAAGCGGACAGGTCGAGCCGAAACGCAAAACACACATCACGGTCATCCGGGTTCGCCCCGGCCGCTTCGCGCCTCCCCAACCCTTCAGTGGCTGATGCCGCGTGAGGCTACGAGCTCGTGTCCGCCAGACTTGCCCCCTACGGGTCGCTTCGCGACCGTCTTCCCCCGGAGGGGGAAGATGAAACGCGCCGACCTCGTCTTCCCCCTACGGGGGAGGACGACCGCGTAGCGGTCAGGAGGGGGCGAGTGGCGAGGAACCAGGAGCCTGAATGTCACGCCTTCTCGACGAAACTGTCGATGACCTTCTTGTCGCCGGCCTTGTCGAAGGCGACCGACAGCTTGTTGCCCTCGACGGCCGAGACCTTGCCGTAGCCGAACTTGACGTGGAACACCCGGTCGCCGCGCTGGTAGGCGCTGGCCTTGGACGGCGCGGAGACGGCCACCAGCCGGCCTTCGCCCTCGATCGGGGCCGAGCGCCCGCCCGAGCCGCCGGTGCGGGGGTTGCTCCAGGAATTGCCCCCGCCGGCCATGCGGTCCTGGGCCCGCTTCCAGCCGGGGCTGGCATAGCCGGAACCGCCGAACGACGAACTGGCGCCGGTATCGTCCCAGCGCGAGGCCGCTGTCTGCTGCATGCCCGGCCCGCCGCCGTAATAGCCGGTCTCGGACGCCGCCTCGACATGGGCCAGGGGCAGTTCGTCGACGAAGCGGCTGGGCAGCTGGCTGGTCCAGCGACCATAGACCTGTCGGTTGGCCACGAAGCTGATCCGGGCCTCCTCCCGGGCCCGGGTGATGCCGACATAGGCCAGGCGCCGCTCTTCCTCGAGGCCCTTGGCGCCCTTGTCGTCCATGCTGCGCTGGCTGGGGAACACGCCTTCTTCCCAGCCGGGCAGGAAGACCAGCGGGAATTCCAGGCCCTTGGCCGAGTGCAGGGTCATGATCCAGACCGCGTCGTCGCCGGCGCCCTTGTCCAGGTCCATGACCAGCGACACGTGCTCCAGATAGCTTTCCAGGGTGTCGAAGGCGCTCATCGACTGGACGAGCTCCTTGAGGTTCTCCAGCCGCGTCTGGCTGGTGGGGCCCTTGTCGAGGCGCAGGGCGTCGGTATAGCCGCTCTCTTCCAGCACAGCCTCGAGAACCCGCTGGTGCGGGGTGGTGGCCGCCAGAGCCCGCCAGCGATCCAGGTCGCGCAGGAAGTTGGACAGCGCCGTGCGGGTGCGGGCCGGCAGTTCGTCGGTGGAGACCAGGGCCCGGGCGGCCTCGACCGCCGGCAGGCTTTCGGCCCGGGCGATGTGCAGCAGCTTCTGGACGCTCGTGTCGCCGATGCCGCGCTTGGGCGTGTTGACGATGCGCTCGAAGGCCAGATCATCGTCGGGCGACTGGATCAGGCGCAGATAGGCGTGGGCGTCGCGGATTTCCGCGCGTTCGAAGAAGCGGGGGCCGCCGACCACCTTGTAGGGGATCTGCAGCATCACGAAGCGCTCTTCGAAAGACCGCATCTGGAAGCTGGCGCGGACCAGAATGGCCATGTGGCTGTATTTGCGGCCGGCCCGCTTGGCCTTCTCGATCTCGTCGGCGACCATCCGGCTTTCGGCCTCGCCGTCCCAGACGCCGCTGACCTTGACCTTCTCGCCGCCAGTCTCCCCGGTCCAAAGGGTCTTGCCCAGTCGGTCCCTGTTGGCGGTGATCAGGCCCGAGGCGGCGGCCAGGATATGCTCGGTGGAGCGATAGTTGCGCTCCAGCTTGACCACCTTGGCCCCCGGGAAGTCGCGCTCGAAGCGCAGGATGTTGTCGACCTCGGCCCCGCGCCAGCCATAGATCGACTGGTCGTCGTCGCCTACGCAGCAGACGTTCTGCCGGCCCTGGGCCAGCAGGCGCAGCCACAGATACTGGGCGATGTTGGTGTCCTGATACTCGTCGACCATCACGTATTTGAAGCGCGTCTGATAGTCGGCCAGCACGTCGGGATGGCTGGTCAGGATGGTGATGTTGTGCAGCAGCAGATCGCCGAAATCGCAGGCGTTGAGGATGCGCAGCCGCTCCTGGTACTGACGGTAAAGGGTGACGCCCTTGCCGCCCGCGAACTCCGCGCCCTCGGCCGGGGGCACGCGCTCGGGTGTCCAGCCCTTGTTCTTCCAGTGGTCGATCATCCCCGCCAGGATCTTGGGCGTCCAGCGCTTGGCGTCGACGTTCTCGGCCTCGATCAGCTGCTTGAGCAGGCGTTCCTGATCGTCATTGTCGATGATCGTATAGCTGGACTTCAGGCCCACCAGTTCGGCGTGCCGGCGCAGGATCTGGGCGGCCACCGAGTGGAAGGTGCCCAGCCAGCGCAGGCCCTCGGCCTCGGCCCCGATGATGTGGGTGATCCGCTCGCGCATCTCGCGCGCGGCCTTGTTGGTGAAGGTGACGGCCAGCAGCTCCCAGGGACGGGCGCGGCCGGTCGTCAGGATGTGGGCCAGGCGCGTGGTCAGGACCCGCGTCTTGCCCGTGCCGGCCCCGGCCAGGACCAGTACAGGGCCCTCGGTGGTCTCGACCGCCGCCCGCTGCTCGGGGTTCAGCCCCTCCAGATAGGCGGGGTCGCCGCCGGGGGCGCGGGGGCGGGCCAGGTCGGAGATGCGCGGGGAGGGGAGGTCGCCGGGAAAGGTCGAGTCGAAGTCTGAAGACATGGAACATATGTAGCACAGACCGTGGCGGGCTTAAGCCCCCAAGGGGCGATTGCGGAACCTGCGGCCTTGGGGGTCGTTGATCAGACACATCAATCACGGGAGGCTCACATGGCCGAAGGCACGAGCAACAGCGGCGGCAACAGCGGCCTGGCGTTCATTGTCGGCGGACTGGTGGTGATCGTCGCGATCATCGCCTTCGTCGTCTATTCCGGCGGCCTCACCCAGAAGAAGTCGATCGACGTCAATGTGTCGGCCTCGGCGCCCCAGCTTCCGGACGCGCCCAAGCCGCCGGGCAGTTGAGACCGGCCATGAAACACCCACCTTCGCACCACCCAAGATCAGGGGCCTGGATGATCGGATTAATTGCCCTGATCGTGGTCCTGACCTTGTGGATGGCGTGGCGTCTGGGCGGGGCTACGAGCCTGTCGCCGGACCTTCAGTTTCGGGCGCCGTCGGCTCCGTTAGGGTCGATGCCAAATCCTCAGCCGGCCCCACTGCCCACATCCCCGCGTCCTGGCTGAACGGCGCTGGCGCGGTGAAGGGCGAAAACCCGACAGGCCGAGGCCAGCGGTCGCTCGCCGCGGCCGGTATCGATCTTCTGGATCAGGGCCGCGAGGCTGAGCCCGTCCTGCGCGGCCGCGCTTTCAAGCACGCTCCAGAACTCCGGCTCCAGCGCCAGGGACGTGGCGTGGCCGGCCAGATTCACCGAACGTTTCTTGAGACTGCCCATGCTTGGCGGATTGCCTCTTGATAAAAGGTGACGCGATGTCATCTTTGCGGGGTCCGTTGGAGCATGCCTCATGAGCGCCGCCACGCAAGTCCTCGATCTGGCCGCCGTGGCAAGACCGGCGGTCAAAGGGCGTGACGCCTTCCGATTGCAGCCCCTGCGGGCGCTCAGGGCGATGGGGCGCCTGATCGCCGACAAGGAAGACACCGTCCAGGTTTTCGAGATCATGCGGGCCCTGGCCGGCAGGGCGATCCCTAATGGCTATCGCCGGCTGTTGTCCACGCCCGAGGGTGGCCGCATCGCCTATGAGCGCGACGAGTTCGCGGTTCGGCTCTCCGATCCTGCCTGGCTGGCCGCCTTCGGACCGGGGACGGTCGGCGCCGCCTATTGCGAGTTCATCGCGCCGCGCGGCCTCTCAGCCGAAGGCCTGGCCGACGAAAGCCGCAAGATTCCTGACGCCAATGTCGACGCGCTCCACCCCCTGGCCTGGTACGGCCGACGCCTGCGCGATGTCCACGACGTCTGGCACGTCCTGACCGGCTACGGCACGGATGCTCTGGGCGAGGTCTGCGTGGTCGCCTTCTCCTATTCCCAGACCCGCAGCCTGGGTTTTGCCTTCATCGCCCTGGTCGGCGTGCAGCAGTTTGGTCGCGCCAGAAATGGCGAGCCCTACGGCGCCGCCGTGCGCGAGGCCTGGCGCAATGGCAAGTCGGCGGCCTGGCTGCCGGCGGTCGACTATCCGGCGCTGTTCGCCATGTCGCTGGAGGAGGCCCGCGAAAGTCTGGCGATCCGGCCCAACACGCTCTACCGCGCTATTCCGGCTGAACGCCGTGATCGCCTCGCTGTCCCGGCCATGGCATAGGACTTCCAGGCGCGGGCGGGGGCTGCCCGGGGGGAGTTCAGGATGACGGCTGAGCGGGCCATCAGGTCGATCGTGATCGTCGGCGGCGGCACTGCAGGCTGGATGGCCGCTGCGGCCCTGCGCTCGGCCCTGGGCCGGGGCTGTTCGATACAGCTGATCGAGTCGGCCGAGATCGGCATTGTCGGCGTCGGCGAGGCGACCATTCCCGCCATCCGGCAGTTCAACGCCCTGATCGGCCTCAAGGAAGCCGCCTTCATGCGGCAAACCAAGGCCAGCCTGAAACTGGGCATCGAGTTCGTCGGCTGGGGCGGCGCCCAGAGCCGTTACCTCCACCCGTTCGGCGTCTTTGGTCCCGGCGCCGAGTTGGGCGATTTCCATCAGCTCTATCTGATGCTGCGCGAGAAGGGCCTTGCCGAAGACATCGGGGCCTATTCGATCTGCGAGCAGGCCGCCCGCCGTGGGCGTGTCGCCGCGCCGACCGCCGATCCGGCCTCGCCGCTGGCGCGCTTCGCCTCGGCCTATCATTTCGACGCGATCCTCTATGGGCGCCACCTTCGCCGCTTCAGCGAGCAGATGGGCGTCAAGCGGATTGAGGGCGAGGTGGTCGACGTCACCCTGCGCGGCGACGACGGCTTTGTCGAAAGCCTGACCCTCAAGGATGGCCAGCAGGTGGCCGCCGACCTCTTCATCGATTGTACGGGCTTTCGCGGCCTGTTGATCGAGGGCGCGCTGAAGGCCGGCTATGATGACTGGAGCCACTGGCTGCCGGTGGACCGCGCCGTGGCGGTCCCATGCCAGCGGGTGGGACCGATCACCCCCTACACGACCTCGACCGCTCGCGAGGCGGGATGGCAGTGGCGCATCCCGCTGCAGCACCGCACCGGCAATGGCTATGTGTTCTCCAGCCGCTTCACCACCGAGGAGATCGCCACCCGGACCCTGCTCGACAACCTCGACGGCGCGCCGCTTGCCGACCCGAGGCATCTGCGGTTCGTGACAGGACGCCGGCGCAAGGCCTGGAGCCGCAACGTGGTGGCCCTTGGCCTGGCCAGTGGCTTTCTGGAGCCGCTGGAATCGACCAGTATCCACATGGTCCACTCAGGGCTGGTCAAGCTGTTGCAGCATTTTCCGGACCGCGACTTCAGCCCGGTCAATATCGAGACCTACAACAGCCGGGTGCGCGACGAGGCTCAGACGGTGCGGGATTTCATCATCCTGCACTATCACGCGACCACCCGGCGGGACTCGGCGTTCTGGGAGTACGTCGCCACCATGCCCATCCCCGAGAGCCTTGAAGAACGCGTCGCCATCTTCCGGGATCGCGGGATGCTGCTTTCGCGACCCGACGAGCTGTTCTCCCAGAGTTCATGGCTGGCGGTGATGCTGGGCCAAGGGATTTCCCCCCGAGGCCACAATCCGCTTGCCGATCGGGCAGATGCGCGGGAGACCGCAGCGAGTTTCGCGCTGATTCAGCGGCAGACGACCCAACTGGTCGACGCCATGCCTGAGCACGACGCTTTCCTGGCCGAGCACAACATGCTGGATGTGGTCGAGGCGTGAAGACTGCCAGCGGCCGCTGATTGATCTTGCGGGGCGCAACGCCTAGCGTCCCGCGCCCTGGAGTGACCGGCTCATGCGATTTCAGTTTGGTCGTCGAAAACAGCCTGAAGCCGCGCCACCGCCAAAGGACGACCCTCTTGAGGCCGTTTCCGAAATCCTGTCTGGCCTGAAGGCGATTCAGAACGGCGCCAAGGGTCTCGCCGCGCGCGGCGGCTGGGTCTTTCTGATCAATGACACAAACGACTTCCTGAGCTGGCACCTGGGTCTCAAGCGCTGGTCGGGCGACGAGCAGGCCGTCGTCCAGAAAATCCTCAACGAACGCGCCGAGCGCCTGGCGGGGCGCTACTACCAAATGTTCATCTGTCCAGAGAAGAGCATCGTCTATCGGGACTATCTGCCGGCCGGGCTCGATGCTGCGCCCCCCTTCGACGACAGGCCCGCCATGGCCATGGCGCGGATGGCTCCTGATGTCGTGCACTACCTGGCGGACCGTTTCGACGCCCTGAAGCGCCTGGGCCTGCTGTTCTTCCGGGGCGACACCCACGTCAACTGGATGGGCGCCTATCACCTCTATCGCGAGGCGATCCTGGCGCTGCAGGCGCGCGGCGCGCCGGTTGGTGAGCCGCTGACCTTCAACCATCTTCAGCACTTCATCGCTGGCATGGAGGGCGATGTGCTGATCCAGCTGCCTGAAGCGGTGAAGGATGAGTTCGAGGTCGACGCCTCCCTTGCGCGGGTCGGCAACATGCTGGAGCTGGTGATCTCCCACACCCTGCCGGAAGTCAGGAAACGCGCCCGTCAGGTCCCGACGCCCGACGGATTCATCCCCGGCGGCGGCGGGCGAGAGACGGTCATCATGGAGCAGGACGACAAGAGCCTGCCCAAGGCGCTGGTCTTCCGCGACTCCACGGCGACCCTCAGCATCGAACTGCTGGCGCAGCACTTCTCGCGCTCGGTATTCATCTGGCACGAAGGCGACGTCATCGGCGATCTGATTGATCGCGAACAACCAGATGTCATCCTGCACTTTGTCGCCGAGCGGTTCCTGGCGACCTATCCGCACTCAACGGCGATCAACTACATCCACAAGTAGGAACCCGAGTCACTCCTCGCGCTTGGCGCCGTCCAGATCGCGGCGCAGCTTGTCGGCGCGGGCCGCGTCGAGAGCCTTGTCGGCCTTAGCGCGACCGAATTTCGCGCGGTTCTCCGCGGCGCGTGTCTTGTCTTCGACTTTCGCCTTGGCCTTGCGCGCCCGGTTCAGATTGAGGATCTCGGCCATGGTCAGGGCTTCTGGGTCTTTGGCGCGGAGGGGCTCATGGCCGGCGTAGCGGGCCGGATGATCAGGGTCTCGCGGAGGCGCAGGGTTTCGTCCTTCTTGAGCACGAACGGCGCGCGGCCGGGGAAGACGCAGTTCTGCATCGACAGCGACCTGCGCAGGATCCAGCGCTTGATCGGCTGCTCGTTGGCCTTGCAGGTCAGGCCCACGGTCCAGGCCGGAGAGCCGGCCTCGGCGGGCCAGGCAAAGCCCATGGCGGCGCCCGCTTCAAGGGCTGTGTCCGTCGGCGTGATGGTCTTGCCGCCCGAGGCGAAGGTCAGTCTGTCAGGGCGCACCAGCCGCAGGGAAAAGCCGCCATAGCCCTTGGCGTCGTCGCTGCCGCCCAGGCCCAGGGCGTCGACCCGCGCGGTGATCAGGGTGTCGAAGTCGATACGCCGTGCGCCGTCCTTCAGCGGATAGACCCTGACCTTTGTCGTTTCCCGCGCCACATAGTCCAGTTCCGGACCGGACGTGACGATCCAGTCGGCATTGACGGTCAGGGTTCCGCCACCCTGGGCGTCGCCCTTGAAGCGCTTCTCCCGCACGTGGAAGGTCAGGCCCTTCATGAACCATCCGTCGGCCACGGACTTGCCGTTCACCAGCACCTGGTGCCAGCTCCAGAAGACGCCGCGCTGATGCAGATGGTCGGCCGGCTTGTCCTCGGTCAGGACCGTGCCGTCCGGCGCGTACAGCGGGTGCACATAGTTCAGTCGGCCCGGCTCGGTGGCCGGGTCCAGAGGCTTGGTCCGATAGACCAGCACGGTCTTGCCGGCTTCGGTGAGGGTCACCGCGTCGTCCGCCAGCACTGCGTCGACCCGGGCGACGATCGCCGGGTCGGCGTGCGCTACCGCCGCCGGAGCCGACAGGGCCAGCAGGGCGGCCAGGGCGAGGATCGGCGAGTGGCGGATCATTGGCTGTCGTCCTTGGCAAGGGCCCGCGCCAGGGCAGGGCGGGCATTGGCGCGCGCCAGCCAGTCGTCATAGACCGCGTGCGGCGGCAGCATCTGGCGGGCGAACTGCAACAGACTGATAAACAGCATGTCGGCCGCCGAGAAGTTCTCGCCCAGCAGCCATGGCGACTTTTCCAGCGTCGTCCGCAAACGATCGTCCATCGCCTGATAGGTCGCCTTGTCCTCGTCGTCCTGCCGCTGCTTCCACAGATTGACGACCGCAGGCTCGAGCACGCCGGCATAGTAGGCCAGCCAGGTGAGATAGGGACCGCGCAAGGGGTCGCCCACCTGGGGGCCCAGACCATTGGCGGGGAACTTGTCGGTCAGATAGAGCGCGATGGCGGCAGATTCGGTGATCAGTACGCCGTCATCCAGCAGAGCCGGTACCTGGCCATGGGGATGCGGATTGGCCGGGTCTCGAGCGCCCGTCTTGGTCGTCGCGCGATAGATGTCGACGGTCTTGATCTCGTAGGTCGCGCCCAACTCTTCCAGCAGCCACAGGAAGCGCGTCGATCGCGAGCGAGGGGCGTGAAACAGGGTTAGCATCGTCATCTCCGCAATCCTGGCGCGAACGTAACCGGAACAAAATGGTGGGGCAAGCCCCCAGGCTATGTCTTCCGCAAGTCGGGATCGAGGGTCTGGCCCGGGTCCAGTTGAACCCCGAAGGTGTTCAGGATCATGCTGACCTGGGTGTATTGGCCGGCGGTGAAGACCACGTCCATCGCCTGCTTCTCGGTGAAGTGGGACAACAAAGCGGCCCAGGTCGCGTCACTGATGAAGTGGTCGGCGTTGAGTTCGTCGGCGGCGCGGATCAGCGCCGCGTCGGCCGGGCTCCAGCCGGCTTCAGGCCCAGCCTTGAGTCTGACGATCTCATCGGGCGTCAGGCCGCAGCGCAGGCCGATCTCGACATGTTGGGTCCACTCGTAGCCGCTCCTGCACAGATAGCCCGTGCGCAGGATGACGATCTCGCGCTCGCGCGCGGGCAGATCGTTCCTTTTCGAAAGGATGTAGTTACCCCAGGTCAGGAAGGCCTTCAGGGCGCTGGGGGCGTGCGCCATGGTGCGGAAGATGTTCAGGACCGGTCCTGCCGGGATCACCCCGCCGCCGCCCAGGGATGCCAGGACTTCGGCTTGTTCGGGCGTCTGCCCGTCATTGGACAGGGGGTGGACCCTGGGCTGGTTCAATCTCATCACGCGCCTCCCGCTCGCGCGGTCTGGCGCCGCGCCGACCCCAGCATCGCGCTATGACAGGCCCGGGGTCAAATTGCCGTCAAGCCGGGTTGCCCAGCAAGGGGGAAAGCGGGCGGCTTCCCTTGATCGACACACGCATGCCAACCGATGCGTCGACCGTCATCTGCCCTTCAAGCTGCTTGACCAGAGCCTGTACGATGACCGTTCCCAGGCCGCCATGCTTGGCTGACGAAGAACCCTCAACCGCGCCAACGCCATTGTCGACCACGCTCAATTCCCAGTCTCCCGTTTCGCTGGAGAAGGTGACATTGATCAGGGCGTCCTTCCGGGCGATCGGGAAGGCGTATTTTATGGCGTTGATGACCAGCTCGGTGACGATCAGGCCGATACTCACAGCCTTGTCCGATCCGATAAGGCCGTGGTCGGCGAAGACCTTCAGGGCGATCGGACGGTCCTGGCTGACCATCGAGGAGCCCAGGCTGGCGCACAGCTTGGTCAGATAGGGGCCAACCTCAATCTGGTCGACGCCGCCCGAGGCGTGCAGATGCGACTGCACCTCGGCGACCGAGATGACCCGCTGGTGGGCGTCCTTGAGATGGAAGCGGGTTTCTTCGGAGGTCACGGCCCGAGCCTTGAGCATCAGGATGCTGGCGATGATCTGCAGGCTGTTGGCCACACGGTGCTGCATCTCCTGCAGCAGAACCTGCTTTTGCCCAAGGAGCTCTTCGGTTCGCTCCAGCAGGTTCTGCCTCTCCCGTTCAATCAGGCGACGGGCGGTGACATCGGTGAAGGCCAGCAGAATCGTTGAGCTGGAACTGGTGGCGTAGACGACGTTCCGGGCGTTCAGCAGCATGGTGCGACGACCCAGGCCCGGAAAGTCGTGATCAACCTCGAAGCCATCCATCGCCGTGTGCTCGGGGATGATCGTCTCCAGCAGGAGCCGAAGCGCAGGGATGTCCCACTGACCGTCGCCTAACGCGTAGAGCAGGCAGCCCAGGGTTTGCTGCTGATCAACCTGGAATATTTCGTAGAAAGACCGGCTGGCCGCTAGAACATTGAAGCGCTCGTCCAAGACCAGGAGAGGTTCGTGGATCGTATCGACGATGGCCTGAGCAAGGGTTTGGGCATCTCCAGTGCCGAGTATCTGTCGGTCCATCGGCGGGATTCAAATCCGATCCTCGACGCGGCGACTTTGGCGCGGACGGCAGCGGATAGGTGCCGATAGAGCAACACTACGCGCTTTGCGGGTGGTTGTCGTTAATTGCTTGGCTTGGCGAAAACTCAAAGATCTTGCCAAAGCGCCTGCAGGACCACGTACCGCCAGTTCGCCGGAGGCTCTGCGGGCTAGCGCCCGCCGCCGGTGATTTCCTTGATCAGCGCCTGGACCGGGCCCTTGCCGCCGTTGTTCCAGACCACCTTCAGGTGGGCCAGGGTGCGTTCGGCGGCATCGTCGAACTTCCACTCGCACTCGTCGAAGCGGCAGCCGTCGAAGGTCGGGGCTTCACCACCGGAATAGACGAGGCGGCAACCGCGAAACTCGCAGTCCGAAAAGACCTCGCCATCAAGGGCGACGGTCTCGTGGTTGTACATCGTCAGGGTGGGCATGAAGGGTCTTTACTGGTCGTCGGTCTGGGACGGAGCGTCCTCGGGATTCTGCGCCTGCTTCGCGGCGGCCTTTTCGGCGGCTTTCTCGGCGGCCTTGCGAGCCTTGGCGCGCTCGCGTTCCTGACGTTCGAAGGAATAGTTGGGAGTACGCGCCATTTATGACCTCCTTGGTCGCTGGAAGCGCGACGGGCGAGACCCCTAGCGCGCTTTGTGCGCGATGCGCAGTGGAATCCTCCCCCGAAGGGGAGGAATCTGTCGATCTACTTAACGTTGCCGCAGAAACGCTGGATCCGCGAGCAGGCGTCTTCCAGCACATCATTGCTGGTGGCGTAGCTGATCCGGAAGAACGGCGAGAGGCCGAAAGCTGCGCCATGGACCACGGCGACGCCCTCGGTTTCCAGCAATTCGACGGCGAAATCCTCATCGCTTTCAATGGTCTTGCCGCTGGGCGCCGTCTTGCCGATCAGGCCCGCGCAGGACGGATAGACGTAGAATGCGCCTTCCGGAGTCGGGCAGTGGATGCCGGTAGCCTGGTTCAGCATCGAGACCACCAGGTCGCGGCGCTCCTGGAACAGCTTGGCGTTGGGCTTGATGAAGTCCTGCGTGCCGTTCAATGCCTCCAGCGCCGCCCATTGCGAGATGGACGACGGGTTGGAGGTCGTCTGGCTGATCATCTTGGCCATGGCCTTGATCAGCGGCTCGGGGCCGGCCGCGTAGCCGATCCGCCAGCCGGTCATGGCATAGGCCTTGGAGACGCCGTTCATCGTCAGGGTGCGGTCGTAGAGCCGGGGCTCGACCTGGGCGATGGTGGTGAACTCGAAGTCGTCGAACACCAGGTGCTCGTACATGTCGTCCGTCAGCACCCAGACCTGGGGGTGCTTGAGCAGCACGTCGGCGATGGCCTGCAGCTCGGCGCGGGTATAGGCGCCGCCCGAGGGGTTGGACGGGCTGTTGATGATCAGCCACTTCGACCGGGGCGTGATGACCTTTTCGAGGGCTTCGGGCGTGAGCTTGAAGCCGCTTTCGGCCGTCGTCTCGACCGGCACGGGCGTGCCGCCGGCCAGCAGCACCATGTCAGGGTAGGATACCCAGTAGGGCGCCGGGATGATCACCTCGTCGCCCGGGTTCAGGGTGGCGACCAGAGCGTTGTAGATCACAGGCTTGCCGCCGGGGGCGACATGGACCTGGCTGGGCTTGTAGTCGAGGCCGTTCTCGCGCTTGAACTTGGCGCAGATCGCCGCCTTAAGCTCGGGCATGCCGTCGGGGTCGGTGTACTTGGTCTTGCCGGCGCGGATCGCCGCGATGCCGGCCTCCTTGATATTGTCCGGGGTGTCGAAGTCCGGCTCGCCCGCCGACAGGGCGATGATGTCACGACCGGCGGCCTTCAGGGCGCGCGCCTTGGCGCTGATGGCGATGGTGGCCGACGGTGCGATGCGCCGCAGGGCGGCGGACTCGAGCGACATTCTTGGACTCCCCTGGGAAACCGGTTTTCAGGATTGCGGCGGTCTTTACGCCTCCGCTTGCTGCGGCGCAACGCGGGGTGACGGCTCTTGGGGCAGGTGAGGCCTTTGGGCGACAGGCCTGTGGCCTGCCCGCGCTTTGCATCGTTCTCCGTGGACGGTAGCGCTACCGCCAACGACAGCCATCAAGGCTCTGGACCGTTTCGTCGGCTGGACTTTGGCCCCGACGACGACCTGTCGAAACAAGCCAGCTAGCTCTTGAGGCGCGCCGCGAAACTCGCCAGGTGGCGGGCCAGATAGGTTCGTGTTGTTTCGTCGCTCAGTACGCCGTCGACGATCCTGGTGTGCGCCTGGCCGACCAGGATCTCGCCCAGCGGAACGGCCTCGGCGCCGGCGCGCCGTAGCGACAGCCGCAGGGCGTCCTGGGCGCGGACGGTTCCCGTTGCGCCAGGGCTGGCTCCGACCAGACAGCAGATCTTGCCGGTCAGAGGCGCGGGCTTGCCGCGCGAGGCCCAATCGATGGCGTTCTTCAGCACCCCGGTGATGCCGCCGTTGTATTCAGGGCAGGCCAGCAGCAGGGCGTCGGACGTCCGGATGGCGTCCTTCCAGGCGGTCACGGCCGGCGGATCGCCCACGTCCTCGACGTCCTGATTGAACAGGGGCAGGTCGTGCAGGCCGAAAATCTCAATGGTGACGTCCTCGGGCGCCAGCGCCTGCGCCGCGCGCAGCAGGGCGGTGTTGAACGAGGCCGCGCGCAGGCTGCCGGAAACGCCAAGGATCTTCATGTCATGCTTTCGCATCGCCCCGGGGGCGGGCGACCTGAGAGAGATGGGATCAACCGGCGCGGGCGGCTAGCTCTGGCGAAGTCTGGCCATGGTCGCCCAGCGCCCATGCACACTTCAGGTGCGCCCACAGTCGTGACATGTCCTGGGCCGCGGCCCCGCCGGGCTCCAGCTCCATGACCGACTGGCCCTGAGCAATCGCTTGCTGGAACACGCTGCGGGAGCGCAATCCCGCAGGCGCCAGCGGCAGGCCGCAGAAGCGCAGGGCTTCGACTACCTCGGGAAAGGCGACGGGAGCCACTTCGGCGCGATTGGTGTGAGCCTGATTGAGCACGATCAGGCCCTGGCGATTGAGACGGCGCACCGTGTCAGCTGATCGCACGATGGGGGCCAGATCCAGGAAAGAGGGGCGTCCCACCACCAGGCACAGGTCCGAAAGATTGACCGCGTGCGCCACGTCCGTCTCTGGAGCCGCCGGCGTGTCGACGATCAGCAGTTCGACGCCCTCGCGCTGGGCGTTGGTCTGGGCGTGGAACAGCTTGCCGGCGCAGCTCTCGGCGAACGCGGGACCGGGACGCTTGCGGGCTCGGAGCGCGTCCGAGGCTGATCGCTGAGGGTCAAGGTCGGCCAACATTACCTTGTGGCCATCCAGAAAGGCCGCAATGGCCAGATTGACGGAGAGCGTCGTCTTCCCCGTTCCGCCTTTTCGGCAAAGCACACTGATTGTCTTCACGGCTAATCTCCCCCCAGGCCGCCACCTGAACTGGAACCGATTGGCTTGACGCCAAGCTTCGCCATAGTGAGGGGTGAAATGTAAACAAAATACAACCTCCGCGATCTCGCGATTTCGCGGATCGCGCTTCAGTTCGCGCGAAGGTACAGGTCGCTCTGACCGCTCGGCGCCAGGGTTTCCAGATGGTCCCAAAGACGCTGGATTTCCTGGCTGGCGGCCGAGCTCGGCTCCCACTCGCAGACCGATCGACCATGGGCCATCGACTGCTGGAAGGCGGCGCGGGCGCGCAGTCCGACCGGCGCCATGGGCATGCCGGTAAAACGCAGCGCTTCGGCCGCTTTCAGGACGCTGAGGGGCTCTTCGCCGTTGCGACGGGGCGGGGCCTGGCTGAGAACGATCAGGCCCTTCTTACCCAGGCGGCGAACGGCTTCGGCCGACCGCGCGATGGAGGCGATATCCAGGAAGGTGGGGCGGCACACCAGCACACAGAGGTCGGCGCACTGCACGGCCTGGAGGACATCGGTGTCCGGCGCGGCCGGCGTGTCGACGATCAGGCAGTCATAGCCGCTGTAGCCAGCGGTGGCCTTGGTCTGGAACAGCTTGCCGGCGTTGATTTCCATCAGCGTCGGACCGGGCGCGACGCGGGCCTTGAGCGCGTCGGTCGCCGAGCGCTGCGGGTCGATGTCGGCGATCATCGTCTTGAGGCCGGCCAAATGAGCGGTGATGGCCAGATTGACCGAGAGTGTTGTCTTTCCGGCACCGCCCTTGCGAGAAATCACAGCCAGGGTCTTCACGTCGGTCGCTCCAGTTCAGACACGGTTCTTGCCCCACCGGCCTGTGGATAAGTAACGGTGTAATGTGAAGGCTTGGCAAACGAAATGTCGTGATGGGCGAGTGCTATCCCTTGAAAAACAAGGGGTGAGCGCTGTGACGTGGTTATTCCGCCCGCCATCGAGGCGCCACAGACGCTGCCGATGCTTGACCCACCGGCGCCATTGAGCGAGGCAGGAGACGTGATGCGCCGCCTCATCGAGTTCGTGACCAATATGGACGCCCGCGCCTGGCGCACGGTGGCGGTGTCCTTCGTGCTGTTTGGCGGGGTGGGGATCGTCTTCCTGTTCGGCGCCCAGTTGCTGGGCCTCAATGGTGAGGCGGCCGTCGAGCAATGGCTTGGCGCGGCCCATGGTCCCTGGGCCCTGCCCGTGGCGGTGGGCGCGTTCGCCGCCCTGGCCTTTATAGGTGTTCCCCAGTTCGTGCTGATCGCCGCAGCGGTGGTCGCCTTCGGACCCTTGACCGGCTTCGCCTATAGCTGGGTCGGCACCCTGGTCTCGTCGCTGGTCGGGTTCTGGCTGGGACGCGCGTTCGGCGCCAGGGTGCTGCGTGACTTCGCGGGCGACGGCGTGGCCAAGTTCATGCGGCTGATCGGCAAGAACGGCTTTCTGGCCAGCCTGATCGTGCGGCTGGTCCCCTCGGCCCCCTTCATCGTCGTCAACATGGCCGCCGGCGTCACGCCGATGAAGCTGCGCGATTTCGCGGCCGGCACGGCCATCGGCATCATCCCGAAGATCGCTCTGACGGCCTTCGCCGGCAACTCCATCGTCCAGGCCATGCGCGGCGGTGGCAGGCAGCACATCGTAATGCTCTTGATCGCCGTGGCTGTCTGGATCGTCGCGGGTCTTGTCGCCCGCGCCTGGCTCAAGAAGCGCGAGGCGGCTGACTAGCCAGGGTGGCGGGTTCCGGCGCGTCCGGCAGGCCCAGGGCGTCGCGGGTCGCGGCGCGCCACGCGCGGACCATCTGGCCAAACCATTTGATGCGCGCCGCGTCGGTCATGCCGTCGCTGCGTTCGATCCCGGCGACCCAAGCCTGGGTGATGAAGGGCAGGAAGGTTCGCGCCGCGTGGGCGCAGGCGGCTTTCAGGTCCTCGGAGGCTTCTGGCGGCGGCGCCACGAACGGTTCGGTCAGGCCCGCGAGAAGGGCGTCGCAGGCGGTTGCCCAGGGCAGGGTCTCGGGACCGCCCCGCGCCTCGCGCAACAGCAAGACGAACAGGTCAGGGTGGGCTCTGCCCATCTCGATCAGCGCCGCCATGCCCGAGCCGTAGCCGCCCCAGGGCAGGGCGGCGGTGGCCTCGATCTCGAGCAGGATCTCGCTGAACAGGGCGTCGATCAGGGCCTGGCGCGAGGGATAGAGCCGATAGATCAGGATCTTGGCCATGCACACCCGGTCGGCGATGTCCTGCATCGTCGCGGCGTGAAGGCCTTTTTCGGCGAACACCATCACGGCCGCGTCAAGCACGGCCTGGGCGCGCGCGTCGCGATCGACCCGAGGCTTGGGCTGACCGGGACGTCCCCGTGGCGTAGGTGGCCGAGCCTGGTTTGCTACCGTCATCTTCGATGATATGTAGAATGAAACTATAAAGTTTCAAATACGAAACTGGGGAGGATTCGATGTCGGAATTCAAGCTTAGCCGTAAGGCGGCGCTTGTCGTGTCGGCCGTTGCGCTTTTCGCGATTCCGTTGGCTGCTCACGCGGGTCAAGCGGCCTCGACGCCGACCATCGAGCGCCAGAAGGCTGTTGCCCAGGCCTTGCCGTTTTCCGATCGTCAGGACTTTGAATTCGCCGATCGCGGCTTTCTGGGCACGCGCGCCGACCCGCTGATCAAGCGCGCCGACGGCCAGGTGGCCTGGAACCTGGCGGCCTATGATTTCCTCAAGGGCGAGCCGCCCGCCACGGTGAACCCCAGCCTCTGGCGTCAGGCCCAGCTGCTGTCGCGCCATGGCCTCTTTCAGGTTTCGGACCGGGTCTGGCAGGTGAGGGGCTTTGACGTCTCCAATATCACCTTCATCAAGGGTGACAGCGGCTGGGTGGTCGTCGATCCGCTGACGACGGCCGAGACCGCCCGGGCGGCGTTTGATCTGGTGACCGAGAAACTGGGTGCGCTGCCGATCCGGGCGGTGATCTACACCCACAGCCACAGCGACCATTTCGGCGGCGTTCGCGGGATTATCGACGAGAAGGACGTCAAGGCCGGCAAGGTGGCGATCATCGCGCCCGAGGGCTTCATGAAGGAAGTCGTCAGCGAGAACGTCCTGGCCGGCAATGCCATGAGCCGCCGAGCCCAATATCAGTTCGGGATCATGCTGCCGCCCGGCGTCGAGGGGCAGATCAGTTCGGGCATCGGCCAGGGTGTCGCCAAGGGCACGATCACCCTGATCCCGCCCACTCAGATCATCGATCACACCGGCCAGGAACTGGTGCTGGATGGCGTGAAGGTGCGGTTCCAGTACACGCCCAACACCGAAGCTCCGGCCGAGATGAACTTCTATCTGCCGGACCTGCGCATTCTCGACATGGCCGAGAACGTCAATCCGTCGATGCACAACGTGCTGACCCCGCGCGGGGCGCTGGTGCGCGACAGCAAGGCCTGGGCCGACTATCTGACCGAGTCGATCCGGCTGTTCGCCGATGGCTCTGACCTGATGATCACCAGCCACGGCTGGCCGCGCTTTGGCCAGGAGACCGTCAAGACGGTGCTGGCCGAGCATCGCGACACCTACAAGTATCTGCACGACCAGTCGGTTCGGCTGCTGAATCACGGTTTGACCGGTGACGAGATCGCCGCCCAGATCGCGCTGCCGCCCAGCCTGGCCAGGAACTGGTACAATCGCGGCTACTACGGGAGCATGAGCTTCAACAGCCGGGCGGTCTATCAGCGCTATATGGGCTGGTACGACGCCAATCCCGCCCACCTGGCCCCGGCGGCGCCCGCCGAAATCGGCAAGCGCTATGTCGCGGCCATGGGCGGGGCCGACAAGGTCATGGCCTTGGCCGCCGAGGCCGCCAAGGCGGGCGACTATGCCTGGTCCGCCAGCCTGCTGAACCATGTCGTCATGGGCGACGAGAGCCAAAAGGCCGCGCGGGCCCAACTGGCGGACACCTATGAGCAGCTCGGCTACCAGACCGAGAACGCCATCTGGCGGAACATGTACCTGACCGCGACCGACGAGCTCAGGGGCGGCGTGCGCAAGATCCCGACCTCAATGGCCTCGCTCGACATGCTGCAGGGGCTGGAAAGCCAGATGATCTTCGACGTCCTGGCCATCCGGCTGAACGCCGAGAAGGTCGGCGACGCGCGTCTCAAGCTGGCTTTCATCTTTCCTGAGCGCAACGAGAGGTTCCTGGTCGAGGTTCGCAACCGGGTTCTGGTGGCTCAGCCGCTGGCCGCAGGCGAGACGGTCGACGCCACCCTGACGGTGGCCCGTCCGGTGTTCCTCGACTCGCTGTTCCGGGGGACACCCCTGCTGCCCAAGATCCTGACCGGGGAGGTCAAGCTCCAGGGCGATCGGGCCGCCATGGGGCGACTGTCGGGGTGGTTTGACGCCTTTCCGAGCGATTTTCCGATCGTGACGCGCCTCAAATAGTTTGGTGCGTGGATAGAAGTTGCGCAGCGTGCGGCCAATAGCGCTCCAGGCGCAAAATGCTTGCTGCAATTGGGGGCGATGTGTAGAAAGTAAGCATGAACGTCGCGCGCACCCTGCTTCTGCTTCGGCTTACCAGCCCCTGGGCGCTCTAGGGTCACGCATCGTCGTGACCGGGCGCGCAGGGGATGATTTACCCGCAGCCGCCCCGCACGCAGACACCTTCCGACGAGTATTCAAATGACCTCCGTAGCTAACGGCGCTTTCGACAAGCGCGACAACGTCGTGATTTTCGACACCACCATGCGCGACGGCGAGCAATCGCCCGGCGCCTCAATGTCGCACGATGAAAAGCTGGAACTGGCCAAGATCCTCGAGGAGATGGGCGTCGACGTCATTGAGGCCGGCTTCCCGATCGCTTCCAACGGCGATTTCGAGGCGGTCCGCGAGATCTCCAAGATCGTCAAGAACAGTACCATCGCCGGCCTGTGCCGCGCGCATCAGGTGGATATCGACCGCTGCGCCGAAGCGCTGAAGCCCGCCGCCCGGGGCCGGATCCACGTGGTCATCGCCACCAGCAACCTGCACATGAAGCACAAGCTGCAGATGGAGCCGGACGCCGTCATCGACGTGATCGCCCGCTCGGTGACCCACGCCCGCAACCTGCGCGACGACGTCGAGTGGTCGGCTGAGGACGCTACCCGCAGCGACCGTCAGTTCCTGCGCCGCGCCATCGAGACGGCCATCAAGGCCGGCGCGACGACGATCAACCTGCCCGACACCGTCGGCTACACCTATCCGTCGGAATATGCCGACCTGTTCAGCTGGATGACCCAGAACGTCGAGGGCGCCGACAAGGTGATTTTCTCGACCCACTGCCATAACGACCTGGGCCTGGCCGTGGCCAACAGCCTGGCCGGCGTGCAGGGCGGGGCGCGCCAGATCGAGTGCGCGATCAACGGTCTGGGCGAGCGCGCCGGCAACGCCGCGCTGGAAGAGATCGTCATGGCCCTCAAGGTGCGCGGCGACAAGCTGCCCTACGAGACCAAGATCGACACCACCCACATCACCCGCGCCAGCCGCTACGTCTCGGCCATCACCGGTTTCCCGGTGCAGTACAACAAGGCCATCGTCGGCAAGAACGCCTTCGCGCATGAAAGCGGCATCCACCAGGATGGGATGCTGAAGAACCGCGAGACCTACGAGATCATGACGCCGGAATCGGTCGGCCAGGCGCCGTCCAGCCTGGTCATGGGCAAGCACTCGGGCAGCCATGCCTTCCGCGCCAAGCTGAAGGACCTGGGCTACGAGCTGGGCCAGAACGCCCTGAAGGAAGCCTTCGGCCGCTTCAAGGATCTGGCTGACCGCAAGAAGCACGTCTACGACGACGACATCATCGCCCTGGTGGACGACGCCCTGGCGCGCGGCTCGGAAAAGATCCGGGTCCTGCACCTGCGCGTCGTGGCCGGCACCGAAGGCCAGTCGGCCGAACTGACCCTGGATGTCGACGGCCAGGAGCGCCACGCAGAGGCGACCGGCGATGGTCCCGTCGACGCCGTCTTCAACGCGATCCACAAGATCGTGCCGCACAGCGCCGCCCTGCGCCTGTTCCAGGTGCATGCGGTTACCGAAGGCACCGACGCCCAGGCCCAGGTCTCGGTGCGTCTGGAAGAGGATGGCCGCATCGCCACCGGCCAGGCCGCCGACACCGACACGCTCACGGCCTCTGCCAAGGCTTATGTGAACGCGCTCAACAACCTCTTTGCCCGCAAGGAAAAGAGCCGTCCCGAGGCGGCGATCGCCAGCGGGTTCTAGCGCAGTCTTCCTTCTCCCCTTGCGGGAGATGGTGGCCCGAAGGGCCGGATGAGGGATTGTCCGGCCGCTCCGTTGCTGTTGTCGCGGGGCTTGCGCCGAGCGCCCCCTCATCCGTCGTTGCGTGACACCTTCTCCCGCAAGGGGAGAAGGAGAGGACATTCATGCTCTGGATTCCCATCACCATCGGCGCAGCGGCCTTGCAGGTCGCCCGCAACGCCGCCCAGCGCTCCGTCATGGGCGGGGCGGGGCCGTGGGGCGCAACCCTGGTGCGGTTCCTGTTTGGTCTGCCTTTCGCCACCGTGTTCGCGGCCATCGCCTGGTGGGCCACACCGGGCGCGCAGGCCCATCCCACGACCTGGTTCTGGCTGGCCTGCGCGGCGGGGGCGGGGTTACAGATCGCCGCCACGGCGGCCTTGCTGACCGCCATGCATCGCTCGACCTTCGCTCTGGGCACAGCCATGCAGCAGAGCGGGCTGCCCTTCGCTCTTGTCTGGGGCGCGCTGCTGTTTGGCGACCATGTCGGCCCGATGGCCTGGATCGGCGGCCTGGTGGTCACCCTGGGGCTGGCGGCCCTGTCCTGGCCGAGAGGCGAGGTCGTTCTGCGTCGCGGCGCCGTTCTGGCCGGGCTGGGCTCTGGCGCGATCTTCGCGCTGAGCGCCAACTGCTTTCGCCAGGCCAGCCTGGCCTTCGACCCCGGCCATCCCGTCGCCTCGGCCTTCGTCACGGTGATGATCGTCCAGGCCATCCAGACGGTGACCCTGACCAGCGTGCTGGCGGTGCGAAACCCGGCCGCCATTGCGGCGGTGGTCGCTGTCTGGCGGCAGTCTCTGGGGGCGGGGTTCTGCGGCGCGGCGGCCTCTGGCCTGTGGTTCACGGCCATGGCTCTGAGCCCGGTTGGACCGGTCCGGGCCGTCGGCGTGGTCGAAATGCCCATCGCCGCCCTGGCCGGGCGCCGGTTGTTTTCCGAGCGTCTGACCCGTCTGCAGATCGTCGCCGGAGTGGTCACTGCGCTCGGCGTGGTCATGGCCGCGCTCGGCTAGATTTCGCCATGATTATGCGCCTGGAGACCCTCGCCGAAAATGCCTTTGGACGACCCGCGAATAGACCTTGAAATCAACGCTTTCGCAGGGCAAACGGGCAGCGTCGACGCGCTTTGGGGCTGTCAGGCGACGGCGCGGCCAGGGGGCGGCGCTCCCGCCTTGCCCTCGAGTGCGTAAACCCAGATGAGACGGCGATTCCGGGGAATCATGTTGTCCTTGTCCGGTAGTGGGTTAGGTAGTGAATCGCGCGTGAAGTCCGCTTCGCGCCGAGGACTGGTCCAGAGCCTGCTTTCGTCTTGAACTGCCGCGTTTTGCCCCTCTATCCCTCAGTCAGGGCTTTCAATGTTTTCTTCCCTCTTCGGCGTGATCTCCAACGACATCGCCATCGACCTCGGAACGGCCAACACCCTTATCTATATGAAGGGCAAAGGCATTGTTCTGAACGAACCGTCGGTGGTGGCGCTTCGCAATGTCGGTGGCCGCAAGATCGTCCATGCCGTGGGTATCGAAGCCAAGCAGATGCTGGGTCGCACGCCGGGCCACATGGAAGCCATCCGTCCGATGCGTGACGGGGTCATCGCTGACTTCGAAGTCGCCGAAGAGATGATCAAGTACTTCATCCGCAAGGTTCACAATCGCAAGGGCTTCGTGAACCCCAAGGTCATCGTCTGCGTGCCGTCGGGCGCCACCGCTGTCGAGCGCCGCGCGATCAACGATTCCTGCCTGAACGCCTCGGCCCGCCGCGTCGGCCTGATCGACGAGCCGATGGCCGCCGCGATCGGCGCCGGCCTGCCGATCCACGAGCCGACCGGTTCGATGGTCGTCGACATCGGCGGCGGCACCACCGAGGTGGCCGTGCTGTCGCTGTCGGGCATCGTCTATTCGCGTTCGGTCCGCGTCGGCGGCGACAAGATGGACGAAGCAATCATCAGCTACATGCGTCGCCACCATAACCTGCTGATCGGCGAAACGACCGCCGAGCGCATCAAGAAGGAAATCGGCACCGCCCGCGCGCCGGCCGACGGCGAAGGCCTGTCGATCGACGTCAAGGGTCGCGACCTGATGCAGGGCGTGCCGCGCGAAGTCCGCATCTCTGAAAAACAGGCTGCCGACGCGCTGGCTGAACCGGTCGGGCAGATCGTCGAGGCCGTGAAGGTCGCCCTGGAGGCCACGCCTCCGGAACTGGCTTCTGACATCGCCGACAAGGGCATCATGCTGACCGGCGGCGGCGCGCTGCTGCGCGGTCTGGACGCCGAGATCCGCGACCACACCGGCCTGCCGGTGACCGTGGCCGATGACCCGCTTTCCTGCGTGGCCCTGGGCTGCGGCAAGGTGCTCGAACATCCCAAGTGGATGAAGGGCGTCCTGGAATCCACCCTGGCCTAGGCCTAAGTTCCGACAAAGGCGCCGGGGCGGCGCCAGGAGAACGCGTTCGTGCCCTTTCGCGAAGGTCCCCTCGGCGACCTGAAAGTGCCGCTCACCTGGACCGCGGCCGTGGCGCTCATCGTCGCGGTCGTGATCGCGGTGGCGTTCCTGCTGGCTGATCGGCGCGAGACGCTGCAGGACCATGCCTATGGCGTGACCCGCCAGACGGTGGACACGGTCTCCAAGCCCGTGAGCGGCGTGATCGCCGCGCCGGGGCGCTGGACGGGTCTGGGTCTCGACTTCGTGCGCAGCTATTTCTTCACCGCCTCCGAGAACCGCCGTCTGAAGGCCGAGAATACCGAGATGCGCCAGTGGCGCGATCGGGCCCTTGCGCTGCAGGACACCAACGATCGCTACAAGTCGCTGCTGGGCCTGAAGACCGATCCGCCCATTCCCATGGCGTCCGCCCGCGTGGTCAGCGACAGCCGCGGCCCCTTCGCCAATACCCGCCTGGCCGACGCCGGCTCCGAAAAGGGCGTGGTGGTCGGCAATCCTGTCCTCAATGAGCGCGGTCTGGTCGGCCGGGTCGTCGGCGTTTCGCGCGGCGTCAGCCGCGTGCTGCTGCTGACCGATATCGCCTCGCGCACCCCTGTGATGATCGACCGCACAAACGCCCGCGCCATCCTGACCGGCGACGGAGGCCCCAATCCCAAGCTGGAATATCTGCGCGGTGTTGACCCTATCCAGCAGGGCGACCGGGTGGTCACTTCCGGCGATGGCGGCGTTGTGCCTCGCGGCCTGCCAGTGGGCGCGGCGGTCAAGGGTCTCGACGGGCGCTGGCGCGTGGTTCTGTTCGCCGACGATGCGGCGATTGATTTCGTCCGTATCCTGCTCTTCAAGGATTTCGCTCAACTGGCCGACGAGAAGCAGTTGCAGACCCGCAGCCTGCCGCCCGTGACCACTGAAGATCCCCAGACCTCGATCCTCAGCGCGCCCGTCGCCGTCACCAGGCCGCGCGTGGCTCCAGCCCCTCCGGCATCCGGACTGCCGGCGTCCAGGCCGGCTCCTGCGGCGCCGGCGCAATGAGCATGCGCGGCGCCAGGCCCCTGCACCCGGCGCGCTGGCTGGGCATTCCGCTGCTGGTTTGCATGGCGGCCACCATCGTTTTTGCAGCGCCGCTGCGCATCTGGGGCCTGCAGCTGCCCGAGCCGGTCTTCGCCATGGTTCCGGCCTTTGCCTGGGCCCTGATCCGGCCCTCGATCCTCGCGCCCTTCGCCATCCTGCTCCTGGGTCTGTTCCTGGACCTGTTCTGGGGCGGTCCGACGGGCCTGTGGGGCCTGTCCCTGCTGGTGGCCTATGCGATGGTGCTGATGGCTCGCAACATGATGACCGGCCAAAGCCGGGTCATGATGTGGGCCTGGTTTGCCGGGGTCACGGCCGTCGCCATGATCGCCGGCTTCCTGTTTTCGATGCTCGACAGCCTGGCGACCCCCAGTCTGCTGGCCGTTTTCTGGCAGTTTCTGGCCACGGCCCTGCTGTTCCCGTTCGCCCACCGGCTGGTCGACCGCTTCGACGACGCCGACGTTCGTTTCCGGTAAGGCGATGAGCGAACCGTCAATCCTGTTCTTTGAGGTCAACGAGCGCCAGGGGGTGTTCCACCGGCGCGCGTTCCTGATGGGCGGCCTCGCCGGCGCCGGCCTGCTGGCCCTCGGCGGTCGCCTGGCGCAACTGCAACTGGTCGAGGCTCAGCGCTACCAGAAGTTGTCGGCCGGGAACCAGTTCAATTATCGGCTGATGCCGCCGCCGCGCGGCCTGATTCTGGACCGCAACGGCACGCCCCTGGCGTCCAACCGGCCCAATTTCCGACTGATGATCACCAAGGACAAGGGCCTCGACGTCGAGGCCGCCCTCGATGACCTGTCAAAGCTGGTGCCGATCGATGGAACGCGACGCGCCCGCCTGATCAAGGATATCGCCCGTGCGCCTCGCAAGGCGCCGGTGGCGATCATGGAAGACATGAGCTGGGAGGAGTTCTCCCGCGTCAATATTCGCGCGCCCGAACTGCCCGGCGTCACCGCCGACATGGGCGAGGTGCGGGTCTATCCGTTTGGCGGCGCCTTCGCCCATGTCATCGGCTATGTCGCCAAGGTGTCTGACCGTGACCTGAAGGCGGCCGAGAAGGACCCGACCCAGGACCAGGACCTGCTGCACCATCCGGGCTTTCGGATCGGCAAGCAGGGCGTGGAAAAGGCCTTCGACACCGATCTGCGCGGCCGGGCGGGCGCGACCAAGGCCGAGGTCGACGCTCTGGGCCGGGTGGTGCGCCTTGATCCGGAAGGCGACATCCGCCCGACGCCGGGCAAGGAGATCCGCCTCACCCTCGACGCGGATATCCAGAACCGCGCCCTTGAGGTGATGGGCCAGGAAAGCGGCGCCATCGTCGTGATGGACGTGCGCAACGGCGACCTGCTGTGCATGGTCTCGGCGCCCAGTTTCGACGCCAATCGGTTCGTCAAAGGGCTCAGCGGGCCTGAATACAAGGCTCTGGCCGAGTACGAGCGCAAGCCTCTGCTCGACAAGGCGATGACGGGCACCTATCCGCCCGGCTCGACCTTCAAGCCGACCGTGGCGCTGGCGGCCTTGACGGCGGGTGTCGATCCCGAAGTGCGGATCAACTGTTCGGGCGGCTGGTACTATGGCGGCCGCACCTGGCGGTGCTGGGAAAAGGGCGGTCACGGCGCCCAGAACATGAACGACGCGATCAAGAACTCCTGTGACATCTATTTCTATCAGGTCGCGCTGAGGATCGGGCCGGATGCGATCGCCAAGGCGGCCCGCGCGGTCGGTTTCGGCGAGATCTTCGATATCGGGATTCCCGGACAGAGGCGCGGCATCGTTCCGGATCGCGCCTGGAAGAAGAAGGCCTTCAAGGACCCCCGCAACCAGATCTGGTTCCCCGGCGAGTCCCCCAGCTACGGGATCGGGCAGGGGGCGCTGAACGTCAACGCCCTGCAGCTGGCGGTCATGACGGCGCGCCTGGCCAACGGCAAGAAGGCTCTGGTTCCCCGGCTGATCAAGTCGGTCGGCGGGATTGAACAGCCCAGTGGGGCGGCTGTGCCGGAGCTGCCGTTCTCCGCCGAACATCTGGCCTATGTCCGCGACGGCATGGCGGCGGTCTCTGCGGCCGGCGGCACCGCCTATCGAAACAGCCAGCTGGGGCTGGGCGACATCCAGATGGCCGGCAAGACCGGCACGGCCCAGGTGCGCAGCTTCGACAAGGGCGTGTCGCGCGACAGCAAGGACGTGCGCTGGCGGCTGAAGGACCACAACCTGTTCGTCGCCTTCGCCCCCTATGACGACCCGCGCTACGCTGTGTCGGTGATCATCGAGCATGGCGGCATGGGCGGCGCCACCGCCGGCGCGCCGCGCGCCCGCGAAGTCATGCGCGTGGCCCTGCTGAAGGATCCAGAGATCCGCGCCCGGATTGAAAAGCCGATGCCCATGCCCGACGCGCCGCCCGAGGCGGTGATCGAGGGCGCGGCGCCGGAGGATCCGATCATTGGCGCGCCCCCCCAGGCTGCACCGCAGGAGCCGCAGACATGACCCTCAGCGGTGGTCTCAGTCGTCCCGGTGAACGCGACCGGCCTATCATCAAGTTCATGGAGATCGACTGGACGTTCTGTCTGGCGCTCTGCCTGATCGCCGGCGCCGGCGCGTTGATGATGTTCTCGATTGCCGGGGCGTCCTGGGAGCCGTGGGCGGCCAAGCATCTGGTTCGCTTCGGGCTCTACTTCGTCATGATGATCGTGCTGGCCATGATCGACCTGCGCCTGTGGTTCATGATCGCCTATCCGGTCTATGCGGTCGGGCTGCTGCTGCTGGTCGCCGTGGAACTGGTGGGTGACACCTCGCTGGGCGCCACGCGCTGGCTGTCGATCGGCGGTTTCCGCTTCCAGCCTTCGGAAATCATGAAGATCGGCCTCGTCCTGGCCCTCGCCCGCTACTATCACGGCCTTTCTGCCGACAGCGCCCGGATGTCCTGGCGGTTGCTGGTCCCGGCGGTGATGATCGCGGCGCCTGTGCTGCTGGTGGCCCACCAGCCCGACCTGGGCACGGCCATTCTGATTGCGTCGACGGGGCTCGCCATCGTCATCCTGGCCGGTCTGTCATGGCGGATCATCGTCGCCGGCATAGTCGCGGTTCTGGCCGCTATTCCGCCGTTCATCCTGTTCGTGCTGCACGATTATCAGCGCAACCGGATCCTGACCTTCATGGATCCTGAAAGCGACCCCTCCGGCAAGGGCTACCAGATCATGCAGTCCAAGATCGCCCTGGGGTCGGGCGGTCTGATGGGCAAGGGCTTTGGCCTTGGCTCGCAGAGCCAGCTGAACTTCCTGCCCGAAAAACAGACCGATTTCATCTTCGCCACCCTGGCCGAGGAATTCGGCTTCCTGGGCTGTTTCAGCGTGCTGTTCCTGTATGGCGTCGTGATCTTCATGGCCTTGCGCATCGCTTCGATCAGCCACAGCCATTTTGGTCGCCTGGCCGCAGCCGGCACGACGGCCACGTTCGCGCTCTACGTGCTGATCAATGGGGCGATGGTGATGGGCATGGCGCCGGTGGTCGGGGTGCCGATGCCGATGCTCTCCTACGGCGGCACTGTGATGCTGACCGTGATGATCGGCTTTGGCCTGGTCCAGGCCGTGCGGGTGCACCGCTACACCGAGGTCACCAGCGGCAAGGGATCGCTGATGTGACGCCGGAGGCGGGCCATTTGCTGCCCGTCATCCTGACGCCGCGTCTGCGCCTGCGCTGTTTCGAGGCGGGCGACGCGCCGAGCCTCGCCGCCAATCTGACGCCGCCGGTGACCCGCTGGCTGGCGACCTGGCCCGATCCCGTGTCCGTCGACCTCGCCGCCCAGCGCATCCAGATTGCCCGAGACGGCGTCACGGCCGGCTGGCACGTCGGCTATGGCGTCGAACGCTTGTCCGACGGGTTGCTGATCGGGGGCTTCGGCGGCGATGTCGATGTGACCGGCGAGACCTTCGAGATCGGCTATCACCTGGCCGAACACGCCCACGGCCAAGGCTACATGACAGAAGCGGGCAGGGCGGCGATCGCCACGCTCTGGGATCTGATGCCGATCAAGCGGATCGAGGCGGTCGCGCAGCGTGAGAACGTCGCGTCGTTCGCGGTGATGCAGCGTCTCGGTATGGCCCCCGCAGGTCAGAGACTGGTCCATTCCCTCGCGCGCGATCGCTGGGAGTGGTGCGGTGTCTACGGCGTGGACCGCCCTGGGCGCTGAACCTAGGCTGGCGTCACGTCGAGCCGCAGAATGGGCCCTAGGAAACCAGCGCTGACTCGGTGGCCCGCACCAGCCCGTCGATAATGCCGGGCTCGGTCGAGGCGTGTCCGGCATCCCAGATGATGTCGAAGCGCGCTTCTGGCCAGGCCTTGTGCAGCGACCAGGCGCTGTCGAGCGGCGTGACCACATCGAAGCGGCCCTGCACGATCCAGCCGGGGATGTGCTTGATCTTGTCGATGTTCTTCAGGATCCAGCCGTCGTGGTCGAAGAAGCCCTTGTTGGTAAAGAAGTGGCATTCGATCCGCGCGAAGGCGACGGCGAAGTCTTCCTCATTGAACTTGGAGGGACGGGCCTCGGGCCCGCGCAGCGAGATGGTGTCCCCCTCCCACTGGCTCCAGGCGGCGGCGGCTTCCAGCTGCACGCGACGATCGGGGGCAACCAGCCGCCGGTGATAGGCGCTCATCAGATCGCCGCGTTCTTCCTCGGGGATCGGCGCCAGGAACCGCTCCCAGGCGTCGGGGAACAGCATTGAGGCGCCGTCCTGATAGAACCAGCGCAGTTCCTTCTCGGTGAGCAGGAAGATACCGCGCAGCACCAGGCCCTCGACGCGGTCGGGATGCTTGATGGCGTAGGCCAGGGCCAGGGTCGAACCCCATGAGCCGCCGAACACGGTCCATTTCTCGACGCCAAGATGCTCGCGAAGCCGCTCGATGTCCTCGATCAGGCTCCAGGTGGTGTTGTCGTCGAGGCTGGCATTGGGGCGCGAGCGGCCGCAGCCGCGCTGATCGAACAGCGCCATGCGCCATTTGGCCGGGTCGAAGAACCGCCGCATGGTCGGATTGACCGCCCCGCCGGGGCCGCCGTGCAGGATCACGCACGGCTTGCCGCGCGGATTGCCGCATTCCTCGTAATAGATCTCGTGCGGACCGCCGGTGGGCATCCAGCCGAACGAATAGGGTTCGACCTCGCGGAAGAGGCCGCGCCGGCCGATCGAGGACATGACGGTGGAGGAAGCGTTGCGATCCATGCCCCGAACCTAACGCGCTTCACATCGTCCTGTGAACGAAAGATCGACCGACGCCGTTCGGGGATGCGTCCTGCCGCCGAGTTGCTATGTTCTGCTCATGGACTCGCCTGAAGATCTGACCGACGAAGAGCTGCTGGGCATGCTCACCCCGCGCCAGCTGGCGGAACTGGACCGCACGATCGGCGAGACCTTCTCCGATGGCGGCGTTGATCGGGTCGAGGCGCTGTTCGCCCTGGCTCAGGTCTATTCGATGCGCGCAGCCCAGCGCGACGAGACCTCGGCCCTGGCCCTGCTGCAGCTGGCGGCGGCGATGCGGCGGCGCGCCGAGGCGCTGGCCAGCGGCCGGCCCTGAAGCGTCAGGCCGGAAAGCGGCGATCCAGCCAGTCCAGCATGGCCGCATTGACCTCTGCCGGCTTCTCCTGCTGGGTCCAGTGACCGCTGCCCTTGATCAGCACCTTTTCCAGATCCTCGATCTGTTCGCCCATGCGGTCGCAGAGCGATGGCGGCAAGACCACATCATGCTCGGCCATGATCATCAGGCAGGGGATGGCGTCTATGCGCCGGGGCAGATGTTCCGCGCGTTGCCAGTTGCGGGTGAAGTTGCGGTACCAGTTGATGCCCCCGGTAAAGCCGGTGCGCTCGAAGGTCTCGGTGAACACGGCCAGTTCCTCGGGACGCAGAAACTGCAGCGGGTCGCTGGCGGGATCGTAGCGCGCCAGGCCTTCCTGCAGGGCCAGGCTCTTGCGCTCCGCCGGGCGCGCCTCGAAGGCTTCGACGCTGTCGCCGGGGGCGCGCATGAAGAAGCGGATGGTCTTGCCAGGATCGGAGCCCAGTAGCGCGTCGGCGACGCCAGGCTTCTGGAAGTGGACGATGTACATCTCGTCGCCATAGGCGCGGCGGTACATCTCGATTGGATCTATCGGCAGGCGAGGGGTGAACGGGGTGTTCAGGCCCACGATCCCGGCGCAGCGATCGGGATGCAGCAGCGGCATGGCCCAAACGATGATGCCGCCCCAGTCGTGACCGACGAAGACAGCCTTTTCGACGCCCAGCTGGTCCAGCAGTCCGACCAGATCGCCGGTCAGGCTGTCCATGTCATAGGCCTCGATCGGTTCGGGGCGATCGGTCAGGCCATAGCCGCGCTGGTCTGGCGCGATCACCCACCGCCCGGCCGCAGCCAGCGCCGCGATCTGGTGTCGCCAAGAATAGGAGAATTCTGGAAAGCCGTGGCACAGCACGATGGGAACGCCCTGGCGCGGGCCGGCCTCGTGGTAGGCCATGCGGATACCATTGACCGTCGCGAAAGACGGCTGCGGCATCGGCGGGGCCAGCGGACGCTCCTCGGTGCGGCTCATCGATGTCTCCTGCAGCTTTCCGGCCCTATCTGATTGTTGATCACCGTGACGGTCCAAACCTCGCACCGCAAGCCGGTTGAGGGGTTCACGTTGCGTCAAACGAGAGTAGAAGGCCGCATGACCGTCGCCGAACCGCCCGTCGCAACGCCCTGGAGGCTGGTCCTCCTGCTGGGCGCCCTGACCGCCTTCGCGCCCATGTCGATCGACATGTACCTCTCAAGCCTGCCGTCGATTGGCCGGTCGCTGCACGCCGGGCCGGATCAGACCCAGGCGACGCTGGCCGCGTTTTTCGCCGGCATGGCCATCGGCCAGTTCATCTACGGCCCGGCGTCGGATCGCCTGGGCCGACGAGGACCGATCCTGTTTGGGGTTGCAGTCTATTTCCTGGCTTCAGTCGCCTGTGCGCTGGCGCCGACGATCGAGGCGCTGATCGCGGCGCGGTTCGTTCAGGCCCTGGGCGGTTGCGCCGGAGCGGTGGTCGCCCGAGCCGTGGTGCGCGATCGCTTTGGCCATGCTGACACGGCGCGCGTGCTGTCTTTGATGACGCTGATCATGGGCCTGGCGCCCGTGCTGGCGCCGCAGCTTGGCGGTCTGATCCAGCTGGTCGCCGGCTGGCGCGGCGTGTTCTGGGTGCTGGCGGGGTTTGGCCTGGCCATCGGCCTCTGGGTGGCGCTGGGGCTGAGCGAGTCGCGCTCGGCCGAGACCGAGGCCCAGGCGCGGTCGGAAAATCCCTTCAAGGCGTTCGGAGCCTTGCTGCGGATGCGGCGGCTGGTGGGCTATGGCGTGGCCGGCACGCTGAACGGCGCGGTGCTGTTCACCTACATTTCCGGTGGCCCGGATGTGATCATGAGCACCTACGGCCACTCGCCGCTGGTCTTCAACATGATCTTCGCCTTCAACGCCGTAGGCATCATCGGCGCCAGCCAGGTGAATCGGCTGCTCCTGCGCCGGACAACCCCGGACCGGGTGCTGATGCGCGCCAGCATCGCTTCGGTGATCTTCGCCTTCCTGCTGGTCGGGGCGGCCTGGTCGGGTCTGGGCGGACAGTGGACGGTGCTGCCGCTGCTGTTCCTGTCGCTGTCGACCTATGGCCTGATGGGCGGCAACACCATGGCCGGCGCGCTCAGTATTGATCCCAAGCGGGCGGGGTCGACCTCCGCCCTGATGGGCGCGGCCTCGTTCGGCTCGGGCGCCATCGCCGCCTGGGTCAGCGGCCTTCTGCACGACGGCACGGCCAGACCGATGGCCGGCGTGATGTTCGCCTGCCTGATCGGCTCGTCGCTGGCCATCTTCCTGATCGCCCTGCCCGCGGGCGGCGCCAAGACCGAAGCCTGAGGCGGGCCCGTCAGGCCCTAGCCGATCAGGTTGCGCACCCAGATCAGGAAGTTTTCCCAGACCGCGATGAGCTTCGCCAATGGGTTTTCTGGCGCGGGCGGAGGCGGCGGCGGGGCCGGAACAAACCAGCTGGGCGCGGCGGGTGGCGCGCAGTTCATCCGCATGCCGACGCCCTTCAGATAGCCGCGCCGGATGCCGCCCGAGCGGATGGCGGCCTGGACGGCCCGGTCGTGCTTGGCCGCGCCGGTCAGCTTGCGGATCCAGCCCCGGAACGGCAGCACGTGGGTGGTCTGGTCGCGAACCTCGGCGACCCCGGCCTTCCAGGCGCCGTCGACCACCTTCCTGCTGCTGGAGCGCTCGTCGGGGGGCGGGGCCTCATCCAGATCTGGACCCAGCGCCGCGTCCAGCCGGCCGATCTCGGCGGCGATCGGCTCGCAACGCTCCAGACCCACCACGTCATAGGGATCGGCGACCGCGCGTGTCAGCACGGCCGGGATGTCCTTGCGCTTGAGGTTCAGGTCCTCGAGCGGCGCGGTGACGGCGTCGCGCATCGTGTCGCCGCGCTGGGTCGTGCCGGGGTCAGCGGCCAGGGCCGGTCCGGTCAGCAAGGCGCAGGTCAGGGCAAGAGGGATCGAGCGACGCATCCTGCCGAGATCGCCCGGCTTTGCGGTCTGGCGCAAGAGGAATGCCTCAGGGGCGACGATGAACGACGCCATCCTTGATCACCAGAACCACGGCCTTGGTCGCCTCGATATCCCGGGTCGGGTCGCCGGTCACGGCGACGATGTCGGCCAGGTAGCCGGGCTTCAGCTGGCCAAGATCGTTCTGCCGCCGCAGCACCCTGGCGTCCACGGCCGTCGCGGCCAGCAGGGTCCGGGTCGGGCTCATGCCGTGGCGGACCATCCACACCAGCTCGCGGGCGTTGTCGCCATGGCGAAACACGCCGACATCGCTGCCCATGCCGATGGTGACGCCGCTCTTCATCGCCAGCCTGAAGGCCCGTTCGGCGGCCTGCATGGCGGGCGTCGGCGGGGTCTTGCCGGCGACATAGCCGCCGAAATAGGTCGAGGTGCTCTCGCTGGCCGTCAGGGTCGGGAAATAGGCGACGCCCTTCTCGGCCATCAGCCTGAAGGTGGCTTCCGTGCCGCCATAGCCATGTTCGATGATGTCGGCGCCGGCCAGGATCGCGCGGCGCATGCCCTCGTCGCTGGCGGCGTGGATGGCCACCGGGCGGCCGCTGGAATGGGCGACATCGATCATCGCCTTCAACTCGTCGAGGGTGAAGGTCGGCTGGGTCGAGCCGTCGGGGCCGACGCGGTAGTCAGCATAGATCTTGATCCAGTCGGCGCCCGCGCCGGCCTGCTCGCGCACCGCCCTGACGCCCTCGTCGATCCCGCTGGCCTCCTGGGCGCCCTGGGGGATCTCGGCGTCAGGATTGTAGTTGCGGCGTGCGGGGCCGTAGGCGCCGGTGGCGACGATGGCGCGCGTGGCCACGAACAGGCGCGGGCCGGGGATGAGCCTGTCGTTGATAGCGCGCTTGATCGAGACGTCCGACACGCCCGCGCCCTCGGCGCCCAGGTCGCGCAGGGTGGTGAAGCCGGCGTCCAGCGTGGCCCTGGCCTGAACCGTCGCGCGGATGACGCGGTAGTCGGGCGCCTCCTTCAGCACCTGATCGTCCCATGAGGCTTCATTGTAGGGATGCAGCAGCAGGTGGCTGTGCAGGTCCATCAGGCCGGGGATCACCGTCGCCCCGGGCAGGTCGATGACCTCGGCTCCGGTCGCGTCCAGGCCGGCGGCGGGACCGACGGCGGCGATCCTGTTGTCGCGGATCAGGACGCCCCAGCCCTCATGGGGCGGACCGGCGTCCTCGGCTGTCCAGACGCGCGCGGGCTTGAGCAGGATCGGCTGGGCGGCTTCGCCGAGGCTGGGAGTCAGGACCAGGCAAGGAGAGCGATCAGAGGGCGCATGGACGACTCGCGGTTGGGTGATGAGCTAACGCCAAAATCGCGGCGGTCCCAAATGACGGAATGGGCGAAGGAACGGGCGCGGACGATAGACGTCGCCCGCGCCCGCCCTGTGCTGCCCTCTAGGCGGTCGGACAGCGCCAGCAGATCAACGGTCCGTCCTGTTCATCAAGGCGCTCGCCTGCTTGAACGAAGCCGTTTCGGCTCAGTACGCGCTGCGAGGCCAGGTTCGTTGTGGATGTCTCGGCGGTCAGCGCCGTCACGTCGGCGCATTGTCTCGCCCACGCGACGATGTCGCCCACCGCTCGGCCGGCATGGCCGCGACCTTGCCGGCTGGGCGCGACGCCATAGCCGATATCGACCACGCCGTGCTTTGGCGGCCGCGTGACGGAGCAGAGCCCGACGACCTCGCCGCTTTCGACGATCAGCCAGGAGGCGGGCGAGAAGGTCGCCCAGACGCCGTCGGCGACGCCGGCCAGCATTTCGATGATGGCAGGCGGCGCGATCGGCGTATCCGCCAGATCAAGATCTCTCGGCCCGAGGCCCAGCATCAGGCGTGCGTAGTCGTCTTTGGTTGTTTCCAGGATCATGGTGGCTCTCGAAGAAAATGAGGGGACGTCGATGACGTCTGTCCAGGCTTCGTGAGCGGTCAGCGTCCGGGCGTGCTCACACGCGTCCGCGCTGGCCGCTGAAGCGGTCCAAGGCGAGGTCGGTGAGCAAAGGCATTCTCCTGAAACTGACCCGCCGATCTCGTCGGTGGGCGTTCGCAAACTCTACGAACTGCGCGCGTCGCTGGGAAGCCTCAGATTTCCTGGTTGTACTTGCCGACGCGATCGCCCAGGCGCGGCTTCACTTCCTGGCGGAAGAGGGCGCGCATGTCGTCCTCGGAGCTGGTGCTCTCGACCACGACCACGATCTCGGGCTTGTTGGATGAGGCGCGGACCAGAACCCAAGAGCCATCTTCCAGATGCACGCGCACGCCGTTGACGGTGATCACCTCGGTGATCCTGCGGCCCAGGATCGAGCCGCCGGCGGCGAACAGGTCCTGGTATTCCCGAACCACGTCATCGACGATCCCGTACTTCACCTCGTCGCCGCAGTGCGGGCTCATGGTGAGGGACGTGAAGGCCACCGGCAGGGCCTTGCGCATGTCCGACAGCTTCACGCCCGGATTGCGGTCCAGCATGGCCAGCACGGCGGCGGCGGCGGTCAGACCGCAGTCATAGCCGTAGCCCAGGTCGCCGTTCATGAAGAAGTGGCCGCTCTTTTCGAACCCGGCCAGGGCCCCGACCTCAGCGCTCTTGCGCTTGATGTAGCTGTGGCCGGTCTTCCAGTAGATCACCTTGCAGCCATGCTGGGCCAGGATGGGGTCGGTGGCGTAGAGGCCGGTCGACTTCACATCGACCACGAAGGTCGCGCCGGGGTTCAGCGGGGCCAGGTCGCGGGCCAGCATCAGGCCGATCTTGTCGGCGAAGATCTCCTCGCCCTCGTCGTCGACGACGCCGCAGCGGTCGCCGTCGCCGTCGAAGCCGAACGCCAGGTCCGCGCCTTGCTCACGGACGGCGGCGGCCATGGAGTGCAGCATCTCCACGTCTTCCGGGTTCGGATTGTATTTCGGGAAGGTGTAGTCGAGCTCGGTGTCCATCCCGATCACCTCGCTGACGCCCATGCGCTGCAGGGCGTCGACCGCGAAGGCGCCAGCCGTGCCGTTGCCGCAGGCGGCGATGACCTTCAGGGGACGGGTGATGCTGGCGCGCTTGGCGACGTCGGCGATGAAGCGCTCGGCTTCGCCCTCGACGCGGATCAGCTTGCCGCCGTCACGTTCCACGAACTTTCCGCCCAGCACGATGTCGCGCAGGCGACCCATCTCGTCGGGACCGAAGGTCAGCGGGCGTTGCGCGCCCATTTTCACGCCGGTCCAGCCGTTCTCGTTATGGCTGGCGGTGACCATGGCCACGCAGGGGATGTCCAGATCGAACTGCGCGAAATAGGCGGTGGGCGACAGGGCCAGGCCGATGTCGTGGACCTCGCAGCCGGCCGAGATCAGGCCCAGGATCAGGGCGTTCTTGATCGACGACGAATAGGAGCGGAAGTCGTGGCCGACCACGATCTTCGACAGGCCCAGTTCCTGGATATAGGTGCCAAGGCCCAGGCCCAGGGCCTGAATGCCCAGCAGGTTGATGTCGGGCCCAAACAGCCAGCGCGCGTCGTACTCGCGAAACCCCGTGGCCTTGACCAGCGGCTCGTTCTCGTAGGCGGCGGTATTGGGAACGAGGTCGGAGCGGGGCGCTGAGAACATCGGGGCTCGCATCAAGGTTGAGATCGTTGCTTTAGCGACCACGGGCCGGCGCTGCTAGCGTTCTCACATGACATCGATTGTCGAAACGTGACCGTCGCCTAGATTATGCCCGCCCGCAGCAGGTCGTGGACATGCAGGATGCCGACCGGGCGATTGTCTTCGACCACAAAGAGGACCGTGATCCGGCGCTCGTTCATGATCTTCAGGGCTTCGGCGGCGAGGGAGGTGGGGCCGATGGTCAGCGGAGCGCGGGTCATAACCTCGCTGGAGATGTGGCTCATCAGCCCGTCCATGTGACGACGCAGGTCGCCGTCGGTGATCAGACCGATCAACTGGCCAGAGGCGTCGATCACGCCGGCCGCGCCGAAACGTTTTTCGCTCATCACCAGCAGGGCGGCCGGCATGGGGGCGTCGGCGGCGACCAGCGGCAGTTCCTGGTCGCCGTGCATCAGGTCGCCGACCGTACGCAACATCGAGCCCAGCTTGCCGCCGGGATGGAAGACCCGGAAATCACTGGCCGTGAACCCCCGGCGCTCCAGCAGGGCCACGGCCAGGGCGTCGCCCAGCGCGATCTGCAGGGTGGTCGAGGTGGTTGGCGCGCTGACCTCGGCGGTCGCCTCAGGCGCGTCGGGCAGCAGCAGAAGGACGTCGGCCGCCAGGCCCAGCTGGCTGTCGGCGACGGCGGTCATCGCGATCAACGGGATCGAGAAGCGCTTGGCGTAGACCAGCGTGTCGGACAGTTCACGCCCCGCGCCCGATTTTGAAAGGGCCAGCACCACGTCGTCGGGGCCAATCATGCCCAGGTCGCCATGGCTGGCTTCAGCGGGGTGGACGAACATGGCCGAGGTGCCCGTCGAGGCCAGGGTCGCGGCGATCTTGCGCGCCACGTGACCTGACTTGCCCATGCCGGTGCAGACGACGCGGCCCTTGGCGTGGAATACGGTTTCCACGGCCCTGGCGAAGGTCTCGCCCAGATCATCGGACAGGGCGCGCAGCGCTTCGGCCTCGCCCAGAATGACCCGCTGGCCGACCGATACGGCGTCGAAGGCGCTCACTGCACGGTTCCGCCGGCAGCCTTGACGGCCCGGACGGCTTCTTCGGCGCGGCGACGGGCGCCTTCTTTCTCGCGTTCGATCTTGGCCCGCATTTCAGGCGTCTGCTGGATCGGCGTCGAGCCGAACGGATCGGGCGAGCGCGCGCCGTAGCCTTGCGGCCAGACCAGGGCGAGGGCGATCATCGCCATGGCGATCAAGGCCATCAGGGGCATGAAAATGCGATCAGACATGCGCCTGCCTATAGCATGTGTCGCGCGGACCGGGAGGGGGCGCTTGACGGAACGCGCCTCTGGGCCTAGCCCGCCGGTGACATCTCGCAAGGAGGCCCGATGCCAACCCTCGTCCTGCTCCGCCACGGCCAGAGCCAGTGGAATCTCGAGAACCGCTTCACCGGCTGGGTGGACGTCGACCTGACCGCCGAGGGCGAAGCCCAGGCGCGCAAGGGCGGCGAGCTGATCAAGGCCGCAGGCATCGATCTCGACGAAGCCTATACTTCGGTCCAGACCCGCGCCATTCGCACCTGCAACCTGGCGCTGGACGCGGCCAGCCAGAGCTTCGTGCCGGTCACCAAGGACTGGCGCCTGAACGAGCGCCACTATGGCGGCCTGACGGGTCTCAACAAGGCTGAGACCGCCGAGAAGCATGGCGAGGAGCAGGTCACGATCTGGCGCCGGTCTTACGACATCCCGCCGCCGGAACTGGCGCCGGGCGGCGAATACGACTTCAGCAAGGACCGTCGCTACGCGGGCAAGGACCTGCCGGCCACTGAAAGCCTGGCCACCACACTGGTCCGTGTGCTGCCTTACTGGGAAGCCGAGATCGCGCCGAAGCTGGCGGCCGGCGAGACGATCCTGGTGGCCGCCCACGGCAATTCGCTGCGCGCGATCGTCAAGCACCTGTTCCAGGTGCCGGACGCTGACATCGTTCATGTCGAAATTCCCACCGGCAATCCGCTGGTGATCGAACTGGACGGCGCCCTCAAGCCGGTTTCAGTCCGCTACCTCGACGAGAGCCGCGCTCAAGAGCTGCCCGCAATCGCCTGACAGAACTGGAAACGCTTGGAAACTCAGCGTTAATGCCCGGGCGGGCATGGTCGCGGTCCATCCAGTCGGGTTAGATCGCAAGCACCATGACCGCCCCAGTGGCGACAGGCCAAGAGTACCGGCGCCTGACGCAATACGACGTAGACGTTATCTGCGCCAAGCACGACCGCCTGTGGGCGGCTCGGCTGGGCGGCGCGCGCGCGGTCTTCGCCTTCTGTGACCTGTCGGGCCTGTCGGTCACGGGCCGCAACCTCTGCGACGCCGACTTCACGGGCGCGTTGCTGGTCGGTTGCGATCTACGCAAGGCCAAACTCGACAACGCCAACATGTATGGCGCCGACATGCAGGGCGCCGATCTGACCGACGCTTCGATGCGTCGCGTGGATCTGCGTGGCTCCAGCCTGCGCGGCGCCAACCTGACCGGGGCTGATCTGTTCGAGGCGGACCTTCGTGAAGGCTCGATCGCCTCGGCCGACCGCAAGGAAGGCTACAAGATGATCGAGCCGGTGCATCGCGAAGCCTACGCCACCGGCGCCATACTGGCCGGGGCGAACCTCGAGCGCTCGCGTCTGTCGGGCATCGTGGCGACCAAGGCCGACTTCAGCGACGCGATTCTGAAGGACGCAAAGCTGGTCCGCGCCAATCTCAAACAGGCCAACTTCAACGGCGCCAACCTGGCCGGAGCCGATCTGTCTGGCGCCAACCTTGCGGGCGCGGACATGCGTAACACCGTGCTGGTGGGCGCCAAGACCCAGCAGTGGAACGTCAACGACACCAACATGGACGGCGCCCTGACCGACAAGCCGTCGGGGACCAGCGTCTCCGATATGCCCTACGAGCAGATGATCGCCGATCACGCCCGCTGGTGCGAGACCGGCGGCGCCGAGGGCAAGCCTTCGGCCTTCGACAAGGCCGATCTGCGCAATCTGAAATCGGTCCGCGGCTTCAATCTGACGGCCCTCTCGGCCAAGGGCGCGGTGTTCTATGGCCTCGACATGGAGGGCGTGCAGCTTCAGGGCGCGCAGTTGGAAGGCGCGGACCTGCGGGCCTGCAATCTTCGTCACGCAGATCTTCGCGGCGCGCGGCTTCGCGGCGCCAAGCTTTCAGGTTCGGATCTTCGCGACGCCCAGCTTGGCCCGCTGCTGATCGGGCGCGACCGGTTGCTTCCGTCGGACCTGACCGGCGTGCTGCTGACCAATGCCGATCTGGCCCGGGCCGACCTGCGACAGGCCTGTCTCAGCGGCGCGGACCTGTCGCGCGCCAATTTCACCAACGCCCTCCTCAAGGAGGTCGACCTCACCGGAGCTATTCGCCTGGGGGCGAGGGGCCTGGAAGGCGTCATCTGATCTACCGCGACATTTCCGCGCAGTCTTAACCGTTCGCTCGTCGATCGTCGGTATTGTCGCCGTGAGCGATCAGAGACTTTTCCGGGGAGATAACAGGGCATGAACGCCGCGGAGAGCATGGCCGGCAGGCGACGCCTTAGTCAGGCCGAGCTCGACATGATCGTGACGGCTCACGAGAAATTCGTGACGGGCAAGCAGGGCGGCAAGCGGGCTTCGCTGAAATTCGTGAACCTGTCCGGCCTGGACATGTCGTTCCGCAATCTCGCCGACGCCGATTTTACCGGTTCGGTCCTCGACGGCTGCCGCATGGTCCGCACCAAGCTGGACCGCGCCAACCTCTTTGGCTGCGATCTGCGCAAGGCTGATCTTCGCCAGGCGGTTCTGGTTCGCGCCGATCTGCGCGGCGTCTGTCTGCGCGGCGCCAACCTGGCCCAGGCCGACCTGACTCAGGCCGACTTCCGCGAAGGTCAGATCGCTATTCCCCATCCCCGCAAGGGCCTCGACTCGCTGCGCCACGAGACCCGCTTGGGCGAGGTCGATGAGGTCAACTTCTCCGGCGCCACCCTGGACGGTTCGCAGTTCGAGGGCGTCTCGGCCTTCAAGGCCGATTTCAGCGACTGCTCGCTGCGCGGCGCAAAATTGTCTGGCGCCAATCTCAAGGAAGCCAATCTTTCAGGCGCCATTCTGGATGGCGCCGACATCAAGGGCGCCAACCTCGAGGGCGCGAACCTGCAAGGCTCGGTCATGGCCGGGGTCGACACCTCGACCGCCCGCACCTTGGGCGCGAACATGACCGGCGCCCTGGTCACCGTAACGGTCCAGGCCCAGGCCAAGGCCCAGGAATTGTATCAACGCGCCCTCGACAACCAGCGCTGGTGTCAGACGGGTGGCAAGGAAGGCCAGTGCGCGCGGCTTGACGGCGAAGACCTGCGTCCGCTGGGGGATCGTCTCAAGGGTCTGCGCCTGACCGCGATGAGCGCCAAAGGGGCCTGCATGGTCGGCCTGGATCTGTCGGGCGCCCAGCTGCAGGGCGCCAACCTGCAGAACGCCGACCTCCGCTCGGCCAACCTGCGCGGCGCCGACCTGCGCGGCGCCAAGCTTACCGGGGCCAATCTGACCAAGGCCGACCTGCGGCAGGCGTTTCTGACCCCGCTGCCGCTAGGCCCCGAGCGCCGCACGCTGACCAACCTGGCCTCGGCTCGGCTGCGGTACGTGATGGCCCAGACGGCCGATCTTTCCGAAGCGGTCTTTGACGGCGCCGATCTGCGCGGCGCTGACCTCACAGGCGCCCGCGCCGTCAAGGCCAGCTTCCGCGACTGCGACCTGAGCCAGGTGCAGGGACTGGACCTCTCGGCCCCGGATTAGGCCTCGACACGAAAAAGGCGGCGCATCGCTGCGCCGCCGAAGTCGAGGGGAGGGATCTTAGAAGATGATGTTCAGGGCTGCCGGTCAGGCGGCCTTTTCGCTTTTGACCGTCTTGCCTTCGATCAGCGGCGCAGCGTCCGACTTGATCTCGATGGTGCGGGGCTTGAGGGCCTCAGGCAGTTCGCGCTTCAGGGCGATCGACAGCAGACCGTCGGCCAGGGCCGCGTCATGCACGATCACATAGTCGGCCAGCTGGAAACGGCGCTCGAAATTGCGCTCGGCCAGGCCGCGATGCAGGTAGCGCTTGATGTCGTCATTGGCGGTCTTTCGCCCGGTGACGGTGAGAAGGTTCTCCTTCACCTCGATCGACAGTTCGTCCGACTTGAAGCCGGCGACGGCGATCTCGATGCGATACGCGTTCTCGTCGGTGCGCTCGATATTGTAGGGGGGATAGCCCGAGGCCGCTTCGTTCGACGCGGCGGCGTCGAGCAGCGAGGCCAGTCGGTCGAAGCCGACGACCGAGCGATACAGGGGGGAAAGGTCGATGGTGCGCATGGTGACATCCTTCTCATCAAGCAAGGTTGCAGTGTCTGTTCGTCCCGTTGGCGACCCGAAATCGGCGTCACCTGTGGTCCGGAAGGCCCGGGAAACCAGCGCCTTCGGATAGACAGGTGGGGAGCCGGTTTTCGACTTCAAGAGGTTGAATGGAACCTTGGTCGGTAAAGGCTTGATCCGCGCCCGACCCCGGCTAAGGTCGCCGCTCCTGACGCGGAAGAGACCCGAACATGACCCACCGTCGCCATGTCCTGATGCTGGCCGCCACGCTTTGCCTGGCCGCCGCTCCCGCAGCCTTCGCCGCAGATGCGGCGCTCAAGGCCGCCGTTGCCGCCCCACACCGTTCCGCCGCTGATGTGGCGCGCGACGGCGCCCGCCACCCCTATGAGAGCCTGTCGTTCTGGGGCGTGAAGCCCAAGCAGACCGTGATCGAGGTCTCTCCAGGCAACGGCTATTGGACCGAGATCCTGGCTCCCTATGCCAAGGCCACGGGCGGAAGCTACATCGCGGGTGTCGCCGACCTGGCCAACCCCAAGCTCTCGGACGGCGCCCGCAAGGGTCGGGAGGCCTTCGAGGCGCGTTTTGCCGATGAAGCCCGCTACGGCAAGGTTGGCTACGCCAATTTTGGCGCCGTATCGGCCCCTCTGGGCGCGGCCGGCTCGGCCGACCTCGTCCTGACAGCGCGCAATGTCCACAACTGGACGGTGCAACCTGGCGTCGCCGACAAGGTGTTCGCCGACTTCTTCGCCGTGCTCAAGCCGGGCGGGATCCTTGCGGTCGAGGAGCACCGGGCCGATCCGAAGTCAGAGACCAGCGCTGGCGCCGATGGCTATCTGTCGACGGCCACCGTGGTCGCCCTGGCCGAGAAGGCGGGCTTCAAGCTGGACGCCAAGTCCGAGATCAACGCCAATCCCAAGGACACCAAGGACCACCCCTTCGGCGTCTGGACCCTGCCGCCGGTCAAGCGCACCGCGCCCGGCGGTCAGCCCGCCGATCCCACCTTCGACCGCGCCAAATACGACGCGATCGGCGAGAGCGACCGGATGACCCTGCGCTTCCGCAAGCCTTCGTGATCCGGCGCCTTTTGGCCAAGGTCGCGAAATAGTCTGGCGGCGTTCGTAAGGGGGGATGATGCTTCCGGATATTTCCTGGTCCAGGCGAGGCCTGATCGTCGGTGGGGTGGCGACAGGCCTTGTCGGCTGCGGACGCAAGACGGCTGACGATGCGCCCAAGGCTCCCGCCAAGGCCGCAAGCCAGACTATCGAGACTGCGGTCGGCGGCGACTGGCGCTCGTCGGCCGACCGCGCTCGCGACATGTGGCGCCACCCTGTCGAGAGCCTGAAGTTCTGGGAGCTGAAGCCGGGACAGACGGTCGTCGAATTCTGGCCGGGGGCAGGGTGGTACACCGAAATCCTGGCCCCGTTCCTGGCTTCGACCAAGGGCAAGCTCTACGCCCCGACCCTGCAGGCCGACGCCAGCGACCCTGCCGCCGCCGAGGTGGTCGAGGCCTATCGGCGCAAGCTCTCGGAGAAGTCCAGGCTCTATGGCGACGTGGAGGTCACGGCGTTTGGCCCAACCAGCGGACCGGTCGCCCCGGCCGGCTCGGCCGATCTGGTGCTGTTCCTCCGCAATATCCACAACTGGATGGCGGCGGGTATCGCCGAGAAGGCGTTCAGGGATGCCTTGGCGGCGCTTAAGCCCGGTGGGATCCTCGGCGTCGAGGAGCATCGCGGCGAGGCCGGCCGCATCCAGGACGTGTTGGCGGCCGATGGCTATGTGCAGGAAGCCTATGTCGTTCAGATGGCCCAGGAGGCCGGTTTCATCCCGGCGGGCTCCAGCGAAATCAACGCCAATCCCAAGGACACCAAGGATCACCCCTTCGGCGTCTGGACACTGCCCCCGACCCGCCTTTCGGCCCCTCGCGGCGAGCCGGCCGAGCCGGGCTTTGGCCACGCCAAGTATGATGCGATCGGCGAGAGTGACCGCATGACCCTCAAGTTTGTGAAGCCAAAATGAGCGCCTTGAAGGCGCGCCTCCTCGCGGCGGCCCTGCTGGCTGCGATCGCTACGCCCGCCCTGGCCGAAAAGATCGGGCCGGCGGCCAAGGCCTTCCCCTATCTCGAGAAGTTTCTGAAGGTGCCGGGAGGCGAGCGCGCCCGGGTGCGACTTGGTTACACGCTGAGCCTCAACGACAAGCCGCTGGCCAATCTGAAGGCGACTCTGATCGAGGCGAACGGCGCACGCACGCCGTTGCCGGTCAACGCCTCCGGGGCTTTCGAACGCCTGCCCACCCTGGCGCAGCTTGAGGGTGGGGCCAACTCGCGCTCGACCTGCCTGAGGACGCCAAGGTCGGCACAACCCTAAACTTCGCCACGCAGCTGAACCCGGCGACCGACTACGACACGCGCGACCTGACGGCCACAGTGACCGAGGCCAACACGGTGATCAGCAGGGCCGCGGGCCCGATGGGCATGCTGCTGCCCAAGATGACCGGGATCGCCTTCGTCAAGGCCGCCGGCGGTCTGGCCGTCTTCGCTGATGGCCGCACCCAGCCGCTGCCCCTGATCAAGGAAACCCCGTACTTTCGTCCGGAAGATTTCAAGGGCGCCGTAAGGGTAAAGTTGACAAAAAGCCCGACTAAGGTCGGGTTCTACGACCGGAAGAAATAAGCCAGACCGGGTCTGAACGGTGTTTACTTGCCGTCGTCGCTCGGTCTAGCTTCCGCCCACTCAACACGCGAACACACAGGGAGATCGCGCTCATGGCCACGCTGCAAGAAATTACCGACCGTATCAAAGGCGCCGTGGGCGACGACAGCGGACTGGGCAAGAGCCTCAAGTTCGACCTGAAGGACGCCGGCGTCGTTCACATCGACGGTGGTTCGGTCACCAACGAAGACAAGCCCGCCGACCTGACCATGACTCTGAGCATGGACGATCTGCTGGCTATCGGCGCCGGCTCCCTGGACCCCACCATGGCGGTGATGACCGGCAAGCTGAAGCTGTCGGACATGGGCGTTGCCATGGCGCTGCAGTCGAGCATGGCTTCGCTGTTCGCAAAGATGCGCTAATCCCATGATGGAGCAGGCGCCTCTGGTATCGATTCCCGAGGCGCCCGTTCCGGACCATGGAACAGCTGAATGGTTTGTCGGCGCGGATGGGGCGACCCTCCGCGCCGCTTGCTTTTTCCCGCCGGGCAAACCGCGCGGCTCGGTGATCGTCAGTCCCGGCCGCAGCGAACCGATCGAGAAATACTACGAGGTCGTGCAGGACCTGCTGGCCCGCGGCTTCGCGGTGCTGGTCCACGATTGGCGGGGGCAGGGACTGTCAGTCCGCGCCTTGCCCGACCGGCTCAAGGGCCACGCCAAGGGCTTCAAGCCGTTTCTAAGCGACTATACGGCGCTGCTCGACACCTTCGAAGACCGCCTGCCCAAGCCGTGGATCGCCGTGGGGCACTCGATGGGGGGCTGCCTGACGACCCTGGCCCTGGCCCGGGGCGAGGCCCGCTTTTCGGCCTGTGTGCTGTCGGCCCCGATGCTGGGTCTCGACACCGGCCGCCGGCCGCCCCGCGCCTCGCGGGCTCTGGCCTGGATCATGGCCCGCGCCGGGTTCGCCGGCGACTACACCCCCGGCGAAATCAGCGACCCGTTCGCCGACACCTTCGCCACCGACGCGCTGACCCATGACGAGGCGCGATACGCGCGCTATCGGTCCCAACTCCTGGCCAACCGCGACATCGCCCTGGGTGGCGCGACCTGGGGCTGGGTGGACTTCGCCTTTTCCGCCTGCGCCTGGCTGCGCCGCTCGCCGAGCGTCGAGGCGATCTCGATCCCTGTGACTATCGTCGCGGCGGGCGAGGACACCCGCGTGCTGAACGCCGACCTCAGATCGATCGCTCGGCGCATTCCACAGGGGCGCTATCTGGAAATCGAGGGCGCCTTCCACGAGGTCCTGATCGAGGTCGACGCGCTCCGGGCGCAGTTCTGGGCGGCGTTCGACGAGACGGTGGATGCGGTGGTTCCCGTTAGCGAGGCCGCGAGCTAGGCGGATGTTGGGTTTCCTACAGCGTCTTCTCTCAAAGAGGCGGCCAACCCAAGCAGGCTACCGCGTGTTCACGCGGGACTTCGACAAGACCGTGAAGTCAGCCGACTTGGACAGCGTGCTAGGGCCGCTTTCCGCTGTGGACGCGGCGGCTAACGAAGAAGCATGGGCGGCATTTTCAGGGCGCCTGCAGGCGTGGCGCACTCAACTGCATCTGTTCGCGTTGGAGTCCGCCGGTCGAATCCGCCAGACCGTGTCAGAAGAGCTTCGAACTAGCACCATCGTCACGATCCTTGTTGACCAATCCGGATCTATGCGGGGGCAGAGCATGTTGCTCGCCGCCGCTGCAACTGATGTGAGCAAGGATTTCTTGGGCCATCTGGGCTTCGAGGTTGAAATCCTCGGGTTCACGACGACCACTTGGCGCGGAGGAAAATCGCGCCAACGCTGGAAAAGAACCGGAAGTCCGAAGCGACCCGGGCGTCTCTGCGATCTCCTCCATGTCATCTACTGCTCGTTCGAAGACAAGGCGACTTCGACGATGACCTATTCTCTGAAGTCGATGTTGCGTCCGGATTTGCCCAAGGAGAACGTAGACGGAGAGGCTCTGATTTGGGCGACTTCCAGACTCAGAGCGCGACCCGCTTCGCGAAGACTTATATTGATCGTTTCGGATGGAGCGCCGGTGGATGACTCGACCCTCGCAGCCAACGAACCGGATATCCTCGACGTGCATCTTAGGCAGGTCATAGCGGACGTCGAAGCGTCGGGCGATATTCGGCTTGCTGCTGTCGGCATCGGCTTCGACGTGCGGCGCTATTATGCCGAAGCAGCAACCGTTCAAGCGCCAGACGACCTGGGTCAGGCCATGATCATGCTTCTTGAGCGTCTCTCAACGGACGCTACTTCGCCGACCGCCTGAGCGACACCAGCGCCTCGTCCAGCGGCCGCCGGTCGCCCGAGATCACCATCTGGCCGCCATGCTGTCCGATCGGTTCGCCACGCCAGTCGGTGACCATGCCGCCGGCGCCTTCGATCACCGGGATGGCGGCTTCGATGTCCCAGGATTTCAGGCCGGCCTCGATGACCATGTCCATCTTGCCCATGGCGACCATGGCGTAGGCATAGGCGTCGCAGCCCAGGCGGGCCAGCTTGGCGGCGGCGCGCACCTGCAGCCAGGCCGCGCGTTCGGCGCCGTCGAAACAGGCGTCGGGATCGGTGGTGGAGATGACGGCGTCGGTCAGGTCCGCGCACGCGCGGACCTTGATCGGCGTGCTCTGGCCGCGCGAGATCAGGCGTGAGCCGCCGGCGTGGCCGATGAAAATCTCGTCCATATAGGGTTGGCCGATGGAGCCCAGCACGGGGCGGCCCTGGTGGCGCAAGCCGATCAGGGTGGTCCACATCGGCAGGCCGGCGATGAAGGCGCGCGTGCCGTCGATGGGGTCGAGCACCCAGACGAACTCGGCGTCGGGGCGGTCCTCGCCATATTCCTCACCAATCACGCCATGCTCGGGAAAACGCTCCGAGATCAGGGCGCGGATGGCGGCTTCGGCCCCGCGATCGGCCTCCGTAACCGGATCGAAGGCGGCGTGGCTTTCACGCGGCAGGTTCTTGCCGGCGCCCTTGTCCTCGAGCCCATGATCCGCCCGAAACAGCGGCAGGATTACCCCGGCAGAAGCCCGGTTGAGATCGATGATGAAGGCGTCGAGCGCCATGAATTGGCTAGCGGAAAGCGTCATGGGCGGGGTTTAACGCCCCCGCCGCACGTACGCTACAGGAACTACGCGTCGGCGTGTTCGCCGCCGTTCAGCGACTTGGCCAGATCCAGAAGACGACGACGCGGACGCTCGCCCAGCAGGTAGTAGGCGCGGATCAGATCCAGCGTCTCCTTGCGTGCGAACATCTCGCCGCCCTCGGCTTCGCCGGCGGCTTCGCGGCGAACCTGGTCGGAGAGGCCGTCATAGAAATAGCCAACCGGCACTTCCAGCGCCTCGGACAGCTGCCAGAGGCGAGCGGCCGAGATGCGGTTGGCGCCACACTCGTACTTTTGGATCTGTTGGAATCGCACACCCACCGTGCCGGCCAGTTGCTGCTGGGTCAGACCCAGAAGGCGTCGGCGTCGGCGCAGTCGCTTACCAAGATGAACGTCGATGTCGTTACCCATGGAAAGCCAAGCCCCCCTGCTATCAATCGAGCGTCCCGAAACGGAACGGTCCGCTCTGGCAGCCGCAAGTCGCGTGCCGGGCGAAGTGACGTTGCGCGCAGCGTGCAAGCCAGCCTACTAAGAACGCATGTCGGATAAGCGTCGGCCTTGGGCCCAGGATCTGCTCTGGCGCGCTGAGGCGCTGGGCTTTGACCTCTTCATCGCCCTGTTTCGCCTTATGGGCGTTGACGCGGCGTCGAATTTCGGCGGCTGGATCGGCCGCACCTTTGGCCCGCTCAGCGGGGCGCACAAGGTCGCCGAGCGCAATCTGAAGCTGGCGTTCCCGGAAAAGGACGAGGCCTGGCGCGCGCAGACCCTGGTCGCGCAATGGGACGGGCTGGGCCGGTCGTTCGCCGAATTCCCGCTGATGGACAGGATCCTGCCGTCCACCGGGCGGGTCGAGGTTGTCAACAAGGAGCGTCTGGCCGAGATCGCCGAGAAGAAGATCCCGGTCGTGTTCGTGTCAGGCCACCTGTCGAACTGGGAGGTGATGCCGGCCGCCATCGTCGATAGCGGCGTCATCTGTGAGATGACCTATCGCGCGGCCAACAATCCCTATGTGGACAAGCGCATCAAGGAGAGCCGCTTCCGCTATGGCGTTCGGCTGTTCGCGCCCAAGGGCGGTGATGGCGCCCGGGAGTTGCTGGAAGGGATGAAGGAAGGTCGTTCGGTCGCCTTGATGAACGATCAGAAGTTCAACAATGGCGTGGCCGCCCCGTTCTTCGGGCACGACGCGCGCACCGCGCCGGGGCCAACCCGGCTGGCGATCCGCTTTGGCACGGTGCTGCAGCCGATGTCGGTTCAGCGCATCAGGGGCGCGCGGTTTCGGGCGGTGGTCCACGATCCCATCGTCGTGCCCTCGACGGGCGACCGCACGGCCGACATCGAGGCCGGCGTGCGTCTGATCAACAGCTTTATGGAAGAGCGTATCCGCGAGCGCCCGGCGGAATGGTTCTGGGTCCATCGGCGCTGGCCAAACGAGGTTTATGCCGCGCTGGCCGCCAGGGAAGCCGAAGTCCGCCAGGACTAGATTTCCAGCGCGTCCTGACGTTCGCCTTGCCGACGGAAGGGGCCCGCATAGTTGGGCTCTTCTCGGCGGCGGCGGCAGGGGCCGAAATAGTCGCCCGAGCGGATGAACGGCCTGGGCCGGTAGATCACGATGTTGATGCGGTCCAGGAGCGAGCGCGCCGTCACCGGCTTGACCACGATCTCGGTCACTCCGGCGTCGCGCGCTTCGAACACCCGGTGGCGCTCGGCAAAGCCCGTCAGCATGATAATGGGCAGGAACGGGTCGACGCTGTCTGGCGAGTTGCGGACCAGCTGGGTGAACTGCACGCCGTCCAGCGGCGACATCTTGAAATCGACGATGGCGATATCGACCAGGCCCTCACGCAGGGCCTGCAGGGCTTCCGCGCCGTCCGTGGCTTCGCGAATGTGCCTTACGCCCACGCCATGCAGGATAGCGCCGACAATCGCCCGCATGTGGTGGTTATCGTCCACCAGCAGAAAACGCAGATTGGCATACTCCGCCGACATGCGGTGGCCGTCTCCTTGTCAGACCGGGAACTCGAGGCGCGAGTAACCACATGGACCTGCTTCTGGATAGTGAGATCAGGGCTAATGGATGGTTTATTCTCGCGCTACGAGCGAGAGGCGTTGGCGCCGACCATCAGGGATGGATCGAGGTTGCGGCCTCGCCATTTCATGCGCCAGCACAGGTGCGGGCCCGTGGCGCGCCCTTCCTTGCCGACAGCGCCGATCATCTGGCCCTGTTCGACGAAATCTCCAGCCATAACAACGACTTTGGACAGGTGGAGATAGGCGGTGATCAGGCCCTGGCCATGATCGATCAGGATCAGGCCGCCTTCGAAATGCAGTCCGGTCTCGGCGAAAACGACCTGTCCGCCGGCTGGCGCGCGCACGGCCGTTCCCACCGGCGCCGCCAGGTCAACCCCAAAATGGGGACGCCGGGGCTCGCCATTGAGTATACGTTGGCCCCCGAAGCGCGCCGAGCGTCTCGCGCCCTCTACAGGCAGGATGAAGCCGGACCTGAAGGCGTCGAGGTCCGCGACGCTGTTGAAGCCCACGGCCTTGCGCTCGCCTTCGGCGGCGATGCGGGCCAGCAGGATGGGGTCGACGGGGGCGACCTGATCGGCGGGCAGGCCGTCGATGCTCTGGATGTTGAAGGCGCCCGGGGCGATGACCGCCTCGTGGCTGGCCGAGCCGTCGGCGGTGGTGACGGTGATGGTCACGACCGGCGGGGCGTCGCGGTCAAAGCCGACCACGAACCAGCCCGCTGCCGAGGCCAGGCCGACGATCTCGCCATCAATATCGAGGGTGGCAAGGGGCGCGGTGCGGCCGATGGCATAACCACCCTGCACGAACTTGCCCGATAGAGTCAGTCCGGGCGCCGAGGCCCAGGCCGTATGAGCCACTCCGCTGACGGCGAGGCCGGCCAGAAGCGCGCGACGGTTCAGGCGATCTTCTCTTGCCAGCGCTTCAGCGCCTCGGCGGGATTGGCATAGGCTTCCTGCAGCTCGGGGCTCCAGTAGCGCAGGGCGTCCAGCGGGACCTTGGCGCCGGTGACGGCGCACAGCACGAAACGGCCTGGCGTCATGACAGCGAATTCGCCGTCGCCATAGTGCAGCACGGCCAGGCCGTCGGATTTTCCAAGGTCGCGATCATAAGCGTTCATGAGGGTGTTCTACGCGAGAGAGGGGCCTCAGAACAGATCGCCCTGATCAGGTTTTGGTGTAGTCGGTTTTGGACGCACCGGTTTCAGGGCCGGCGGCGGCGGCGCATGCACTACGCCGTCGCCGTCGATCACCGCGTCGCGGTCGCCGTTCTTGAACTTCAGATTGACCCGCTCGCCGGCCAAAAGGTCGCTGGCCGAGCGCGCCAGGGCGCCGTCGGCCTTGCGCACCAGGGCGAAACCCAGCTCCAGCGGCCGTTCGGGATTAAGCGACTGGCGCAGCTTTTCCAGATTGGTCAGCCGGTCGGCGTCGCGCTGCAGGCGGCGCTTGCCTGCGTCGTTGAGGCGGCTCCACAGGGCGGGCAGGCGGGCGTTCTGGGCGATGCGCTCGGGCGCGCGATGGGCGGCCAGATCCATGCGGCGCGACAGGTCGCTCAAGCGGTCGGCCTTGACCTGACGCTGACGGCCCAGCGCCTGCGGCGACAGACGGGCGGTGACCCGCAGCAGGGCCTGGGCATGGACGGCGGTGTTGCGGCCCAGGGCCGCGTCGAGGCGGCCTGCGGCGATATCGAAGCGCTGCTGCGCCAGGGCCAGCAGGTCGGCGGGGCGGGGCAGGCCGCGCGCGGCGCCGACCAGGCGGGTGCGGCGATCCTCGATCAGTCGCGCGCCGCTGCGGTTGAGGCGGCGGTCATAGTCCGAGACCAGGACCCGCAATTCGCCCAGCACCGGCGTGGCGATCTCGGCGGCGGCCGTGGGGGTGGGCGCGCGGCGGTCGGAGACGAAGTCGATCAGGGTGGTGTCGGTCTCGTGGCCGACGGCCGAGATCAGCGGGATGTCGCTGGCCGCCACGGTGCGGGCCAGGGTCTCGTCATTGAAGGCCCAGAGGTCTTCCACCGAGCCGCCGCCCCGGGCGACGATGATGATGTCGGGGCGGGGGACCCGTCCGCCCGGCGTGATGGCGTTAAAGCCGCGAATGGCGCCGGCCACCTGTGCGGCGGCCTGATCGCCCTGAACGACGACCGGCCAGACCAGCACGTGGCAGGGCCAGCGGTCGCGGATGCGGTGCAGGATGTCGCGGATCACCGCGCCGGTCGGGCTGGTGATCACGCCGACCACGGCGGGCATCGACGGCAGGGGGCGTTTGCGGCTGGCCTCGAACAGGCCTTCGCCGTGCAGCTTGGCCTTCAGGCGCTCCAGCTGGGCCAGCAGCGCGCCGACCCCGGCGGCCTCCATGCTCTCGATGACGATCTGGTAGCGCGAGCCGGCCGGATAGGTGGTGATCTTGCCGGTGACGATGACTTCCAGGCCGTGCTCGGGCCGCACGCCGAGACCGCGCACGGAGCCTTTCCAGACCACGCCGTCGATGGCGGACTTGTTGTCCTTGATGGTCAGATAGACGTGGCCGTTGCCGTGATGGGTGACCTTCGACAGCTCGCCGCGCAACCGCACGTGGGAATAGCTGGTCTCCAGCGTGCGCTTGAGCGCAAAGGCCAGTTCCGAAACGGAATAGGCGGGCGCGTTGGAATCAGGGGCGGCGACGTCGGTCATGGCGCTTTAGATAGAGCCAAAATCCGTTTGGGGCGAAGTAGATGGGTCTGACGTGGTCCCATCTCCTCGCGAAAAGACCAAGGCTCCCACGAAGCCTATCGAGAGCAGCATCGAAAGGACCAACAGCGCCATCATCAGAAAGGCCGCCCCAACTGGGCCGGGGTCGTCGCTATCTGGCGACATGGCGACGAGCGCCATCGGCAGGGCGAATGTCACGATCCAAGCCGAGACCGGTAGCCAAGCCAAGCGTTTGCGGTAGCCGAGCGCGGTCAAGCGACGGGTGGTCAATTTCAACCATATCGAGCCGACGACCAGTTCACAGATCGCCAGCAGGCCAAAGCTGGACCAAGTGACAACAGCGCCAACCCGTTCGTAGGCCATCGCGTAGATGTCGGTTCCGACACCGTAGATGAAAGTCCCCAGAGACGCGCCAGCAAGGAGAGCCAGGCCAATAGAGTAAATTCCATAGAGCGGTGAGAAGCCGCTACTGCGGTGAAGGCGATTCTCTGGCTGTTTTCGCTTGGTCATGCGCACAGCATAAGGCCCTCCCCGACGAACGGGGAGGGCCGCATGAGAGACTTGTTCTTATGGGTTAGATGTAGCGGCGCAGCGAGCGGGCCAGTTCGGTGGGGCCGGCCTTCTTCTTGGATTGTTGCGGCTGGTAGGCCACCCGGGCGTGTTCGCCGCAGTAGGGGCCTTCCGACGAGCGACGGCCGCAGAAGGTGAAGCCGTCCGACGAGGGATCGCCGATTGGCCACTTGCACATGTGGGCGCCCAGGGTCAGCACGGTGGCCGAACCGGGTTGCTCGTCGCGATAGACGGGCAGGGTCGGGGGGGCGACGCCGGACGACACGATGGCTTGCGTCGGTGTGTGCTCGGGCGTGACGACGCGGCGCGGCGCGGACGGCATGGTCTGCGCGGCGGGACGGGCGGGACGCGGGGCCTTGAAGGCCGGACGCGCCGGTTGCGAGGGGGCCGCACGGCCCGAAAGGCCCAGGCGGTGCACCTTGCCGATCACGGCGTTGCGCGTAACGCCGCCCAGTTGCTTGGCGATCTGACTGGCCGAAAGCCCGTCCAGCCAGAGTTTCTTCAAGGTCGTGACCCGATCGTCGGTCCAGCTCATGCCCGTCTCCCGCCATTGATAGGGTCCGAGGCTTCCCCAAGCCTTGGGCCCTATATCTGGTGTTTTGACCACCCCGCCGGCGGTCGTCCTACCATATATCGTAAAGAAAACGTTAAACCACACAATGGGCGCCAAGTGGTCTGTCCACAGAAACTAGATATTGATTCGGAAAGGGTGCGACTTGCGCCCTGAGAGCCCAAAGCGCACATGCGTAAGGGAATTTTGGGACTCGGGTTCATGAGAGACATGGCAGACAGCGTCGTTCCGCCGCAGCCGCGCGATTATCACGGCTGGAACTGGAGCGGGTTCTTCACCCTCTATCAGCGCGAGATCCGCCGCTTCTGGAAGGTGGGCACCCAGACCGTGGCCGCTCCGGTGGTCACCACCTTGCTCTACATGCTGGTCTTCGTGGTCGCTGTCGGCCCCGCGCGTCAGGCGGTGGACGGGGTGAGCTTCGGACATTTCGTGGCGCCCGGCCTGATCATGATGGCCATCCTCAACAACGCCTTCGCCAATTCGTCCTCGTCGCTGATCCAGGCCAAGATGATGGGTCTGACGCCGGACTTCCTGACCCCGCCGCTATCGCCTCTGGAGCAGGTCTCGGCCTTCGCCCTGGGCGCGGCGACGCGTGGCGTGGTGGTCGGGGCGGTGACGGCCATTGTCATCGGCCTGCTGCCGGGCGCGGGCCTGGGCGTGGCCCACATCTGGCCGATCTTCTATTTCGGGATCGGCGCCTCGCTGATCCTGGGACTGGCCGGCATTCTGGCGGGCCTGTGGGCCGAGAAGTTCGACCAGCTGTCGGCCGTGACCAACTTCCTGATCATGCCGATGACCTTTCTGTCGGGAACCTTCTATCTGGTCGACAAGCTGCCCGAGCCGTTCCGGACGGCCAGCCACTACAACCCGTTCTTCTATCTGATCGACGGCTTCCGCTACGGCTTCATCGGCCATGCCGACGGCTCGATCCTGATCGGCGTGGTGACCACGGCGGTGCTGACGGTGGCGCTGTTCCTGTGGTGCTGGCATCTGTTCCGCACCGGGTATCGCCTCAAGACCTGATGGCGTGATCCCAGGGCTGCCAGCGCGCAATTTCACAGCACTTTCATTGACAGAGCGTCGTTCCACGGCGACAACCTGCGGCCTTCCGGTCCCCGTGCGAATAGCGCGGGGGCTTGTTTCCTTTTTGGGAGGCGGTCTTGACCAGCCCTACGTCTTCGAAGTCTTCGCAGCAGCACATCATGGGCGTCTACAACCGCGCCCCGTTGGCGTTTGAGCGAGGCCAAGGCGCGCGCCTGTTCTCGACTGACGGCGATGTGTATCTGGACTGCGTGGCGGGCATCGCCACCGACGGCCTGGGCCACGCCCACCCCGTTCTGGTCGAGGCGCTGAAGACCCAGGCCGACAAGCTCTGGCACGTTTCCAACATCTACCGCATCCCCGAGCAGGAAGAGCTGGCTGACAAGCTGTGCGCCCACAGCTTCGCCGACGTGGTGTTCTTCACCAACTCGGGCACCGAGGCGATCGAGTGCGCGCTGAAGACCGCCCGCAAGTACCACACCGCCAATGGCCAGCCCGAGCGCATCGAGATCTTCGGCTTCGACGGCTCGTTCCACGGTCGCTCCTATGCGGCGGTCAACGCTTCGGGCAATCCCAGCTATGTCGAGGGCTTTGGCCCGCGCCTGCCGGGCTACAGCCAGCTGACCTTCGGCGACCATGACGCCCTGAAGGCCGCCATCGCCCTGCCGACCACGGCGGCGATCATCGTCGAGCCCGTACAGGGCGAGGGCGGCGCGCGTTCGATCCCCGAGCACTGCCTGGTCAGCCTGCGTTCGCTTTGCGACGAGCACGGCGTCCTGCTGATCTATGACGAAGTGCAGTGCGGCATGGGCCGGACCGGCAAGCTGTTCGCCTACGAATGGGCCCCGGGCGGCGAGCCGCACATCATGGCCGTGGCCAAGGCCCTGGGCGGCGGCTTCCCGGTCGGCGCGTGCCTGGCCACCACCGAGGCGGCCAAGGGCATGACCGTGGGCGTCCACGGCTCGACCTTCGGCGGCAATCCGCTGGCCATGGCCGTCGGCAAGGCGGCCTTCGACACGATCAACACGCCCGAGATCCTCGACAACGTGAAGACCGTGGCCGGCTATTTCGTGCAGCAGCTGAACGGCCTGAAGGATCGCTTCCCGGACGTCATCGTCGACATCCGCGGCAAGGGCTTCCTGATCGGCATCAAGCTGATCCCGAACAACCGCGAGTTCATGGTCCTGGCCCGCGACGAGAAGCTGCTGGTGGCCGGGGGCGGCGACAACTGCGTGCGCCTGCTGCCGCCGCTGAACCTGACCATCGAGGAAGCCAGCGAGGCGATCGCCAAGCTGGAAAAGGCCTGCGAAGCCGCGCGCGTCAAGCTGGCGGCCGCCTGATCTTCACACTGTAAATCACCCGCTCCGGCGACAGCCGGGGCGGGCTCTGGGATTTGGCCGATATGACCACCCCCCGGCACTTCATCGATCTATGGAAGCTGGACGGCGCCACGCTGCGCCTGATGCTGGAGGACGCCAAGGCCCGCAAGGCCGCCCGCAAGGGCTGGGGCCAGGGCCGGGTCGATGCCGACGCGCCCGCCGACGGTCGCGTTCTGGCGATGATCTTCCAGAAGAACTCGACCCGCACCCGCTTCTCGTTTGACGCGGCGATCCGCCAATTGGGCGGCTCGGGGATCATCTCGACCTCAAACGACATGCAGCTGGGTCGCGGCGAGACCATCGAGGACACCGCCCGCGTGCTGTCGCGGATGGTCGATGCTGTGATGATCCGCGCCAACAGCCACGCCGATGTCGAGCGCTTCGCCCAGGTCTCGACCGTGCCGGTGATCAACGGCCTGACCGACAAGAGCCACCCGTGCCAGATCATGGCCGACCTGCTGACCATCGAAGAGCATCGCGGCGACGTGGGCGGCAAGACCATCGCCTGGGTCGGCGACGGCAACAATGTCTGCTCCAGCTTCATCCATGCTGCGCCGCTGCTGGGCTTCAAGCTGAAGATCGCCTGTCCGGCGGTCTATCATCCCGACCTGGTCGATCTGGCGCGCGCCCAGGACCTGCAAGGCCAGGTGAGCCTGACCGACGATCCCAAGGAGGCCGTGCGCGGCGCCGACGTGGTCGTGGCCGACACCTGGGTCTCGATGGGCGACACCGACCATGACGAGCGCCTTGCCGCGCTGGAGCCCTATCAGGTCGACGAGGCGCTGATGGACCTGTCGGCCCCCGATGGCGTGTTCCTGCACTGCCTGCCGGCGCACCGGGGCGAGGAAGTCACCGATGCCGTGCTGGATGGCCCGCGCTCCCTGGCCTGGGACGAGGCCGAGAACCGCATCCATGCCCAGAAATCGGTTCTGGCCTGGGCGTTTGGCGCTATCGGCTAAGGCGGGGAAGGGCGCCGGCCAGTGCCCGGTGGGGTTGAGCACTGGCCAGCTTTGCCGCCGCGTATGGGCAAAAGCGACGACCTCTCTGGGGTGATCCGACTCTCGACTCCCGACAATGGGCCTGACCCCTTGGCGTACCCATATTGGATAGGGTCCGGTCCCGTCGGGCGGCCACGCATCTAGGGGCTCGCATTTTCGTTGGAAGCTCCTATCTAACCGCCCCATGATCGACACCACCGCCATGCCCGCCCTCGACGACATCGTGTCCGCCTTCCAGATCGAAGGCCTGCCCGTGCGCGGCCGCCTTGTGCGCCTGGGCGCCGCCGTCGACGAGGTGCTGACCCGTCACGACTATCCAGAGCCCGTCGCCAACCTGCTGGGCGAGGCCTGCGCCCTGGCCGCTCTGGTCGGTTCCAGCCTAAAGTTCGAGGGGCGGCTGATCGTCCAGGCCCAGGGCGATGGCCCCGTGCGCTATGTGGTGGTCGACTACGACACCAGCGGCGGCCTGCGCGGCTATTGCCGCTTCGACGCCGAGGAGGTTGCCAAGGCTTCGGAAGGGTTCGTGCGCCCGGGCGCCAAGACCCTGCTGGGCGGCGGCGTGTTCATCATGACCCTGGATCAGGGCCCCGACATGGACCGCTATCAGGGCGTCACGCCCATTGAGGGCGAGACCCTGGCCCTGTGCGCCGAGCAGTATTTCCAGCAGTCGGAACAGACCCCGACCCGCGTGCGTCTGGCCGTCGGTCAGGCCGATAGCGGCGAGGGTCTGAAGTGGCGCGCCGGCGGCATCCTGATCCAGTCCATCGCCGGCGACGAGACGCGCGGCGAGACCAAGGAAGCCTGGAACCACGCCCAGGCCTTCTTCGAAACCACCGGCGAGGACGAGCTGATCGACCCGACGATCGATTCGCCCACCCTGCTGTGGCGGCTGTTCAACGAGGACGGCGTGCGTCTGATCGAGGAGAAGCCGCTGCGCTCCTTCTGTCGCTGCACCGACGACCGTATCGCCGTGGTGATCCAGTCGTTCACCGAGGCGGAAAAGGCCGAGATGGTCGAGCCCGACGGCAAGATCCACGTGACGTGCGAATACTGCTCGCGGGTCTATGCGGTGGATCCGGAAACGGTGGGCTGATCAAAAAGGACGCCGCGCCGCCATGAAGGCGGCGCGGGCCTTGTTCAGGGGTGTCCGCCGATCGCCAAGCCAGGGGCGTGCGGGTCGCTGCCAAGATGGACCTTGGTCGGCGGCGGCGCGTTGGGATCGAGCGTGTGAACGATGCTCGCGGTCGCGCCGAACTTGCTGGCGACCTCGTGCACGGCTACGTCGGCGTTGATCACGACGTCATCGTCTGCCTTGAGCGCGATATTGACCAATGCCGGATCGAGGGGCGGCGCGTCCTTTGCGCGGGCCACGACGACGTGAACCTCCAGCGCTTGGGACAAGAGGTTTCGGGCGAAGTGTGCTTCGATAATCCTGTCGTCGCTTTGCAGGCCCTGCGCGGGTGGCAGGCTGGATGTTGTCGTGGCCGTCACGGTCGTCGTTCCATTCACGGTCCAGGTCGCTGACCGCATGGGCGGCGCGCTGGGCGTGCTGGTGTCGATCAGATCACCCTGGAAGTAGAGATCCAGCAGATAAACGCCGGCCGCGCTGACATTGTTGAAGCCCGGGGCGTCGGACATCGAGAAATTGCAGCCCGTCGCCTGGGCGGGCGTATAGCTATCGATAGGATCGGCCGGACAGGTGCGATGGCCATAGGCCGTGCAGGTCGCTAGGCAGCCGTCTTCCTTGTAGGCGATCGTCGACATTGGATCGCCGACGCAAAGATAGTGGGTGAGCTGGGACCCATTGACCACGAACCGGCCCCTCACATACTGGCGATACTCGCCGTTCGAGCAGGGGGCGCCGCCGAACACGGCGGTCGTGCCGAAGGTCGCGTTGAATTTCCCGTTGTTCAGGGTCGGGGCGATGTTGCCGGTGGGTGGATTGTAGGAAACGACATTGACGGGCATTTGCGTGCTCCGAGGGTGTGGCCAAGCTTGTCGCTGGCCGAAGGTTTGTGGGGGGCATGACGGGTCGCTTGCTGGCTCAAGCGACCCGCCCGCCAGGCAGCGGTACGGGGGGTGGGGACACCCCGTCGGCGCTGTTAGCTGTAGGTGACCGAGAAGGCGCCGTTGGCGGCCTGGACGACGGTCGCGGTAGTTTGCGGCAGACCGGTGAAGTCGATCGTGGCGATCTGGTTCGAGGTCGACGAATAATCGATGACCTGACCGGCCTGATAGAGCTGGTCGGCGACGTAGAACTTCACGACCGGCGTGATGTTGTAGATCTCGTTGGGCAGGGCGGCGAAGCTGGCCACCGGGCTGGGGATCAGCGAGCCGTTGGAGCTGGCCAGGCCGAGCACAAAGTTGTTGGCCGGCGTGAAGTCGGTGGTGGTGGTGATCGAAAACGACCCGTTCTGGGCGGTGCCCGGGCTGGTGATCGGACCAAAGCCCGTGGCGCCGGTGTTGGTGAAGGCCACCGTGTCGGTGGTGGCAGTGTTGACCTGCTTGGTGCCGCCGGAGTCGATGATCGTGGTGGGGCTCAGCTGAGCCGCAGCCTGCGACCAGTAGGCATAGGTCGACTGGGTGTAGACGACGGAATCCCAACCGCCGTCGGTGATGTTCTCGAAGGTCGCCCAGGCGTTGGTGTAGACGGGCACCGTGCCGCCGTTCGACGTGACCACGGGTTGAGCCATGAAGGCCACATAGCTCTTGTTGGCCTGAGCGTTGTTCAGGATCTTGATCGTATAGGTCGCCATTGCGCCAATTCCTCTAGAAGCGTTGCTGTTTGAGGTCGGACAAAAGGGCGAAGGACCTGATTGGCTGAGCGCCTCACAGTGTCCCCGTCGTTCCTCCGACGAAGCAACCCTAGGACGATAATTTTTTGTTAACACCTGTGGCGTGTTGCGCCTCGCGCAACTGGCGCGTGCACTTCTTGCGCCGGGCGCAAGAGCGATCTGCGGCGTCAGTCGGTCGGGGCGATGCTCTCGAGGAAGACGACCAGGTGACCGCGCGCCGCCGCGGGAAGGCGGCGGCCGACCAGGATCAGGTCGGCCTCTTCAGGATGGGGAGGGGTCGTCTTGTGGCGGTCCATGTCGCCGCGGCCCAGGATCAGCCAGTCCAGGGAGACGTCGAGCACCTCCGACAGGCGTACGGCGTTGTCGAGCGTCATCGCGCCGTCCTTGCGCCAGCGACTGATGGCGCTTTCATGGACGCGCAGGTCGAGGGCCAGGGACAGCATCTTGGTGATGCCGCGGCCCTTTATGGCCTCGCTTAGCCGTTCCCCCCGGGACGCCATGCGTACGATCGATCCTTGGGTCTAAGGTCTTTCGAACGTCACCCACCGCCATAGGCACCGCATGATGTAAGCGGAAAACGGGCCCTCACGGCACGGAATACATTCCCTGATTGTATTGCGGGGAAGGGCGCGCGCGGCTCGGCGTCGAGCGATCGCCGTTGGACGCTGGCGCGATGGGGCAGGGGCGAGCCGTTGGCCGGCGCCGCGTCAGGCAGCGCCTAGAGGTGACTTTGGCGCCCGTCGTGATCAGTTGTAGCGCCGCGCGGCGCCTGGCAGGTGCAGCGAGAACTCGGGGATCTCGGCGTCGAACACGTCGCCGCCCTCGGTCATCATCTGGTAGCTGCCGCGCATGGCGCCCGACGAGGTCGGCAGGGGGCAGCTGGAGACGTAGCGGAACGCCTCGCGGGCCTTCAGCTCGGGCTGCTCGCCGACCACGCCAGAACCCTCGACCTCGTTGCAGCGATTGAGCGCATCGGTGATCGCCCAGCGGCGGGCGACCAGATGCACCGTCTCGGCGCCGTGGTTTTCGATCTCCACCGTGTAGGACCACAGATAGAGGCCTTCCTCGGGCGCGGATTCCTCGGGCAGGTAGACGGGCGCCACGCGCACGACGATGTCGCGCGTGCGGGCTTCATAGATGCCGCCATCGGCGCCGCGACGCTTGCGGATCCGCTGCAGCGGAGGGGAGGTTTCACGCCTGGTCGAGCGCACGGGTCACATCTCGCGTCAGATCGGCAAGGCTTTCGAGACCCACCGACAGGCGCACGCCGCCTTCGGTGACGCCCAGGGACGGACGTTGGTCTTCGGGCACCGAGCGGTGGGTGGTTGTCGGCGGGTGGGTGGCCATCGACTTGGCGTCGCCCAGATTGTTGGAGATGTCGACAATCTCCAGCGCGTTCAAGAACTTGAAAGCGGCTTCTCGGCTGCCCAGGTCCAGGGCCACCACGGTGCCGCCGCCCGTCATCTGCGACTTGGCGACGTTGTGGCCCGGGTGGTCGTGGCGGAAGGGGTAGAGCACCTTCTGGGTCTTCTTGTGCTCGGCGATCACATTGGCCAGGGCGAAAGCCGTCTCGGTCTGGCGACGCACGCGCAGGTCCAGCGTCTCCAGGCCCTTGACCAGCACCCAGGCGTTGAACGGCGACAGCGACGGGCCGGTATGGCGCAGGGCGTCGCGGTAAAATTCCTCGTTGATCGCCTCGCTGGTCAGGATCGCGCCGCCCAGCACGCGGCCCTGACCGTCGATGTGCTTGGTGGCCGAATAGACCACGATATCGGCGCCCAGCTTCAGCGGTTGCTGGAAGATCGGGGTGGCGAAGACGTTGTCGACAATGACCTTGGCCCCGACTGCGTGGGCGATCTCGGAGACGGCGCGGATGTCGGTGATCTCGAGCACCGGGTTCGATGGCGTCTCGATCAGCACGGCCTTGGTATTGGGCCGCATGGCCGCTTCCCAGGCCTTGGGATCGGTGGCGTCGACGAAGGTGGTTTCCACACCGAAGCGCGGCAGCCACTCAGAGATCAGCCAGCGGCACGAGCCGAACAGGGCGCGACCGGCGACAACGTGGTCGCCGGCGCGAACCAGGCCCATCAGAGACATGTTGATCGAGGCCATGCCTGTCGCCTGGGCGCGGCAGACTTCGGCGCCTTCGAGCAGGGCCAGGCGGTCCTCGAACATCTTTACGGTCGGGTTGTTGAACCGCGAATAGACGAAGCCCGGGTCTTCGCCGGAGAAGCGGCGGTCGGCGCCCTCAGCGCTGTCATAGGTGAAGCCCTGGGTCAGGTAGAGCGCCTCGGCGGTCTCCATATACTGCGACCGGGCCAGCCCCCCGCGGATCAGCTTGGTCGCGATGTCCCAGTCCTTCGGGTCCTCGGCCACGGGGCGTTCCTTCTTCGGCGCGGAAAAGGCCGGCATAAGGGGTTCAGAGCCCCGCACGGTCAAGGCGGAGCGGCCTGATTTCAACATCAGAATTGCCTAAGGCGAGCCGATGCCGCTCCAGCCTTGCCTTCCAGGCGAGCTTTAGCGACTGTCGCGCCAATGACCGACGCCCACTCCGCAGGGATTCTGCCCTGCCAGACCATCGAAGACCTCATCGCCCAGGAGGCGATCACCTCTCAGACGCCGTTTGACGTCGATCAGGTGCAGCCCGCCAGCCTGGACCTGCGGCTGGGCGCGCGCGCCTGGCGGGTGCGCGCCTCGTTCCTGCCGGGCCTTGGGCGGCGCGTGTCCGAGCGTCTGAAAGACGTGGCGATGCACGAGCTGGACCTGACCAAGGGGGCGGTGCTGGAGAAGGGCTGCGTCTATATCGCCGAGCTGCAGGAAAGCCTGGCCCTGCCGGCCAATATCTCGGCGCGCGGCAATCCCAAGAGCTCGACCGGGCGGGTCGATGTGTTCGTGCGCCTGCTGACCAATCACAGCCGCGCCTTTGACGATGTCGACGCCGGCTATGAGGGGCCGCTCTATATGGAGATCGCGCCCCAGACCTTCTCGGTGCTGGTGCGGTCGGGCACGCGCCTCAACCAGCTGCGCCTCAAGCGCGGCGAGCCGGCCAAGCTGTCGATCCGCAGCGTCGGTGTCGACCTGTCGCCCGGCATGGGCGGCATTGTCGGCTTCCGCGGACGTCGCCACGCCGGCGTTGTCGACCTGGACCACGTGGACGGCCACGACCCGCGCGACTTCTGGGAGCCGCTGGAAACCCGCCACGGCGAGCTGCTGCTGGATCCCGGCGAGTTCTACATCCTGGCCTCCAAGGACGACATCGAGATCCCGGTGATGGAAGCGGCCGAGATGACGCCGATAGATCCCTCGGTCGGTGAGTTCCGCGTCCACTATGCGGGCTTCTTCGATCCGGGCTTCGGCACCGAAGAGGCCGGCGCTGTCGGCTCCAAGGGCGTGCTGGAAGTGCGCAGTCACGAAACCCCGTTCCTGCTGGAGGACGGCCAGACGGTGGCGCGGCTGGTCTATGAGCCCCTGACCTCGCGGCCCATACGGCTGTACGGCGAGGGCGGGTCTCACTACCAGCGCCAGGGGCTGAAACTGTCCAAGCACTTCAAGGCCTGGACCTAGCCGCGAGGAGCGGATTCGGCGCTCCGGTAAAGAGTGATTTTCAGGCAGCCGGTGTCGCATCGCCTGTCGCGCGGCACGGCGTCACACTAGATGTGGTGGGCCTTCTACTGTTGTCCGCAAGTGATAGCTTGAGGGGGCGGAGAGATCAGTCGCGTTTCGCGTTCTGGCCGATCGACCGCCGGAGCCTCAAGCGTGCCAAAATCTCGCCGTGACCCCTTCGCCATTCTCGCCATCCGTATCCGCGCCTGGGAGGGCTGCGCCCGCATCCCGGCTTGCGACAAGGCCATCTGGCGACAGGATGCCGCCGGTCGGGTTATCCGCTGGGCCGACTTTGGCGACCGTTTCTCGCGCTACGGCTGGGAAATGCGCACTTGCCAAAGCCGGGGTGTTCTGGCCCGAGCCCTGAAGCGCCACACGATCGAGGCCATTCACTGGCGTGGGGTTCTGGGCGACGAGACCCGCGACATTTTCGATCTGCCCAAGGCCGCCTAAAGAGCTGACGGACCTTACATTTAGTCGCCTCTCCCATACAAAAAGATAAGTACGCTTGACATGTTGCGAGCGCATGTGACAAATACCCTTGTCATTTCGATAGGGGTGCTTGTCATGAACGAGCGTATTGGCCGCCAAGCGGCGCGTCAGGGTCTGGCGCAGAAGATCTTGCTGGGCACGGGAATTTTCGGCGGCTTCGTCGGCGCGGGAAGCGCGATGCTGGAGGACATGGGCGTCACCTTGCCGGCGCCGCTGGTCTTTGGCGCGACGCTGACGGCTATCGTGGCGCTCTTCTGGGTGTCGATCATCTACTGGCGCAATATCGACGAGGCCGCACGGGCGGCGCACACCTTCGCCTGGTTCTGGGGCGGGACGGGCGGGATGCTGGCCCTGTTGCCGATCGGTGTGCTGGTCAACGCCGAGCGCCTGGTTGCGATGTTTGGTCAACGCGATCCTCTTGAGTGGGCGACGCTGGGCTTTGTGTCCCTGCTCACGGCCCAGCTGGTTGGCTATGGCCTGGTCTGGGCCGGTTGGTGGCTGCGTCAGCGCTGATCCAGAAACAGGAGACCCGACATGAGTACGTCAACGACCGCCGCCGGCCGCCGCTACATCGCCCGGTTCATTCCCGCCATGCTCGCCTATGTCGTCGTGCTGTCCGGCGCCCTGTGGGCCATCAGCAACCTTCATCCGACCGGCCCGCTGCTCTGGATTCTGGCCATCGCCCCGGCGTTCCCGGTCATCGCGGTGATCGCCATCATGGGCCTCTATCTGATCGAGGAGACCGACGAGTTCATCCGCTCGGTCCTGGTCCAGTCGATGCTGTGGGGGGTCGGGATCACGCTGTCGGCCTGCACGGCCTGGGGCTTTCTCGAGAACGCCGACGTGGTGCCGCACATCCCGCTCTATCTGGTGTTTCCGCTGTTCTGCGGCAGCTTTGGCCTGGCCCAACCCTTCGTTCGCCGGAGGTACCAGTGAAGAACCGGCTCAAGGTGCTGCGCGCCGAGCGCGACTGGAGCCAGGCCGACCTCGCCGAACGCCTCGAGGTCTCGCGCCAGACCATCAACGCCCTGGAGACGGGCAAGTACGATCCCAGCCTGCCGCTGGCCTTCAAGATCGCCCGGCTCTTCAGCCAACCCATCGAAGCCATCTTCCAGGACGAGGCCTAGGGCCGGTCCACAAGGAGAAATCCCATGACCCGAGTCATGATGTCTTCCAACAAGATCGCCGTCCGCGCCGTGAAGCTGATCGCGGGCGGCCTGGTCGGCGGCGTCGTCGGTTACTTCGTCGGCAAGCTGCTCAAGCTGGGCCCCGTGCCGGCCTATGATCTGGGCTGGTCCGATCACGGCGCTCTGATCATCGGCGCGCTGCTTCTGGCCATGGGGGTCTTCATCGGACTGGCCAGCCTCAGCGGCAAGCTCGCCGGATGGGTTCTGGATCCGAAGAGCGGACGCGCCGCGACGCCGTCCCAGATCACCTTTTACCGCCAGCAGGCGATCGTGCTGTTCCTGGCAGGACCGATGATGATCGCGCCGGTGCTGGCCCATCTGTTCTACGATCCCGTGCCTCAGGCGCTGGGCGTCGCTGTGCTCTGCGGGGTTGTCGCCCTGTTTCTGGTTCAGACCGTCTATAATCTGCTGGTCTGGCGTCGCGGCGACGAACTGATCCGCCAGATCACGATCGAGGCCAGCGCGATCAGCTTCTGGGTCCTGCAGGCGGCGCTGTTCTGCTGGGCCGCCGCCGAGAAGCTGGACCTGGCCCCGGCCATCTCGGCCTGGGACTCGGCCACGATCCTGATGGGGACCTACCTGCTGGTCGCCGCCATCGTGTCGGTCAGGCGCGGCTACAGCTGACACCGCCCGCAGGGCCAAACGCGCCCGCCTGAATTCCTACGCTTCTATCGACTTTTCCTCGGCTCCGCGACGCTGAAGCCTCGCGCACGCCCCTGCACCAAGGTTTTGAGACCATGTGTAACTCCCGTCCCAGGTTCCATTTCGCCATCATCATTCTGGCCATCCTCGCCGCCACCGGCGTATTCGGGGGCAACCACGCCCACGCGGCGCCGCTGGCCTCCGACCGCATCGCGGTGACGGTCAGCGGGCAGGGGCCCGACGTGGTGCTGATCCCGGGCCTGGCCTCCTCCGGCGCGGTCTGGGACGCCACGGTCAAGCAGTTGTCGGGCCGTTATCGCGTCCATGTCGTTCAGGTCGCCGGCTTCGCCGGCGCGCCGGCTGGCGGCAATGCAGAAGGGCCAATGCTGGAACCGCTGGTCGAGGCGGTGGACCGCTACATCAAGAGCGCCGGGCTGATGTCGCCGGCCGTGATCGGCCATTCGATGGGCGGCCTGACCGGCCTGATGCTGGCCCGCCGCCATCCCGAGGCTCTGAGCCGCCTGATGATCGTCGACAGCCTGCCGTTCTATCCGGTGCTGTTCTCGCCGGCCGCCACGGTCGAGGGCGTCAGGCCGCAGGCGACCGCCATGCGCGATGGCATGAGCGCCATGTCGGCCGAGACCTTCGCCGCCCAGCAGGCCATGACCATGCCCCGCCTGGTCAAGTCGCCGGAGGGCCTGAAGGCCGCGCTGGACTGGTCCAGGACCTCGTCGCAACCGGTCGTGGCGCGCGCCCTGTACGATGTTCTGACCACGGATATGCGCGGTGAGCTGGCCGCGGTCACCACGCCGACCACGATGCTCTATCCGTATGATCCGGCCATGGGCGCGCCCCAGGCCATGGTCGACCAGACCTATGCCGGCGCCTATGCCAGCCTGGCCGGCGTCAGGCTGGAGCGCGTCGACGGCGCCTTTCACTTCATCATGCTGGACCAGTCGGCCGCCTTCGCCGCCGCGGTCGAGCGCTTCCTGAAATAGCCGCCTTCGCCGGGCCTGATTGCGCCTGGCGAGGCTTCCCCCCTAACTCGTCCTCGCATCCGTACAGAGAATCACATGCTCCGCACCGTCTTCCAGCCCGCCCGCCGGGCGTTCATCGGCCTGGTTTCCATCCTGGCCCTTGGCCTCGCCGCCCCGGCCGCCGCCGAGCCCGCCCTTTGGGTGATCAAGGACCAGGACTCGACGATCTACCTGTTCGGGACGATCCACGTGCTGAAGCCGGCGACCCAGTGGCGCTCGCCCCGCATCGATCAGGCCCTGAAGGCCAGCGATGATCTGGTGATCGAGGTTCTGGGCGCCGACGACCCGGCGGTCATGCAGCCGCTGGTCATGCAGTACGGCCTGGATCGCGCCACCCCGCTGTCGCAGAAGCTGTCGCCAAAGGACCTCAAGCGCGCCCAGGGTCTGGCCCAGGCCGCAGGCATGCCGCCCCAGGCCATGGAGGTCATGCGACCCTGGCTGGCCTCGATCTCGCTGGCCATGCTGCCGGTGATCAAGGCCGGCTATGATCCGCGCAGCGGGGTCGAGCAGGTGGTGTCGGCCGAGATGAAGGCGGCGGGCAAGCCGGCCTCATCGCTGGAGACCGCCGAACAGCAGATCCGCTTCTTCGCCGACATGCCGACCAAGACCGAGGTCGAGATGCTGCGGGCCACCCTGGACGACGCCGAGGCCGGCCCGGCCAAGATCGACAGCATGGTCGCCGCCTGGGCGGCGGGGGACGTCAAGGCGCTTGAGGACCAGTTCATCACCGAGATGAAGACCAACTATGCCGAGGTCTATGGCGTGCTGCTGACAGACCGCAATCGCGACTGGGCCACTCAGCTGAAGACCAAGCTCGCCGGTTCGGGCGTCAGTTTCGTCGCGGTCGGGGCCGGACACTTGGTCGGCGCCGACAGCCTGCAGGCGCAACTGGCGACGCTGGGCGTTCAGACTGAGCGGGTGAACTAGCCGCGAGAGGGCGGGTGCGCCGGTCGGTCGCATCCGTCGCCGCAGGCGATGGTTGAGCCGGGGGGCGAGACCCGTTAGGCAAATCAGACCACGGTGAAGATCGCGCCGCAGAGACCCGTCATGTCCGCCCAGACCGCCGCCAAGAAACACACCGCTCTTCGTATCCTGGTGACGGGCGGGGCCGGCTTTGTCGGCTCTCATCTGTGCGACCGACTGATCGCGCGGGGCGACAGGGTGGTGTGCCTGGACAACCTGTTCACGGGCAGCAAGGACAACATCGCCCACCTGATGGATCACCCGAACTTCGAGTTCGTGAACCATGACGTGAACCATCCGATCTTCATTCCGGTCGACCAGATCTACAACCTGGCCTGCCCGGCCTCGCCGATCCACTATCAGTACGATCCGGTCATGACCGTGCGCACCAATGTCATGGGCGCGATCAACATGCTGGACCTGGCCAAGCGCACCGGGGCCCGGGTGATGCAGGCCTCGACCAGCGAGGTCTATGGCGATCCCGAGATCCACCCGCAGGTCGAAAGCTACTGGGGCCGGGTCAATCCGATCGGCCCGCGCGCCTGCTATGACGAGGGCAAGCGCTGCGCCGAGACCCTGTTCTTCGACAGCTTCCGGCAGGACAGCATCGACATCAAGGTCGTGCGGATCTTCAACACCTACGGCCCGCGCATGGCGATCAATGACGGCCGCGTCGTTAGCAATTTCGTGGTCCAGGCCCTGACCAACCAGCCGATCACCATCTACGGCGAGGGCCAGCAGACCCGCAGCTTCTGCTATGTCGATGATCTGGTCGAAGGCTTCATCCGCATGATGGCTACGCCCACCGGTTTCACCGGTCCGGTCAATATCGGCAATCCCAACGAGTTCACCATCCTGGAGCTGGCCCAGCAGACCATCGCCCAGATCGGCTCGACCTCGCTGATCGAGCGCAGGCCCCTGCCGCAGGACGATCCCCGCCAGCGCCAGCCCGACATCACCCTGGCCAGGTCGGCGCTGGACTGGGAGCCCAGGACCCAGCTGAAGGAAGGCCTGGCCAAGACCATCGCCCATTTCAAGGCTGTGCTGGGCAAGGGCCTGATCGAGGACGAGAGCCGAGGCTAGCCGGTTTCACCGTCTGCAGCGTGTGAGAACCCCGCCCAGACCCGCTCCGGATACTGCAAGGGATTGTGGCGCGGACGTTGATCGTCGGGCGGCCTCTCATGGCGTCCGGTCAAGAGGTCTCCACCAGCGATCACGAACTATGCCGTCATGCGACGGCAAGTCCCGGCCAGAGCCGCCCCCCGCTGCGGATAGCAGGATCTCGCGGGAGCGCGGCCCCAGATGCCAGTCGACGGCCCGTCGCGAGGCGCCGTCCAACTCGGCATAGGCGGCCTGGAGCCGACCCAGTCGCCAGGCGCGATAGGCGTTGGCGCGATACTGGAAGGCGACGTCCGATCCGATGTAGTGCGTGCGGGCCGCCCCGTTGCGGACAGCCTGCTGATTGGCGGCCATCTCGGGCAGAAAGCGGTCTTCGATCAGATCCATCAAGGGCCCCAGATCGTCCGGTGCGCGCGTCATCAGGGCCGCAGAACGGCTGGGGTCGGGTTTCAGGGCCCATAGTCGCGCGACCCAGGCGGCGACCGACGGCGCACGTGCGCGCATGATCCCCGCGGGTGTCGGGTCGCAGGCGAAATGCCGAAACAGCGGCCCAAACAGTCCGATATCCGCCCGTGTCGGCGCTTCGCCCAGCAGCCAGTCCCGCCGCGCGAAGATCTTGTCCAGCGCCTCGAGCGTGTCGAGATAGTCCGCCTCGACGCGGAAGCGATTGGCCTGGCTCACGCCCTCACCACCCAGGTAGACGGACCTTTGCCGCAGCAGTGCGGCCTGGCGTCTCAGCGCCCTCGGCAGGGGGATGTCACGGAACATGCCGTCAGCCAGTCGACCGCTCATCAGCTGGGCGTCTGCCCGATAGGCCCAGCGATAGTAGAGCGCCGGTCGCCAAAGATGCTCGTCGCCATAGGTTTCGATCAACGCCGCGAGGAACCCCAGGGCGGGGTCGGTCGGTGTGAGGGAGCTCAGGGGATGGTCAGTCTCCAAGCGGTCGATGATGACCGGGGTATCGGTCATCCAGCGGCCGTCGGGCAGCTCCAGTTGGGGCATCTGGCGGACGCCGGTCTTGAGGGCCAGGGCGCGAAACGCGGCCGTATCCATCTCCTGAAGGCGGTAGGGCAGGCCCTTGGCGCGCAGATATCCCTCAAGCTTGCCCGTGAAATAGGACAAATCCAGCCCGTGAACGATGAGCATCGGCGCCCGCCTTTCGCTGCGTTGATCGCGTTGGGCCTTTTATGGCATTTGCAGTGTCATTAGTAGCGTGAACCGCCGGCGACGGTCCAATCGTCTGGCGCTATCCACTGCCGAATGCCGCTCGCTTCAAGGCCTTCTCCTGCAGCAGCTTCAATTCCGCCAGCACCGTCGCGATCGGTTCCGACACCGTCAGGTGGATGTGCTCGGTCCGTCGCAGGGTGATGCAAGGGCAAGGGCCTGATCGAGAACTGGCGCCGAGGCTGGCCCGTTTCACCGTCTGTAGCTCTTGAGAACCCCGCCCAGACCCGCTAGACGACCCGAACGCCTCGCGGGCGTAGCTCAGAGGTAGAGCGTCTGCTTCCCAAGCAGAATGTCGTGGGTTCGATTCCCATCGCCCGCTCCAAGGCGCTGCAGGCAGGAGCGCCTTGTGGGGAAACTCTTCGACAAGGCGCAGCGCGCCGAAGCCGCACTGGATTTCGAGGAGGCGGAGCGCCTCTTCAAGCTGGCGGCGCGGATGGATCCCAAGAATCTGGCGACCCTGCACAATCTGGGCGGCGTGTTGTCCAGCCTCAGTCGGTTGCCCGAGGCTGAAAAGGCCTATCGGCGGGCCCTGGCCATCGATCCGGGGTCGGCGCGCACCCACTATGCGCTCAGCCAGGTCATCATGATGCAGGGGCGGTACCGGGATGCGGTCCCGCATTTCCGGCGGCGGCACGAGGTTGCCAAGTACAACACCAACAAGCCCGGCTTCTTCGACTGTCCCGAGTGGAACGGCGAAGACCTGAGCGGTCGCTCGCTGCTGATCTGGCCCGAGCAGGGGTTTGGCGACGAACTTCAGTATGCGCGGTTCGCGCCGATCCTGGCGGAACGCGGGGCGACCGTCAGGCTGGTCTGCAGGCCTCAGGTCTCCCGGCTGTTCTCCCGGTCGTTGCCGGGTGTCGAGGTCTATGAGGGCAGTGGCCGGGTCGAGATCCCGGACTGCGATTTCTATGTCATGGGTCCCGATATCGTCGGCCTGATGGACTACACGCTCGAAACCGTTCCGGGCGCGCCCTATCTCAAGGCTGCGGACAGGCTCTCGCCTTCGGCGCGGATCGGCCTGGTCACGGCGGGCAGCGCCGCCCATGGCAACGATGGCTACCGCTCGCTTGACCAGGCAGACGGCCTGAAGCTGGCCGCTGCGCTCGGCGCGACCGTCGGTCTGGATCACGCCGCTACGGGCGGGAAGGATTTCGCCGACACCGCTGACATTATCGAAGGTCTCGATGTCGTTGTGACCGTCGACACGGCCATCGCCCATCTGGCGGGCGGGATGGGCAAAGCGGTATGGCTCCTGCTCACCCGGATCGACACGGACTGGCGATGGGGAAGGGGGCAGGAGCGATCAACCTGGTATCCCTCGGCCGAGTTGTTCTTCAGCGACGCCAAGGGGCGCTGGACCGAAACCATCGCGCGTCTTGGCGAGCGCGCTGCGGCCCTGGAGACAACGCCCTAAGCTGCGGCGGCCACGCACTGCGACAGGGTTGACGCCAGGGCTGCGGCTTCGATGGGCTTGGGCAGGACGCCATCCATTCCCGCCCGCAGATAGCTTTCGACCTCGTGGTTCAGCACGCTTGCGGTGACGGCGAAGATCGGGATCCGGGCGGCGCCGGCCAGGGCCTCTTCACGGCGGATGGTCCGCGTGGCCTCGACGCCGTCCATGTCGGGCATGTGCACGTCCATGAAGATCGCGTCCCAGGGCTGGGCGCGCCAGGCCGCCACCGCTTCACGCCCGCTGACGGCGAAGCCGCAGGTGACGCCGAAGGGTTCGACCAGGGCGGCGAGGATGCGTCGGTTGACCGGGTTGTCGTCCACCACCAGAAGCGAAGCGGGCGCCTCGCCGGCAAACTCGCCGACCTCGTCCTCGATCGGGGCTTCGGAAGAGATCACCGACGGGACGGGCGCTTCGAAGTCAAACCGCGCGCCGATGCCCAGGGCGGATGTGACCTTCAGCGAACCGCCCATGCGCTCGGAGATCTCGCGGCAGATGGCCAGGCCCAGCCCGATCCCTCCGACCCGACGGGTCGAAGAATTGTCGACCTGAACGAAGCGCTCGAAAATGGCTTCGTGGTCCTTGGCGGCGATGCCGATGCCCGTATCGATCACCGCGATCTGCAGCCGATGGTCGTCGCCGGTGATCTTGACCGTGACACCGCCCTGCCGTGTGAACTTCAGCGCGTTGGAGATCAGATTGGCGAGGAGCTGGGCCAGTCTGTCGCCGTCCCCGCGTCGGAAGCGCGCCAGATCGGGTTGCAGGGAGATGGTCAGGGACAGGCCCCGCTCCCGGGCCAAGGGCTGGTGGAGTTCCCGGATATCGCTGACCAGATTTTCCAGCGAGAACACGTTCAGCCGCAACTGCAATCCGCCGGCCTCGATCTGGGAAATGTCGAGGATGTCATCGATCAGTTGCCGCATGACGCGGGAGGCGGTCTTCATCACCCCCAGGCGCTGGCGTTGCGGCGGGGTCAGCGCTTCGCGCGCCAGCAATTGACCCTCGCCCAGGATGGCGTTCAGCGGGGTGCGCATTTCGTGGCTGACCATGGCCAGGAACTGCGACTTGGCGCGATTGGCGACCTGGGCTTCTTCCGACAGACGCTCCAGTTGCTCGGTGCGGACGCGCACACGCCTTTCAAGGTCGCGGTTCAGCAGGCTGGTGTCGTGGTTGCGTCGGTTGATATCCGCCAGCAACTCGCGGTTCTCGTCGCGCAGCCGCAGGCAGTCGACCAGCAGAGCGTGGTTGTTGCGATGAGCGACCACCATCACCATCCAGAACACCGCGCCCAGGAAGCCCAGGGTCGCGTCTACGCCGCCCAGGGTGATCAGGGTTATGGAGGCGGGGATCAGGACCAGAGTGATATAGATCCGTCCGACCCATTTCTGAGGCGACAGAATGCCGACCGCCCCGCCGGCCTGGGCCGACAGCACAACGATCAGGGCATAGCGCGAAACAGGGCTGTCGACGGGAATACGTATGCAGGCCAGCAGCGCCCACAGCCCGGCGCTAAGGACCAGGCCCGTACTGTGAAGATGCGCCAGCGGCCAAAGCTGTTTGGTCAGGAGCCGCCCCGCCAGGGCGGCGCCCAGCAGGTGGTTGATCACCAGGCGGGCCGCCAGCAGGGCCAGCACGACAGCCAGCCAGGTCACGTGAAAGGGGCGTTCTGCGGGGAGTGCGAGCAGGGTCAAGCCGACCGCAGAGGCGGCCTGAACCGTCATGGTCGCCAGGCTGTTGCGATGCGCTTGCCCCAGCAGGGCGAGCTTGAGGGGGTCGCCCCGAGGCCTGTCCTCCGCTCCTTCAGATCGCATTCCAGCTCTCGCCCCGGCCGCTTAGCGTCTCAGATACGACCCGCAGGGTGAACGAAGATATGCCAGTTTCAGCGACAAAGTGTCGCGCAGCCTGGCCCGTCTGCGCGCGCCTCAGCGGGCGGGTTCGTCCAGCCAGGCCGCGACCCAGAACAGCGGCGCGTTCCAGTTGATGGCCACTTCGTTCTGGGTGAAGGCGCGATAGTCGTCGGTCCAGCAGGTCTGGGGTGCGCACTGGCCTTTCATGCCCTCGGCGACCGGATCGCTCATGTTGGTCGAGTTCGGGCCGCCCGAGATCACGCCGGGGGGCGGGGCGGGATACCGGGCGTCGGCCTGATGCGCCCAGAAGCGGTGGTGCGGATTGCGCATCGGTCGCGCGCCATGGCCGGTGACGAACGAGCGATCCAGAGGATTGCGGCCCAGGACCCAGTCCATGGCGTCCACCGCGCCGTTGCGATAGGCGGCCTTGCCCGTAAAGTCGGCGGCCAGGCCCAGCACCATGGCGCGGTTCAGAACCGACGAGGTCGACCCCCACGGATAGCCCTTGGGCGCATAGGGCAGGGCATAGCCCTGGCGGGCGCCGTCCTCCAGATAGCGGTCGGCGCTGGCGGCCAGATTGGCGCGCGCCACAGCGATCTCGGCGGGCTTCAGACCATTGGGCGCCAGCGCCAGGGTCACGGTTCCCAGGGCGCCCACCGAGGGCCAGCCGATGTCGCCGGTCGGCCTGCCGCCCGCCGCCAATCCGGAAGCAGAGGGGCCGGCCAGGAACAGCGGCGAGGCGCGCAGGGCGGTCTCGTACTCGGCAGCGCCGGTCGTGGCGTACAGCTCGGCGGCGGCCCAGTAGAACTCGTCCTCCACATTGCCGTCGCCATAGCCGCCGCTGCCGGTGAAGGCGCCCAGAGCGTAGACCTCGGGGTTACGCCGGGCGGCGGCGTAGGCGCGCCTGGCGATATCCAGGCAGCGGGCCGAGAAGGCTGGATCGATGGTCTTCCAGATCCGCGCGGCCTGGGCCGCCGTGGCGGCCAGGTTCAGGGTGGCGGCGGTGGTGGGGTGATAGAGGTAGCGGACTTCCTTGTCGTCGGCCGGCGCCGTGGGCAGGGCGGTCCAGCGCTCATCGGCCAGGCGCTGATGGGCCATGCCCGAGGCGTCCAGATCCGTCAGGACCAGTCGGCCGGCCGGGCCGACCTGTTGATGGCCGACGGGCAGGGCCAGGGTCTTGCCGGCGGGAACCTGCATGGCCAGCAGGAAATCCATCTCCCAGCGGGCCTCGTCCAGCAGGTCGGAGACGCCGTTGGCGTTTTCGGGAATCTTGCCCTTGCCATCAGCGAAGGCGGCCAGGGTCGGGGCCTTGCCCAGCACGAGGGCGCGCTCGTAGGCGTTCAGCAGAGTCCATACCGAGATGCCGCCATTGACGACGTACTTGCCGTGGTCGCCTGCATCGTACCAGCCCCGGCTGAGGTCCAGGGTGTAGTCGCAGCCGGCCCAGACCTGGCCGCGCTCGTCGGCCTTGTTGAAGCAGGTCGCCTTGTCGGGGGCGTGGCCGGCCGGGCGGGCCAGGTCGGGGCGCTGAACGAAGCGCGCCTCGATCGGAATGCTGGCGCGGTTCTGATAGAAGAAGCCCAGGGCGTCCCCCTTCAGCGCGCCATAGAGGCGCCCGGCGATGGCGAAGGGCCGGCTCTGGGCTGCGCCGACGCTGAGGCGATAGCTGTCGCCCGTACCCTTGAAGTGGCTGAAATCGATCTGGTGGACATGGTCGCCTGAGGCGGCGTCGGCGCCGAACACCCTGGTCTGGCCGCTGGCCACACTCGCGCCCCTGGCGTCGCGCAGGGTCCAGGCCATGGGGCTTGTCGAGGGATCGGCCAGGATGGCGCGCTTGGGACCTGTCGTCTCGACGCCCAACTGGTTGAGGCGGATCGGCCCCGCGGCGTCTTCGGCCCGGGCGCTTGCGCCGAAGGCAAAGGTCAGGACGATGGCCGTCAGGGCCCTGTTGATCCTGGTCATGCGCATCTTCCCTGCTTGCCGACGCGTCGTGGCCGCGCGCCTTCAGGTCCAGGTTAGCGCTAACCTGACAGCGTTGTCACTAGCGAACTTTGCCGCTCAGCGCCGGGCCCGGCGCGCCTCGGCTTGCAGAAACTTCAGGCGGGGCTGGTCGTCATCGGCGATGACGCGGGTGTCGGCGTCGATGATCAGCTTTCGCGCGTCACCTTCGGGATCATACACCGGCCAGACGGGCAGGCCGGGACCGTTGGGATCGCCCGTCTTCACGAAATTGGCCCAGTAGGACGACATCACGTCGGCCACGCGGCGGTCGGTGTCGTCAACGCTCCAGGCCCCGCCATTGTCCGGATGGTTAAATACATAGACGATCTCGGCCGAGTGGAACGCGCCCAGTGACTTGCCGCGATTGGCCTCGCCGAACCACCCGTCGGGCGTTTTCGGCGCATGATCGAAGCGGAACGCATAGACTGGCGCCTTGCCGGTTCGGGTCTGGGCCACGGCCCATGACCAGGTCGGCAGGCCCATCCAGGCGTCGCCGGCGAAATTGATCCGAGAGCGGATCATCTGGTCGGGCGTGTCGTGGGGATAGAGTTTCGCCGCCTCGGCCGCGTTGTCGCCGAAGGTCAGCTTCAGCGCCTCGGGCAGGGTGCGGCCGGCAAAGACCCCGCCTTCCAGCAGGCTGCCTTCATCACGGTTCCAGCCGACCAGCAGGGGCACGTCGCTTTGCTGCCCGGCCGCGAAGATCTCGGCCGCGCTGCTTGGCAGGATCCAGCCGTCGAGGATCGGGCGGAAGGCAAAGCGCGCGGTCGGTGCGGTCACGGCCGCAAGGATCTGTTCGGTGGAGCGTCGGCGCATGGCCGCCAGGCTGTCGTCGCCCAGGGCGCGACCCAGGGCCAGGCCGTTGGCCTCGCCCATCGCCAGGGTCTCGTCCTTGCCCAGGGTCCCGAAGGCCGAGCCGCTCTCGCCGATGGCCTGCTGGAACAGGCCCCGGGCCTGGGGCGAGGCCATCAGCCGGCTGACGGCGTCCGATCCCGCCGACTCGCCGGCGATGGTCACCCGGTCGGGGTCGCCGCCCAGCAGGGCGATATTGGCCTGCACCCAGCGCAGGGCCGCGATCATGTCGGCCAGGGCCTGGTCGCCGCTGGCCCTTTTGGGCGACTCCCGGGTCAGCGCCGGATGGGCCAGGAAGCCGAAGGCGCCCAGGCGATAGTTGATGGTCACCACCACCACGCCCTTTTTCGCCAGGGCGACGCCGTCATGGCGTGGCTCTGCGCCCGAGCCCGCGCCATAGCCGCCGCCATGGATCCAGAAGAACACCGGCAGCGACTCGCGGGTCTTGGCCGGGCTCCAGACGTTCAGATACAGGCAGTCCTCCGACATCGCGGGGGCGTAGGGGTCGATGTCGTTATAGACCTTGGGCTGGGCGCAGTTGGGCCCGAACCGGTCGGTCGCCCGCTCGCCCTTCCAGGCGACCACCGGCGCCGGCGGTTTCCAGCGCAAGGCGCCGACCGGCGGGGCGGCGTAGGGCAAGCCCTTCCAGGCCCTGATCCCGTCGGCGTCGGCCTTGGCCGGGACCAGCTTGCCGCCGGTGACATGCTGGGCGTGGGCGCCGGTCGCCAGCGCTGTCAGGGTCAGGGCAAGAAGGACGGCGCGAAGGGGCATGCGGACGCTCACGGTTGGCGAGGGTCCAGATGAGCAGGGGGAAGCGCCGTTGTCACGCGCAACCAAAGCTTGTCATTGCGGCGCGCGTCGTGCGTGGCCTGCATGACCGCTCAAACGGCTAGACCCGTTCCACCACCATCGAGATGCCCTGGCCCACGCCGATGCACATGGTTGCCAGGCCATAGCGGGCCTTGCGGCGATGCAGCTCTTCAACCGCCGTCAGGGCCAGGCGGGCGCCGCTCATGCCCAGGGGATGGCCCAGGGCGATGGCGCCGCCATTGGGGTTCACGTGCTCGCCGTCGTCGGGCAGACCCAGGGCGCGCAGCACCGCCAGCCCCTGGGCGGCGAAGGCTTCGTTCAGCTCGACCACGTCCATCTGGCCGATGGTCAGGCCCAGGCGCGCCAGCAGCTTCTGGGTCGACGGGGCCGGACCAAAGCCCATGATGCGCGGCGCGACGCCAGCGGCGGCCGAGCCGACGATCCGGGCGCGCGGCGTCAGGCCATGGCGCTTGATCGCCTCTTCCGAGGCGATGATCAGCGCCGCCGCGCCGTCATTGACGCCCGAGGCGTTGCCGGCGGTGATCGTGCCGTCCGGGCGGACGATGGGCTTGAGGGCCGACAGGGCCTCGATCGTGGTGGCGCGCGGGTGCTCGTCCTTGCTGACCACCACAGGGTCGCCCTTGCGCTGGGCGATGCTGACCGCAACGATCTCGGCGTCGAAGCGGCCGCTGGCCTGGGCCGCTGCGGCGCGGGCCTGGCTGCGCAGGGCGAAGGCATCCTGGTCGGCGCGGCTTATCCCGTAGTCATCAGCGACGTTCTCGGCGGTCTCGGGCATCGAGTCGACGCCGTAAGCCTTGCGCATGGCCGGGTTGACGAACCGCCAGCCGATAGTGGTGTCGAAGATCTCGGCATTGCGCGAGAAGGCGCTGTCGGCCTTGCCCATCACGAACGGCGCGCGGCTCATGCTCTCGACGCCGCCGGCGATCATCAGCTGGGCCTCGTCCGACTTGATGGCGCGCGCGGCCACGCCCACGGCGTCCAGGCCCGAGCCGCACAGGCGGTTGATGGTCGAGCCCGAGGCCTCGGTGCCCAGGCCCGCCAGCAGGGCGGCCATGCGGGCGACGTTGCGGTTGTCCTCGCCGGCCTGGTTGGCGCAGCCCAGCACCACGTCATCGACCAGGCTCCAGTCGACGCCGGGATTGCGCGCAACCAGCGCCCGCAAGGTTACCGCCGCCAGATCATCGGCCCTGACCGACGCCAGGGCTCCGGCATAGCGACCGATAGGGGTGCGGATCGCGTCGCAGATGAAGGCTTCGGCCATGGCGGATCTCTCAAACGGCTGTTCGCGCTACCCTAGCGGCAGGGCCGGCGCGATCAAGTCGGCCAATGGCTGGACACCGGTGTCAGATCGCCTAGACCTGACCGCTAAGAGACATCCCGGGAGAGACGCCATGATCAGCCGGCGAGACGTGATAGGCGGCGCCGTGGGAGGCGCGGCGCTGCTGGCGGCCGGCGGCGCACAGGCGAGCGGCGACGATGCGGCGCTGAAGGCCCTGCTCGACAAGCTGGCCAAGGGCGGCCCGGCCGCCCAGCGCCTGGCCGCACTGAAAGCTTTTTCTCCCGTCGCCCTGAGCCCTGCCGCGCGCCTCGACTATGACGCCGTGCTGTCGGCGTTCACCACCGAGGACGAGATCGTCCGCCGCTTCCCGTTCGGCGCGGGCGCGAGCTCGCCCTATGTCGTGACCACCCGCTCGGGCGCCTGGCTGAAGGCCGTTGAAGCCGCGAAGTCAGGCGACGCTACCGCTGACACCGTCAGACGCCTGGACGCCGAGACCGCCCGGATCGCGGAAGACGCCGCCAGAGGCGTGATCTTGCCGGCCTTTGTGATCGACAAGGTCGCCGCAGGTCTCGCCGAAACCGCGACAGCCGTCGCCGCCACGCCTGATCTCGCCGCCGCCCTGGGCCGCCAGCGCGAGGCTCTGATCGCCTTGCGCAGCAAGGCCGGCAAGGGGATCGGCGTCGGACGCTTCAAGGATGGCGAGGCCTATTACGCCCTGCTGCTGAAGGCGGCGATCGGCGCCGAGATCACGCCTGGCCAGGCCTGGGATCGCGCTAGCGCCGCCGCCAAGGCCCTGACCGCCCGCGCCGATACGCTGCTGAAGGCCCAGGGGATGAGCCAGGGCACGGTCGGCGCCCGTCTGGCCGCGCTCAGCCGCGACGAGCGCTGGCTCTACAGTGATGACGCCGCCGGCCGCGACCGGCTGATCGCCGACATGAACGCCTGGCTGGCCAAGGCCGTCTCGCGCCTGCCGGTCTCGTTCGCCACAATCGCGCCGGGCAGTCGCGCGGTCAGCATGAGCCGCATGAGCCCCGCCGACGAGGCCGCCCGCCGTCAGGGCTATCGCGAGGCGCCGTCCTTCGATGGCTCGAAGCCGGGCGTCTATTACGCCGACCTCAACACCATCCGCACCCGCCCCAGCTGGACCCTACCCAGTGTCGTCCACCATGAGAGCGTCGCCGGCCACATGGTGCAGATGCCGCTGGAGGAACGCTCCGGCGCCCATCCGCTGCGCACCCGCCTGGCATTCCCGGGGTTCTCCGAGGGCTGGGCGATCTATGCCGAACAGCTGGCCGCCGAGGAGGGCGCCTTCGCGGGCGATCCGTTGGCGGAGCTGGGCTATCTCCAGTGGATGCTGTTCCGCGTCGGCCGCCTGCTGGCCGACCTCGGCGTGCATCTGAAGGGCTGGGGCGTCGAGAAGACCACGACCTTCCTCAATGACCTGCAAGGCCCGCCGCCGGTGTTCTCGCCGGTGTCGCAAGGCATCGAACGCATCGCCATCGGCCCGGCGGCCTCGGCGGGGCAGGGGCTGGCCTGGCTGGAACTGGTCCGCCTGCGCGAGGCGGCGCGTAAGCTGCCGGGCTCGGGCTTCGACATCCGCGCCTTCCACGACGCGGTGCTGGTTCCCGGGCCCCTGCCGCTGTCGATGCTGCGGGCGCGGGTGCTGGGGGCGTCGGCGCGGGGATAGCGATCGCGCCATCCCCGGATGGGCACGGGAATCTGAAACCCTCTCCCAGAGGTGTTCAGGCCGGGGACATCCGTGACAGGTGTTCGGAGACATCCGTGACACATTTTCCGATCTCGAAGGGAGGTCGGAGATGCCATTCACGGGAGTCTCTGCGATGGATTTCAAACGGGAGTTCGTGCGTCTGGCGCAGGCTGAAGGCGCCAATCGCCGGGAGCTTTGCCGGCGGTTTGGGATAAGCGCCAGCCTGGGTTACCGGCTGCTGTCGCGCTATGCGGCGCAGGGCGAGGCGGGTTTGACGGAGCGGTCGCGACGCCCACGCGGTTCGCCTCGGACGACGCCGGCTCCGATCGAGGCGGCGGCGCTGGCGGTGCGGGCCCAGCACCCGGCCTGGGGCGGGCGCAAGATCGCCGCCGTGCTGCGACGCCAGGGTCTGGAGGCGCCATCGCCCTCGACGGTGACCCAGATCCTGCGCCGCCATGGCGTGGCTCTGGGCGCATTCGGCGGCGGCCACGAGCCGTTCATCCGCTTCGAGCACCCCGCGCCAAACGACCTGTGGCAGATGGACTTCAAGGGCTACGTGCCGCTTGGCGCGGAGGGCGGGCGGCTTCACCCGCTGACCGTGCTGGACGACCATTCGCGCTTCTGCCTGGTGCTAGAGGCCTGCGCCAACCAGGAGCGCCAGACCGTAAAATCCAGCCTGATCAACGCCTTCCAGCGTTATGGCCTGCCCCGTCGCATCACCGCCGACAACGGCCCGCCCTGGGGCGCGGGCATGAGGGGGGACGGCGTGGGCCGGTCCTGGACCGCTCTGGGCGTGTGGCTGCTGGAGCAGGACATCGCTCTGGGCCACTCGCGACCCTACCACCCCCAGACCCAGGGCAAGGACGAGCGCTTCCATCGCACCCTCAAGGCCGAGGCCCTGTCAGGGCCGCCGTTCGCCAACCTGGAGGAGGCCGCCCGCCACCTGCGCGACTGGCGCACGGTCTACAACACCCAGCGCCCTCACGAGGCCCTGGGCCTGATCACGCCCATCGAACGCTATGCTCCAAGCCCCAGGCCCTATCGCGACGACATCGCGCCCTTCGCCTATGGCCCCGACGACCTGACGCGCAAGGTTCAGGACGGCCGCATCAGCTTCGAGGCCCGCCTCATCCGGGTCCCCAAGGCCTTCACAGGCAAGACCTTGGCCCTTCGTCCCACCAACATCGACGGCCGCTATGACCTGGTCTTCAGGTCCAAGACCATCTCCACCATCGACCTCAAAACGCCGATGTGATCATCCTCAACCTGTCACGGATGTCTCCGAACACCTGTCACGGATGTCCCCGGTCTGAACACCTCTGGGAGAGGGAGGGGCCCGCCGCGTAGCGGTGGGAGGGTGAGGGGTTTGCGAAGCCCTTCCGGACAGGGCAGGATCCCAGGTGCGACAATGGTTTAGGGTGTAACCCCTCACCCTCCCACGCAAGCGTGGGTCCCTCCCTCTCCCTCTGGGAGAGGGTCGAAGCAACGGGGATCGACACGGGCGTGCAGCAAACTTATCCGACGCGCTGAAACCTCCCGTATTCTTGTCCCACCTCGTCGCGAGGAAAGGGCGCAAGGCCAGCGACCATTGCGGCGGCGGGGGGTGATCGAGCGGGACTGGGGTCGAGGGGGATACTCGACCGGTCCGGGGATCCTGGCGTTGCAGGACCCGCCCGCCGTCGGCGTGGACGGGGATCAAGGCGAGTGTTGGTCAGGATTGGCCCCACGCCCCCCGACCTTCGGGACTTCGGGAAACCGAAGCTTCCGGGTCCCGGTAAGGCCCCAACTGGGCCACCCGCTGGGACGCTGATGGATAACGACCACGCGGAGCGCTCGGCTTCGTCGAAACGGTTATTCTATTTTCCTCCGGACGTGGTCCGGACGCTCCGCGACCCTTTTCACCAACTCGCAGCGAACGCGCGAGGTCGCGAACCTGCGCCTCAGTGCTTGCCGCGGTCGCGTCCGAAGTTCGGCTCAGCGCTTTCCTGGCCGGCCGCCACGATGCCGCGGCGGATGGCGCGGGTGCGGGTGAAGTGGCTGTGCAGGGTGTCGGCGTCGCCCCAGCGGATGGCGCGGCTCATGGCCTGCAGGTCTTCGGTGAAGCGGCCCAGCATTTCCAGCACCGCGTCCTTGTTGGCGATGAAGATGTCGCGCCACATCGTCGGATCACTGGCGGCGATGCGGGTGAAGTCGCGGAAGCCCGAGGCCGAGAACTTGATGACCTCGCTCTCGGTGACGTTCTCCAGATCGGCCGCGCTGCCGACGATGGTGTAGGCGATCAGGTGGGGCAGGTGGCTGACCACGGCCAGCACCAGGTCGTGGTGCTTTTCCTCCATCAGCTCGACCTGGGCCCCGAACGCGCGCCAGAAGGCCGACAGCTGGGCGACGGCGGCGGCGTAGTGCTCGTCGTCGCTTTCGAAGGGCGTCAGGATCGTCCAGCGGTTCTCGAACAGCTCGGCGAAGCCGGCGTCCGGACCCGACTGCTCGGTGCCGGCGATCGGGTGGCCGGGAATGGCGAAGATCTTCGAGATGTCCTGGGCGCGGAAGGCCTCGGCGACATTGGCCTTGGTCGAGCCGACGTCGGTCAGGGTGGCGCCGGGCTTCATGGCCGGGATCACCAGGCCGGCCAGTTCAGGGACCGAAAGCACCGGGGTGGCGATGACCACCAGGTCGGCGTCGCGCACCGCCTCGGCGATGTCGCCCGTCACATGGTCGGCGATGCCCAGCTCGACCACGCGGGCCCGGTGGGCCTCGCTGGCGTCGGCCACGGTGATCTGGCTGACCACGCCGTGAGCGCGAGCCGCGCGGATCACCGAACCGCCGATCAGGCCGCAGCCGATCACGGTCATCTTGGGATAGAGGATACCGGGCTTAGACATGGGGGGTAACCTCAACCCGCTCTCCCCGGCGAAGGCCGGGGCCCAGATTCAGCCAGAGCGCCTGGGGATGAAGCGCCATGCGGCGGCGCTCACCAGCGGGGCGGTTGTGGGTTCGACCCGGACCCCGGCCTTCGCCGGGGAGAGCGGAAAATGAAGGGGACATCAGCGACCCACGAACTGCGTCAGCAAATCCACCACGGCGCGGTTGTGCGCTTCCAGACCGATGGTGATGCGGATGGCGTTGGGCAGACCGTAGTTGCCGACGGCGCGGACCAGATAGCCCTTGCTAGCCAGGAATTCCTCGGCCTCGCGGGCGGTCTTGCCCGGGACGTCGGGGAAGTTGACCAGCACGAAATTGGCCGCCGACGGCGTGACCTCAAGGCCAAGCCCCCCGAGCTGTTGGGTCAGGAACGGCCGCCACTGCTCGACCAGCGCCACCGAGCGGGCCTGGAATTCGAGGTCGCCCAGGGCGGCGATGGCCGCCTCCTGGCCGGGGATCGAGGTGTTGAACGGCGGACGGATGCGCTCGATCGGCTCGATGATCCCGGCCGGTCCATAGCCCCAGCCGACCCGCAGGCCGCCAAGGCCGTGGATCTTGGAAAAGGTGCGGGTGACGATGACGTTTTGCGCCGTGCGGGCCAGGTCCAGGCCATCCTCGAAGCGCGGATCGGTGGCGAACTCGGCATAGGCGCCGTCCAGCACCAGCACCACCGACGGCGGGATGGCGGCGTGCAGGGCGCGGATTTCCTCGCCGGTCAGCCAGGTGCCGGTCGGGTTGGCGGGGTTGGCGATGAACACCAGGCGGGTGCGCTCGTCGATGCATTTGACCACTTCGTCGGCGTCGATGCGCTGGTTCGGCTCGCGGGCCATCCGCACCTCGCCCTGGCAGGCGCGGGCCCCGATGGCGTAGGCGGCGAAGCCGTGCTCGCCCTGAACGATATTGTCGCCGGGCTCCAGATAGACCTGGCACAGCAGGGCGAAGATCTCGTCGCTGCCGTCGCCGAAGGTCAGGCGTTCGGGCTCCAGCCTGTAGCGCTCGGCCACGGCGGCGCGCAGGCCATTGGCCTTGCCGTCCGGATAGAGGTGCAGGCGGTCGACGGCGGCGCGATAGGCGTCCTTGGCCGCGTCGCTGCAGCCCAGAATGTTCTCGTTGCTGGACAGCTTCACCGGATGGGCGATGCCCTCGATCTTGGATTTGCCGCCGACATAGGCGTGGATATCCATGATGCCCGGCTTGGGCATGGGACGCGGCGCGGCGAAGCGGTCGGGGGCGGGAGCGGTCATCTTGGAACTCAGTCTGAACTGGCCGTCGTCTTACACGTCGCCCACTTAAACGTCGAACGGCGTGGGCGCAGCCCCGATGACGCCGGTCAGCTTGCCGGGGGCCTGGGCCAGGCGCGCGTCATTGACCTGGAAGAAGCCCGACAGCGAGAACAGCTTCAGCCCGCCGGACTCGGCCAGGGGCTCGGCGGCGACGCCGCTGGGGCTCAGGGCCTCGACGATGGCGGCGGCGCTCTTGCCCGAGTCGGTGACCCAGAAGGTCTGGTCGCCGCCGGTGGGCTCGACCTCGACCTCGGCCACGGCCAGGGCGGCCTGCGGGCCCCAACGGTTCAGGCAGGGCAGGGCGGCGAAGATCTTCAGCTTGGGTTCCGCCAGCAGGCGGCCCCACCAGTTGCTGTCCGGCGTCAGGGCCAGCACGCCGACGCCCCACGGCGTTTTGGCGGCGGCCAGCACGTCCTTGGCTTCGGCCAGGACCTGCATCCTTGGCGCGGTTCCGAACCGCAGGCGGGTCAGCTCGACGGCGCGGGTCGGATCCTTCCCGCCCCAGACGGCCAGATGATAGGGACCCTGGCGGGCCAGGTTGTCGCTCATCACCTCGCGCCAGACGCGGATGATCAGGGCGTCGTTGGCTGCGGTGCGCGGGGCGGCCAGCAGCTTGCGGATGATCAGGGCCTCGCGGCCGGGACGCAGGCCAAAGCCCGTATCGCCCGCCGCGCGCTTGGCCGCCGCGACGGCGCCGGCCAAGGCGGCCCGCTCGTCCAGCAGCTTCAGCAGTTCACCATCAATGGCGTCCAGTCGCCATCGGACCTCGTCGAGAGACGGAGGCGCGTCGGCCGCGTCGGTACCCATGTTTATCCCCGAAATTGGAGGCCGGACCATAGTCCTTGCCGCCGCCGGTGCAATAGCTGGCGTTCACGGCAAGAAACTTGCGCGCCGTCCGCCGCAGGCGCGCCTGCCCGCCGCTCAATAAACTCGCGGCGAGGGACCGGTGTCGATGGTTCCCAGTCGGGTGCGGCCTTCCTGCAGGATCAGGTTGGCCTCGATGACCGGCTCGCGCCCCAGGGCCTGGGCGGCGGCGGCCAGGATCTGCTCGGGCGTCCGGGCGGCCCGGGGATCGACCCGCTCCTTGAGGGCGACCTCCAGCTTGCCCTGCAGCCGGCCATCGGCGTCGACGGTCAGGGCCCCGGACTTGGCCGTGCCCTCGGCCTCGCCGGCGCTGATCCGGGCGTTTTCCATGGTGATCGCGCCGCCGGCCGCGCTCCAGTCGCGCACGGCGTCAGCCCAGTTGTCGCCGCGCAGGGTCGAAACCTTGCTGAGGCGGGCGTCCAGGATCATGTCGGCGCTGTTCTCCTGGGCGATGCGGCCCAGCAGGCCGGTGAAATTGGCCCGGGCGCCCTCGGCCTTGAACAGGATCGCGGCCTGATCTTCGGGACCGGGGCGCAGGTGCAGCTGCATGGTCTGGGCCGAGCGCAGCGGGAAGGGGGCCGCCTCGGGCGCGGTCGAGAACACCAGGCCAGCGCCTTCGATCGAGATGCGGGGCGGGTGCTGCTTGAGGCCCGCCAGGCTGGCGCGCAGGGCCTGACCGGCGATGGCGACGTCGCCGCCCTCCGGCCGGGTCAGCAGGGCGCCGCGCGGGGCCACGGCCACCCAGTGGTCCAGGCCATAGATCATCGCTTCGGCTCTCAGCTCCGGAATGCGCAGGGCCCAGCCGGACGGCTCGGCGACGCGGGCGTCGGCCAGGGTCACGTCCAGGCGGAACGGGAAGCCGGAAAAGCTGCGGGCGCTCCACGACAGGTCATAGCCGCGTGACTTCAGCGAGGCCGAGGCCGTATCCATCCGCTGCTCGGCCTGATTGCGCAGCCAGAACCAGCCGACGCACCAGGCCGCCGCGAAGATCAGCGCGATGATGAAGGGCGCAAACAGACCTCGTCTGCGGACTTTGCGGGGCGGCGCGGCGTCGGTATGGGTCATGAAAGAGCGCGTCCAGTCGGGATTGAAGATGAGCGTAGAGAGCGGAGACCGTTGGGTGTTCGGATACGGATCGCTCATGTGGCGTCCCGGGTTCCCGTTTGTAGAGCGAAGACGCGCGGTTCTCCACGGCCGTCGTCGCGCCTTCTGCATCTATTCGGTCCATCACCGGGGCACCTATGAGCGTCCAGGGCTGGTTCTGGGCCTTGCGCCCGGCGGTTCGGTGCGCGGCGCGGCCTATCGGGTGGCGGCGGCGGAATGGGAACAGGTCTATGGCTATCTGCGCGAACGCGAGCAGCCGACCGAGACCTATTTCGAGGCCTGGAGCGATCTGAAGATCGACGGTGAGGCGGCGAAGATCTCCTCGCTGGTCTTCCTGTCAGACATGAAGCACAGCCAGTGGGCCGGGGCGCTGAGCCTGGAACAGCAGGCCGACCTCATCGCCGGCGCCAAAGGGTTGTCGGGCCGCAACATCGATTACCTGTCCGACCTTGTCGGCCACCTGCGCGAGGACGGCGTGCGCGATCACGCCATGGAGACGCTGCTCAAGCTGGTCGCGGCGCGGGAGGACGGCTCTACGAATCCCTCTCTCTGAGAGAGAGGGCGGGGCCCGCCGCCGCAGGCGGTGGGAGGGTGAGAGGTTTCACCGTTGGCCGGAAAATCTCGATTCCTGGCGTTGAGCCGCCGGAATGGAAGGAGAGCGGAAATCAGGTCAGCACCTGAAACCCGACATTTGACCCTTGGACCGCAAGCGGACGTCGCCAAGGTCCGCTTAGGGTGGGAAGCGGATATTCTAGAGTGCCAACCTAGATGACGATGTCCAACCATAGGCTTGCGCGTTACTTATCTTTGCCAAGCTTAGGAATAGTGTCGCAGTGGGATTTGAGAGACGCTTATTCGATCATGCGCATTCTGTACGCCAGCGTCGGTTAGAAGCCGCTTGAAGGCCTCGTAGAGAACCCACGCGTTGTCGGTCGGCCCTATAATGACGCGGTCCACTAGGCTGGGGATGTCAGCATGATGAAGCCCGACTTCGGGCGCATGCTTGAGCGGCAGAAATTGCACAGTCTGTGGCGTGCCGCGAACCGATCTTATGACAGGCTTTATCACCGGCGATTGCGCCAGATTCGGTGAGTATATAACGCGCCACTCCCGTTCTTCTCTGAATGCTGGATGTTTGGTGCATAGCGCTGCGAAGTGGAGCGCCGAAAAGACATTTTCGCTCAAAACGCTCTTCCCATATTTCCGCAACTCCTCACCGTGTTGCTCCAACCTTGCGGCCATCTCGTCAATTCTGACTTCAATGTCCTTTCCCGTGCCGTAGAATACTGGGCTAGAGAATGCTGCGAGCTCGTCGGTTGTCGCCAAGAATGGTGTCAGATTGAGGACTAGGGCCACTCCAGCAATTCCACCGTAAGCGCGCCACATTGAGAGCCGTCCGTATTCGTCCTCCTCCGGCGGATGCTCCGATATACAGGTGATGTATGTGTTGCTTCGCATATCGGGCTGCCAAGCATCATAGCGCTCTGTGATTTCAGCCGCGATGCCAGGGTGAATAGCTTCTAACGCGCGCTGCAGCCTTTCCCCGGATGAAGAAATCCAAGCCTCCCGGACACACTGCTGCCCGTGCTCCACTTCGGAGAAGTCGTTCATGGTCGTCGTGTTGCGCATCCAGATCTCAGCGTTCTGTATGATGCTCATGGCTACCTCGGCAGAGGTATAGTGCACGAAGCGAGACTTGGAGGTGATGACACCGTCCAGCCGCCGCATCAGTTCCGCTGAAAAGATGCTGTTGAAGAGATGCTCTTCAGGTGGCGAGCCGAGAGGGTTGGGGACATCCATAGGCATAGCTTGTCACCCAAGCTCTACCTCAGCAAGCGCGCGCTAGTTCTTTCTAGAAAGGCTCCAGCTTGGCCGACCTTCCAATAATCGAACGTTTCCGGGGTCAGAGACGAGCTGTGCCTCCGATCGACGAGAGAGACCTGAAAGTCAGCAATGGCTCGAAAGCTGACAGCGCTCGATCCTGCCAGTCTGTAACCTCTCACCCTCCCACCGCTTCGCGGCGGGCCCCGCCCTCTCTCAAAGAGAGAGGGATCATCAGACGCCCTCGTCCTCCAGGGCCTTGGTCGCCGTGTCGATGCGGGTCTGTAGTTCGCGCATGAACTCGCCGCGTTTCAGGCCGGCGGGGATCGGCGGCAGGTATTCGAAGACGATGGCGCCCGGCTTGACCAGGAAACCCTTGCCCCAGTGCACGCCACAGTTCAGGGCCAGGGGCGTCACGGGCAGGTCCAGCTCACGATAGAGGGCGGCGATGCCGGGCTTGTAGTCGCCGGGAACGCCGACGGCGCCGCGGGTGCCTTCGGGGAAGATCACCACCTGGCGAACCTCCTTCATCTTCTCCAGCGTATCGCGGACCAGCTTCTTCAGGGCCGTCGAGTGGCCGGCGCGGTCGACGACGACCATGCCCGCCTTCAGGCCGTGCCAGCCAAACAGCGGCACGTTCAGAAGTTCCTTCTTCATCACGAAACAGGCGTCGGGCAGCAGGCCAAACTGGCTGAAGACGTCGAACATCGACTGGTGCTTGGCGGCGATCAGGGCGGGGCCGGTGGGCAGGTATTCGCGACCGCGCACCTCGACCCTGACGTCGGCGATCCAGCGCAGACCAAAGAACAGGCCCTTGGACCAGAAGGTCAGGGCGGCCACCGCGAAGCGGCGCGGCAGGGGCAGCAGGGCCACCATCCAGGTCGAGGTGAAGATCGACCAAAGCCAGAAATACAGCTGGAACAGAAACGAACGCAGATAGATCAAGACGCTTTCCTCGCCGGCTCGCCGGCCTCTTCTTTCGGACCAAGCCCGAGGAACGCCTCGCGGCCCAGAATCGCCAGGTACTTGCAGTATTCGACGATCATCCGCCGCGCGCCGGCGTTCTGCTTCCACCAGCGATGAGCGTCGAGACCTTCAGTGGCGACGGGATAGGGATAAAGCACAGTGTCAGGCATGGTTGCGCGCAGCTCCAGCATCGAGCGCGGCATATGATAGTCGGCCGTCACGACGATCAGGCTACGATAGCCCTTGGCCTTGGCCCACTCGGCCGTTTCCCTGGCGTTGCCGATGGTGTTGGCGGCGGCGAAGCCCAGGTCCACGCAGCAGTCATAGATCGGCTTGACGGCCTTGGTGACGTTGAGAACGTCCTCGCGGGTGGCCTCGCGATTGACGCCGGAGATCAGCAGGCGCTTGCCCTTGCCGGCTTCTAGAAGCTTGGTGGCGGCTTCCAGCCGGATGTTCGAGGCGCCCGTCAGCACCACGACGCCATCGGCGATCGGCGGCTCGCGGGCGGGGATCGATTGCTCGACGCGGCTCGAGAACGCCAGCAGGCCGACGGCCCAGACCATCACCAGGATCAACAGGGCTGCGAGGCTTTTCACGGCATGCTCCTCAAAAGTCGCAACGCAGCAAGGCGGGCGGTCAGGCCCGCGACGAGGGCGGCGATCAGCGGGCAGGGCAGCGGCGCCAGCAGATCGATCCAGGCCAGGGGCAGGATCGGCGCCAGGCCCGAACCGCCGCCCAGGGTCCGTAACGCCGCGCCGATGATGGTCGCCCCCGCGCCGCCCAGCAAGCCCGCGATGGCGGCCATGCCCGCGAACCGCCACTGGAACAGGCCGGCGATAAACCGGGCTTCCGCTCCGGACAGGTGCAGCACCTCGATCACGTCGGCCCGCGCCGCCAGTCCGGCCCGCGTGGCGAAGGCGATCACCGAAGCCGCCGCCGCCGCGATCAGGGCGAACACGCCCAGCGCCGCCCAGCGGGCCAGGCCGGCGCTGCGTTCGATATCGGCGATCCAGCGGCTGTGATCATCGACGACGGCGTCGACACCGGCGGCCTTCAGCGCCTGGTCCAGCGCCGTGGCGGTGGCGGGTAGCAGGGGGTCCAGATCCAGGGTGACAAGGCGCGGGGTGGGCAGGTCGTCGACCAGGGCCTCCTTGCCGATCCAGGGGACCAGCAGTTCCTCGGCCTTGTCCTTGGTCAGGGCGCGCGCCTCGACCACGCCCTTGACCCCGGCCAGGGCCTCGGCGGCGCGGGCGGCGGCGGAGTCGGGGGTCTCGTTGGGGCGAGCGCGGACCACCACGGTCGCCGATCCGGTCAGCTGGTTGGTCCAGCCCTCGGCTGCGCGGTTGGCGGCCAGGGCGGCCAGGGCCGTCAGGCAGGCCAGGAAGCAGAGCACGGCGACCACGAAGACCAGCGAGCCGTCTCGGGCGTCGCGCGGCGGCAGCAGCGGACCCGGCCGCCAGCGATCGACCTGGAAGACCTCGCTCATGCGTCGCCGCCTTCGACCAGACGGCCATGCTCGAGATGCAGGGTGGGCTGGCCGGCGCGGGCCACGACATCCTCGTCATGGGTGGCGATCAGCACGGTGGTGCCCAGACGGTTGAGCTCGACGAACAGCCGCAGCAGTCGCAGCGACATGGCCGGATCGACATTGCCGGTCGGCTCGTCGGCCAGCAGCACGTCGGGCCGGTCAACCACGGCGCGGGCGATGGCCAGGCGCTGCTTTTCACCGCCCGACAGGGTGGCGGGCAGGGCATGCATCCGTTCACCCAGTCCGACCCAGGTCAGCAGTTCGGCGACGTCGTCGCGATAGGTGGCGGGCTTGCGCTGCAGGATACGGAGCGGAAGGGCGGCGTTGTCGAACACCGACAGGTGCTCCAGCAGCCGGAATTCCTGGAAAACCACCCCGATCCGGCGGCGCAGGAACGGCAGGTCGCCGGTCGGTAGAAGGCTGACATCGCGGCCGAAAAGCTCCACGCGACCCCGTGACGCACGGTGGGCCAGATAGATCAGCTTGAGCAGGGAACTCTTGCCCGCGCCCGAAGCGCCGGTCAGGAAGTGAAACGACCCGGGAGCCAGAGAAAACCCAATGTCTCTTAGCGTTTCCGGCGCGCGGCCGTAGCGCATCGACACGCCCTCGAAGCGAACCACGGGGAGGGCGTCATCGCCCTGATCTGCCTCGATCCGCAAGGAGGTGTCGCCGGGGTTTCTGGACATCAGGGACAAAATCAGCGACCCCATTTGTTAATGCGGGGAGCCTACGATTCGCGGCCATGATACTGACCTGTCCGGAGTGCGCCAGCCGCTATTTCGTCGACGACTCCAAGGTCGGTGCGGCTGGTCGTGTCGTGCGTTGCGCCTCGTGCGGCCACCGCTGGACCGCCCGTAACGAGGAGTCCACGGACCTCTTCGACGAGCCTTCCGACGCGACCCTGGCCAGCGACGCCGCCATGGCCTCACTGGAAGCCGCTGAGGCCAGTGCGACCGTTGAACCCGAACCTGAACCGCCGGTCAGCGCCCTTCCGGGCGAGGAGCTGCCCAAGGTGTTCCGGGCCCGCGCCGACGCCGAGCGTCGCCTGCGCGAGGCGACGACCACGGGCGTGGTCTGGGCCGGCATGGCCGCCGCCATGGCCTCGATGGTCGTCGGCGCCCTGATCTTCCGCATCGACATGGTGCGCCTGTGGCCCGCCACGGCCGGGGCCTATGCCAGCGTCGGCCTGCCGGTGAACACGGTCGGGCTGGTGATCGAGAACATCAAGGCCGAGCCTTCGCTGGAAGACGGCCACGCCGCCGTGACCATCACCGGCATCATGCGCAACATCACCGATCATGCGGTGGTCGCCCCGCCGCTGCGGGTCGAGCTGCGCAACGCCAAGGACAAGCGCGTGGCCGGCCGCATCGCCGCCGCCGCCGATCCCAAGATCCCGCCCAGCGAGATCCGCCACTTCGCCATCACCATCCTGGACCCGCCCCGCACAGCCAAGGATCTGGTCATCGACTTCGCGGTCGAGCCCGGCGCGGCCAAGGCGGTCAAGGCCGCCCTGAAGACCCCGGCCAAGCACGCGGCGGACCCCGAACTGTCCCTGCGCGGCGCCCAGGATGCGCCTGCCGAGGCAGATGCGGCTGGACATGAACCCTCGGGACATGAGACCGGAGCGGCAGCCATTCCTCCCTCCGACTCTCACGAACCCGCGCATCATGAATGACACCGCCCAACCCGAAGTCCTGATTTCGGAAGCCGACATCGCCCAGCGCGTTCAGGCCCTCGCCAACGCCATCGCTCCGCGCATCGACGACGACACGGTCTGCGTCTGTCTGCTGACCGGCGGTCTGTGGTTCGCCGCCGACCTGACCCGGGCCTTGTGGAAGGCGGGCCGCAATGTCCGCTTCGACGCCCTGTGGCTGGCCTCGTATCACGATGAGCGCAAGAGCACCGGCCGCTGCGAGGTCCGCGCCGACCTGCAACGGCCGCTGATCGGCCGCCGGGCCCTGGTGGTGGATGATGTGTTCGACAGCGGCCTGTCGCTGAGCGAAGCCTCGCGCCTGGTCAAGGACGCCGGCGCCAGCGAAGTGATGACTGCCGTCTTCGCCCGCAAGCCCTGGCCGACCCAGCGCGGCATGGAGCCCGACTTCGTGGCCTGGGAAGCCCCGGCCCGCTACCTCGTGGGCTATGGTCTCGACGACGAGGGCAAGAGCCGCGGCCTGCCTTACATCGGCGCGATGGACTGATCGCGCTCTAAGCGCTTGATTTAGAGCCTTTTTATACGCCTCACATGGTCCATGTGAGGCTAAAAGGCTCTGGCGTTCTGCCTCCGCCCGCGTTAGCAGACCGCCCATGATCCGCCTCGACAATATCTCCAAGCAAAACGGCCACCAGATCCTGTTCATCGAAGCTTCGATGGGCATCCAGAAGGGTGAAAAGGTCGGGCTTGTCGGCCCCAACGGCGCCGGCAAGACGACGCTGTTTCGCATGATCACCGGTCAGGAGCAGCCCGACGACGGGCTGGCCGTGATCGATGCCGGCATGACGATCGGCTATTTCAGCCAGGATGTCGGCGAGATGTCGGGCCAGAGCGCGGTCGCCGCCGTGATGGACGGCGTCGGTCCCGTCAGCGCCCTGGCCAGCGAAATGGCCCGGCTGGAAGCGGCCATGGTCGATCCGGACCAGGCCGACGAAATGGACACGATCCTCGAGCGCTATGGCGAGGTGCTGGAACGCTTCCAGGAACTGGACGGCTATGCCCTGGACGCGCGGGCGCGCGAGGTCCTGGCCGGTCTGAGCTTCAGCCAGGAGCGCATGGACGGCGATGTCGGCCTGCTGTCGGGCGGCTGGAAGATGCGCGTGGCCCTGGCCCGCATCCTGCTGATGCGGCCCGACGGCATGCTGCTGGACGAACCCAGCAACCACCTGGACCTGGAAAGCCTGATCTGGCTGGAGGCCTTCCTCAAGAACTACGAGGGCGCCCTGCTGATGACCTCGCACGACCGGGCGTTCATGAACCGCATCATCGGCAAGGTGGTCGAGATCGACGCGGGAACGCTGATTACCTATTCGGGCGATCTGGACTTCTACGACCAGCAGCGCGCGCTCAGCGAGGCCCAACGCCAGGCGCAATACGAGCGCCAGCAGGCCATGCTGGCCAAGGAAATCAACTTCATCGAGAAGTTCAAGGCACGCGCCTCGCACGCCGCCCAGGTCCAGAGCCGGGTCAAGAAGCTCGACAAGATCGAACGCGTCGAGGCGCCGCGCCGTCGCCAGTCGGTCAAGTTTGATTTCCAGAGCCCGCCGCGGTCGGGCGACGACGTGATCAGCCTGCGCAATGTCCACAAGGGCTACGGGGCCCAGCCGATCTATGAAGGCCTGGATTTCCTGGTGCGCCGCAAGGAGCGCTGGTGCGTGCTGGGCGCCAACGGGGCCGGCAAGTCGACGCTGCTCAAGCTGGTGGCCGGCGACACCAAGCCCGACCAGGGCGTGGTCAATATCGGGGCCAGCGTCAGGATGGGCTATTTCGCCCAGCACTCCATGGACCTGCTGGACGGCGAAGAGACGATCTTCCAGTCCATGGAGGGCTCGTTCCCCCAGGCGGGCCAGGGCGCGCTGCGCACCCTGGCGGGCTGTTTCGGCTTCTCCGGCGACGATGTCGAAAAGCCCTGCCGCGTGTTGTCCGGCGGCGAGAAGGCGCGCCTGGTCATGGCCAAGATGCTGTTTGATCCGCCAAACCTTTTGGTGCTCGACGAGCCGACCAACCACCTGGACATGGCCACCAAGGAGATGCTGGTGGCGGCCCTGGCCGACTTCGAGGGCACCATGCTCTTCGTCTCGCACGACCGCCACTTCCTGGCGGCCCTGAGCAACCGCGTGCTGGAGCTGACCCCCGAGGGCGTCCACCAGTACGGCGGCGGCTATACAGAATATGTCACCCGCACGGGCCAGGAAGCGCCGGGGCTGCACCCGGGCGGGTAGGGTAGGCGAGGGGCGCCTTTTGGCGGCGGTGCTGATGTCCGCTTTCGACCCAAGTGAGACGTTAAGTTTGCCCGGAAAGACGGCCGACGCCGGACGCCCCCTCCGTCACGATGCGTATTCGCATCGCGCCACCTCCCCCGTTTCACGGGGCAGGAGGGTGAAGCTGTTCTTCTCCTGCCCCGTAGCGAAGCGTGCGGGGGAGGTGGCGCGGCGCCGATAGGCGACGTGACGGAGGGGGCGCTGCTGAGCCTGACGTCCGCAAACCACCCTAAGCGGACCTTCAAAACTCCCGCTTGCGAGCGGGGGGAGGTCAATCCCCGTGCTCTCACGAGCATAGGCGCCCCTCGCGCCCAACAAATTCAACGCCCTAACCCCGCCACCCAGCGTCACGATCCAAAATCGACGCAGCCCCCTCCAAAACGCCCGCATACTTCTCCTCGCCCCACCACTGGGGAGGCCGTCCAGCTGGCGACCTGACGGGTGGTGGGGGCGGTTGTGCGGGTCGTGTTCGTCCGCGGTTGTTCGAAGGTCCCGGCGGGATCGGTTTGCGAGGCGTGGGTGGCTCCGAGTGGGTCGTCGGGCGCTTCGGGCCGTGTTGATCCGGGAGCCCCCTTCGACGACGGCGGCGAGCGCTGCAGGCGCGGGCTGAAATCGCCCGCGCGGTCCGGAGGGGTCGCTTCCCTTCCGCCCGCCAGGGGCCTAGCTACCGGAGCGGGTTAAAACCCCGCCAGCCCGGCGATGCTCCTGACCAACAGCCGTGCGGAGCGCTCCGGCCACGGCCGAAACGGTACTCCACTACAAACTCTTCCGGGTCTGGCCCGGACGCTCCGCCGCCTCCCCAAACTTGCCGGTCAAACCGGTGAGGATGCGAACCTGTGCGTCCCGTCTCAGGGCAGGCCCAGCGCCAGCCCTGTCGGCAGGGATCGAACTGGACCAGGCCGGTGGGCCTCAGGCCGACATCACCTCAGAGAGGGTCGAGAACAGCAAGGCCAGTTGTATCGGTTTGGCGACCGTGGCGTTGATGCCCATCCCCTCATAGTCCTTGAGCTGATGGGCCATGGCGTTCGCGGTCAAGGCGATGATGGGCGTCGCCTGCCGCCCCGTCGAAAGCTCCTGTTCCCGTATCATGCGGCTGGCCTCCAGGCCGCCCATGACCGGCATATTGATATCCATCAGGATCACATCCCAGGATTCCAGGCGCCAGGCCTCCAGCGCCTGGAGGCCATTGTCGACCACCGTCAGTGTGGCGCAGGCTGGCTCAAGCAGGGTGCGCAGCACCAGTTGGTTGATGTGATTGTCCTCAGCGGCGAGAATCCGCAGCGCGCCCTGCGATCTCACTGGAACCAGGTCCGGCAGGATGGCCGCTGGCGCGTCCTCTTCGGCACGCGGAAGCGGCAGGCGGACGGTAAAGGTTGAGCCGATCCCGGACTGGCTTTCCACGGTAATCGAGCCGCCCATCAGGGCCGCGAGGTTGCGGGCGATGCCCAAACCAAGTCCGGTCCCGCCAAAGCGGCGGTTGATCGAGGCGTCGGCCTGGCGGAACTGCTCGAAGATCTCGTTGAGCATGTCTGGGGCTATGCCGATCCCCGTATCGAAGACGGCAAGTTCAAGCCCGTCCTCGGTTGAGCGGCCCTGGATGCCGACCTGTCCATGCTCGGTGAACTTGATGGCGTTCGAAATCAGATTGTAGACGATCTGCCTTATTCGCGTCGGGTCGCCGCAATAGCGGCCCTCAACGGCGGAAATGTCGCAGGAGAAGGACAGGCTCTTCTTGTTCGCGAGGGCGGTAAAGGCCGCATAGGCTCCGCTGCACAAATCGCCCATGTCGAAGGCGATCGACTCCAGGGACATTTCCCCGGCTTCTATCCGGGAAAGGTCGAGCAGATCGTTGAGAATGGCCAGCAGGGTTTCGGCCGACCTCAGAACAATATCGAGCCGCGAGTGCTGGCGGGCGTCGACCGCGTCCTGGATCATGGCCTGGGTCATGCCGAGAATGCCGTTCAGGGGTGTGCGGATTTCGTGGCTCATCACCGACAGGAAGGTCGACTTGGCCTCATTGGCCGCCTGGGCCTGATTGCGGGCACGTCGCAGGTTGTCGACCAGGTCGGTCATCTCCGCCATCAGCACCGACTGCATGGCTACCGCCGTGCCCATGGCCAGGGACTGGTCCGCCTGGGAGAAGTCGGCGATGGTCAGCCCCGTTTCGGCCCAGTTGGACGCGGCCCTGACGGAATGGGCGAGGCAGAACAGGTAACCCTGCGCCAGTTCGATCACGGTTCCGGCAAGCTGTATGCGGCCATCATGGGACCGAAGCTGAATGGCGACCTTGTTTCGGGCGGCCATGGCCGGATCCAGGGCCATGATCGGTCGTTCGACGACAAACAGGCTGGCCAGGGACGCCCCTGCCACGGCGCCCGGCAGCAATCGCGCGATCGACCGGCCGACACTTTGCAGATTGAGGCCGGCGTCTGTCAGCAGGTGACAGGGAAACAGATCGTCAAGCTGCTGGCCCGTCAGTTCAAAGCTTTGGCTCACGCGGCATCGGGCTCCGCGAGGGTGATGGTAAAGATCCGGGCATCCCCGTCCTGGCCGCTGAACTCTACAAAACCGGGCGTCGCAAATTTTTCCAACATGCCGTCGAGCAGGCCACAGACGAAGCTCTCCAGTCCCGCCCGCTTGGAATAGTAGGCCAGCCGAATGGAGCGGTCGTCCTGAGACAGGACGGAAAACTGCGGCAGCTGCGCTCCGGGCATGGCGAGCTGAATGCTGGCATGCATCTGGTCGAGGTTGTTGAGGGACTCCAGTAGCGAGGTTCCGAGGATCTGAAGCACGCCGGCATACGGTCCTTGAGCGGAGGCCCGGACCCAGTGCCGGCCGAAGGCATGAAGGGTGTCTTCGACTGTCAGACCTGCAGTGGCGGCTGCCGCGCTGATCAGTCTGAATGTCACGTCATCAGGGTAGGACTGGACACTGACCAGAATGGCGTCATCAAGATCGGCGGCGCTCAGGGTTTTGTCCCAGGCCTGCGCCCCGAACTGCTCGAGGATCATGTCCCGCGCAGATCTGTGTATCATTCCGAACATCTAGGCTGCTTCCCTGGTACTCAACACGCCTGGGCCCCCCAGGCCCACGCAGCCGCCAAGGCCGCAGGCTTCTGAACACACCGCTAAGGTCCAGATTGGTACGAGATTTCATGCCGCCGCAGCGTGCCTTAAATACCCGAAACGGGTAGTTTTGAGGCGCCGCGACATGAGAGCGATCAGCCGGCCCTCTGTCCTTTTCCCTTTATCGTAACAGTTTCCGAGCCTCGATAGCGGTACCCGGCGTCACTATGCCAAATCGTCGCAGCCCCCTTTAAGACGTCCGCAGGCATCGCCTCCCGCCATCGCAAGGGGAGGGCCTTCAGCGGGCCCGCCGCGTGAAGCCGCGTGGCGATGTCGGTGCTCAGACCCAGTCGGGGATCAGGTCGCGGGCCAGCATCTCTTCATAGGACGGCCGGGCGCGGATCACCGCGAACCTGTCGCCGTCGACCAGCACCTCGGGCACCAAGGGCCGGGTATTGTATTCGCTGGCCATGGCCGCGCCATAGGCCCCGGCCGACATGAAGGTCACCAGGTCGCCCGCCGCCAGCGGCGGCAACAGACGGTCACGGGTAAACGTGTCGCCGGTCTCGCAGATCGGGCCGACCACATCATAGGGGCCGGCGTCGCCCTCACGCTTAAGAACAGGGCGAATGTCGTGGAAGGCGTCATACATGGCCGGGCGCAGCAGGTCGTTCATGGCCGCGTCGATGACCAGGAACTTGCGGCCCTCGGGGCGCTCGTGAACGTGGATGACCTCGCTGACCAGCACGCCGGCATTGGCGGCGATCACCCGGCCCGGCTCGAAGGCCAGCTTGACGGGCAGGCCGGCCGTCACCTCGCCGACCATCGCCGCGAAGTCGGCGGGCGAGGGCGGTTCGGGCATGTTGAAATAGGGCACGCCCAGGCCGCCGCCCAGGTCGAGGCGCTCGACCGACAGGCCTTCGCCCAGCAGTTGCTCGACCAGGCCCCGCATCTTGCTGAAGGCCTCGCGCATGGGCGCAAGATCGGTGATCTGGCTGCCGATGTGGCAGGCCACGCCGATGGGCTCCAGCGCGGAATTGTTGCTGGCGTTGGCGTAGAGGCGGGCGGCCTCGGCGAACGAGACGCCGAACTTGTTCTCGGCCTTGCCCGTGGCGATCTTGGCGTGACCGCCGGCCGCGACATCGGGATTGACCCGGAAGGCGATTTTGGCCCGCACGCCCAGCTCGGCGGCGACGGCCGCGACAAGGTTCATCTCGGGCTCGGACTCGACATTGATCTCGGCGACGCCGGCCCGCAGGGCGAACTCGACCTCGCGCCGGGTCTTGCCGACGCCGGAAAAGACGATGCGGTCGCCGGGAATGCCGGCGGCCAGGGCGCGGCGGACCTCGCCTTCGGAGACCGTGTCGGCGCCGGCGCCCAGATCGCCCAACACCTTCAGCACCGCGACATTGGAGTTGGCTTTGACTGCATAGGCGATCAGCGGATCGGCGACGCCGGACAGTTCCAGCGCGTCGCGAAACACGGTGAAGTGCCGCTCGAGCGTGGCGCGGGAATAGACATAGACCGGCGTGCCGACCTGCGCCGCGATGCGCGCCAGGGGGACGCCTTCGCAGGCCAGGCCCTCGGGGCCGTACTCGAAGTGATTCACGTCAAAGCCTAGTTGGGAGTCGCGCCGGGGAAGCCCGCCGCCGACGGGCCACCGAACGGGTTGGGAGCGGTGCCGGCCAGCGGCGCCGCGCGGACGGTGCGGTTGCTGGACGCCGGATCCATGATTTCCTGGGCGCCACCCACGCGGGCCGGCTGGTTGGCCGTGCCGGAGGCCGCGCGGCGCTGAGCTTCCCAGGCGGCCTTCTTCTGGGCGTCCCACATCGGGGCGGGACGTTCCAGTTCGGCCTGCTTGCCGCAACCCGTAAGAATGGGGGCAGTCAGGGCCAGGGCGGCGAGGGTCAGAAGAGCGAGAGGGCGCAGGGTCATCCGAGCAGTTCCTTCCAACGCGCAATCTGGGCGCGGACCTGGGCGGGAGCGGTCCCGCCATAGCTGATGCGGCTGGCCGCCGAGGCGGCCGGGGTGAGGACGGCATAGACCTCGGCGGTGATCTTGGGCTCGATCGCCTGGAACTGTTCCAGGGTCAGATCCGCCAGATCCACGCCCAGGCCTTCGGCCGTCTTCACGGCCGAACCTGTCACGTGGTGGGCGTCGCGGAAAGGCATGTTCAGCGTCCGCACCAGCCAATCGGCCAGATCGGTGGCGGTCGAGAACCCTGCGCCGGCGGCGGCGGCCATCTTGTCGGTGTTGGGCGTCAGGTCGGCGATCATGCCGGCCATGGCCAGCAGGGACAGTTCCAGGGCGTCGAAGGCCTCGAAGGTCGGGACCTTGTCCTCCTGCATGTCCTTGGAATAGGCCAGCGGCAGGCCCTTCATGACCACGGTCAGGGTGGTCAGCGAGCCCAGGATGCGGCCGACCTTGGCGCGGATCAGCTCGGCGGCGTCGGGATTCTTCTTCTGCGGCATGATCGAGCTGCCGGTCGTGAAGGCGTCGGTCAGCTTGATGAAGCCGAACATCGGCGTCGTCCACAGCACGATTTCCTCGGCCAGGCGCGACAGGTGCGTGGCTGTGATCGAGGCGGCCGACAGGGCCTCCAGCGCGAAGTCGCGGGCCGAGACGCTGTCGAGCGAATTGGCGGTCGGACGATCGAAGCCCAGGGCCTTGGCCGTGGCGTGGCGGTCGATGGGGAAGGGCGAGCCGGCCAGGGCGGCGGCGCCCAGCGGACATTCGTTCATCCGGGTCCGGGCGTCGCGGAAGCGGCTGGCGTCGCGGCCGAACATCTCGACATAGGCCATCAGGTGATGGCCGAAGGTCACCGGCTGGGCCGGCTGCAGATGGGTGAAGCCCGGCATCAGGGCGTCGGCATAGGCTTCGGCCTTGGCCAGCAGGGCGCGCTGCAGGGCGTCCAGCTGGGCGGCCGAGCGGTCGCAGGCCTCCCGGACCCACAGGCGGAAGTCCACCGCCACCTGATCGTTGCGCGAACGCGCCGTGTGCAGGCGGCCGGCCACCGGGCCGATCAGCTCGCGCAGCCGCGCCTCGATGTTCATGTGGATGTCTTCGTATTCGTCGCGGAACGGGAAGGTCCCGGTCGTGATCTCGTCCTCGATCCTGGCCAGGCCTTCGAGGATTTCCTCGCCATCGCTACTTGCAATCACACCTTGGCTGATCAACATCCGGGCATGGGCGCGGGAGCCCGCCAGATCCTGCGCCCACAAGCGCTTGTCGAAGCTGATGCTGACATTGATCGCCTGCATCAGCTCCGCCGGTTTGGCCGAGAACCTGCCGCCCCACATGGCTTGACCCTCTCCGCCCTTGGCGGCAGCGGGTTTTTCGGAGGCGTTGTCGGTCATATGAGCGAAATCCAGTCGAGCGAGAACGGGTCGGGCGGTAACGGACCAGGTGCGGCGAAGCGTAGTCCGCTGAAGTGGGCGATCGGCGCCGCCATGCTCGTCGGCGTCGCGGCGGTTCTATACGTCATCGCCGCCGCTTCGTTCAAACCCTCAGGGCCGGCCGACCTCAATGAATTCAAGCGGGCCTCTCTGGTAAAGCTCGACGTGCCGTCATCGCCCCGCGCCGCGCCGGGCACAACCTTCTTCGATGAGGCCGGAAAGCCGGTCACCCTTGCCGATTTCAAGGGGCAGGTCGTGGTGCTGAACCTCTGGGCCACTTGGTGCGCGCCCTGCAAGAAAGAGATGCCGACCCTGGCCAAGCTGGCGGCCGCCTATGCGACCCAGCCGTTCAAGGTGCTGCCGGTCAGCGTCGACCGGGATTCGGACCTCAACCTGGCCCAGGCCGAGATGGCGGCCAATGCGCCGCTGAAGCTCTATCGCGATCCGTCCTACAAGATGTCGTTCGAGATGGAGCCACGCGCGGCGGGCTATCCGACCACGGTGATCTACGACAAGCAGGGCCGCGAGCGCGCCCGGCTCTCGGGCGACGCCGACTGGGCTAGCCCCGAGGCGCGGGGTCTGGTCGAGACGCTGCTGGCCGAGTAGCGGGCGATTGGACGTCGATCCCGCCGTTCTGGAACCGATCGCTGACCGGGCCTGGCCGGCGCGCGAACGCTCGGCGCTCGGCGGCTGGCGGCTGAACGCCGCCGAAGGCTGGTCGATGCGGACCAATGCCTGCTGGCCGCTGGGCGAACCGGATCGCGAGATCGAGACGGCGATCGACGCGGCCGAAGCCTGGTTCCAGGCGCGAGGCCTGCCGCCGCGCTTCAAGCTGACCGACGGGGCGACAATGCCGGAAGACTTGCCGCAACGTCTTTCGCGGCGGGGCTATGCGGACGGCAAGAAGACCCTGGTGATGATCGGCCCCGCCCTGGGGCGGTCCGATCCGGAAGTCACCCTTTCGGCCGCGCCTGACCCCAGCTTCGAGGCGGTGTTCAAGGCCTCGGCGGGCGGCAATGTCGACGACGCGCGCGAGCGGCTGGAAACCCTGGCCCGCATCCCGTCCCCGGCGCGTTTCGCGCGTCTGGTCGTCGGTGGGCAGCCTGCGGCCCTGGGCGCCTGCGCCGTGGAGGGCGAGTGGGCCGGGGTGTTTGGCATGCGCACGACGTCCGAGCATCGTCGCAAGGGCCTGGCGCGGAGGGTGCTCGGGGCCCTGCTGGCCGAGGCGGCCTTGCTGGGCGCGCGTCGCGCCTATCTGCAGGTTGAGGCCAGCAACGGGCCTGCGATCGCCCTCTATGAACGCGACGGGTTTGCGGCCGGCTACGCCTATCGCTACTGGGTCCGCTAGAAGCCCATCTCCGCGCGCAGGTCCGCTGGCGTAACGCCCGCCGCCCTGAGTTCGCGCAGGGTCTGGGCCCTGTCGCGCTTGGCGTAGCGCTTGCCGTCCGGGCCGATCAGCAGGCGGTGGTGACGATAGGTCGGCGTGGGCAGGTTCAGAAGGGCCTGCAGCAGTCGCTGGATGTGGGCCGCCTCGAACAGGTCCTCGCCACGGATGACGTGGGTGACGCCCTGCAGGGCGTCGTCCAGAACGACCGCCAGATGATAGGCGACGCCGACGTCCTTGCGCGCCAGCACGATGTCTCCAGCGCTTTCGGGACGGGCCTGAATCAGACCGGACTGACCGTCAGGGCCGGCCCCCTCCTCAAAGAAGGTCAGGTCATCGAACCCGCCGAGCGCCTTCTTCGCCTCTGGCAGCGACAGCCGCCAGGCGAACGCCTCGCCACGCCCCAGGCGTTCTGCCTCCTCAGCGGGCGGCAAGGGCCCGCCGATGAAGGGCGTCTGCGGCTCGTGCGGGGCGCGGCCGATGTCCAGTTCCTTGCGGGTGCGAAAGCAGCGATAGACGAGGCCGCGCTCGCGCAGGGTCTCGATGGCGGCATGATAGTCGGCCAGATGCTCGGACTGACGGCGGACGGGCTGTTCCCAGTCCAGACCCAGCCAGGCCAAATCCTCCGCGATCGCCGCCTCATATTCAGGCCGGCTGCGGGTGGCGTCGATGTCCTCAATGCGCAGGATGAAGCGGCCTTCCGCAGCGCGCGCGGCCTCGAAAGCCGTCAGGGCCGAAAAGGCATGACCGCGATGCAGGTAGCCCGTCGGCGACGGCGCGAACCGGGTGGCGAACGCCAAGGGCTCAGCCCCGGTCGAACTTCGTGAACATGCCCAGGTGTTCGAATACGGCCCGCAGGAAGGCGTCTTCGCCGCCCAGCCGTTCCTTGAGCGGTGCGAACTGCTTGAAGCTGATCATCTCGGCCAGGCCATGGCCCGCGCACCAGGCCGCGATGGTGGCCAGTTCCAGATCGATGTCGGTAACCCCGCCACTGGACTGTTCGGAGATGGTGTTGCGCACCTGGCAATAGGCGCCTTCCTCTTTCATCTGTTCGGGCAAGGCGTCCTTGTCGCGCGAACAGTCGTACATCACGCGGTAGAGGGCGGGGTTGTCGCGCGCGAACTGCACATAGGTCACGCCGATGCTGGTCATCCGGTCGCGCGCATTGGTGGCCGAGGCGCGAGACTGGGTCAAAGCGGCATCCAGCGCCAACCAGCCCTCGTGGGCGACCGCTTCCAGCAGTTCGCCCTTGTCCTTGAAGTGGTGATAGGGCGCTGCGGGGCTGACGCCAGCTTCACGCGCCACTGCGCGCAGGGACAGCGCCGCCGGACCGTCCTTTTCCAGAATGCGGCGAGCGGCATCGACCAGGGCACGGCTCAGGTCGCCGTGGTGATAGGGGCGGGATTCGGTAGCTGCGTTGGTCATCGTCCTCACTCTAGCGCCTCCTTTCCAAAATTTCATCCAAGCACTGTAAAGATTATCTTGACGGCGTTTAGATCGATGCTATCTAAGCACTGTCCAGATCGGACAGAGCTCCGACCGGCAACCGGCTGGGCCGACTAACCAAGAGGGATTTGCATCATGCTCCGCTCGCTCAAAGCTTTTGAAACCACCTTCGACCGTCTGGCCGGCGGTTACTTCCTTGTGCTCGCCCTGGCTGTCGCCGGCGCCGTCGCAGGCGTCGTTCTGTAAGGTCGCTTTGTCCGCGAACGACGGGGCTGGTTCTGCAAAAGACCGTCCCGCCGTCGCGTTCGCTATCGGCTTGCGAGGCGCCCGCGCTTGAAACGCTTTGCGCCGGAGGCTAGCACAAGGAGCCGACGCGCCTGGGACCTTTGGTCCGCGCCGGGATCATCCCGCCGGCCTTCGGATTTCCAACCCATGTTGATTTCAATCCAGATCACCCGCCGATGAGCGTCGCCTTCACCAAGGAAGGCGACAGCGAGGCCTTCGCCGCCGACCTGCTCGATCGGCCGATTTCCCCCAATCCCAACCTGGTCACCGCCAGGGGCCTGGCACAGCTCGAGACGTGGCTGGCGGACGCCCGCGCCGCCTACAGCGCCGCTCAGGCCACGGGCGGCGTCGCCGAGGATCGCACGGCCATGGCCCGGGCCACTCGCGACCTGCGATTCTATGCTGCGCGCAGGGCCAGCGCCCAGTTGACGGAGCCTGCGGGTCCCGTCGACGTGGTGCATTTCGGTCAGGCCGTCACCTTTGACCGCGAGGACGGCCGTCGCCAGACGTTCCGCATTGTCGGCGAGGACGAGGCCGATCCGGCTGACGGGTCAGTTTCCTATGTTTCGCCGCTGGCCCGGGCGTTGCTCGGCAAGACCATCGGCGACACGGCCATGGTTGCGGGCGGCGAGGTTGAGATCGTCTCCATCGCATAGAGCAAGGATCGGGTTGCCGCCGCAGGGCGTGGATGGTCTGCTCGTGGGGTGACCGCAGACCTTTCCCCCACCGCCGAGCAGATCCGGGATGCTCGCGCCCATCTCGCGGCGATCGATCCCGCCCTGGCGGCCATCGAGGCCGTGACGCCGGAGTTCCCGTGGCGGACCGCCGTGCCCGGTTTCGCCGGCCTTCTTCGACTGATCGTCTATCAACAGGTGTCCCTGGCTTCGGCCGGGGCCATCTGGAGCCGGGTGGAGGCGGGGCTCGGGGAGGTGTCGCCTGCGAAGGTGCTGGCGCTGGAGGATGTCGACCTGCAGGGCATGGGCCTGTCGCGGCCCAAGGTTCGCTACGCCCGCGCCATCGCCGAAGCGCATGTCTCGGGTCTCTGCGACTTGAACGCTCTGCGCCATATGTCGGACGATGAGGCCTCGGCCGCCCTGATGGCGGTCAGGGGCATCGGCCGCTGGACGGCCGAGACCTATCTGATGTTCTGCGAGGGACGCCTGGACGTTTTCCCCGCCGGGGATGTCGCCTTGCAGGAAGCCATGCGCTGGACAGACCGCGCCGAGATCAGGCCAAACGAGAAGCAGGCCTATGCCCGAGCCGAGGCCTGGAAACCCTATCGGGCCGTCGCGGCCCATTTGCTCTGGCGCTGCTATGGCGCGGTAAAAAAGGGCGAAATTCCACCATTCTGATCGCTTGCTGTCAGATGTCTTGGTTCCGTCGCGGAGTTGGATCATCCTTTGAAGGCGTTCGGGAATGAATGGCGATTCCCTTTGAATGCGTAGGAAGGAGGCCCGTCTTCAGTCCGATCGCGTATCCGATTCACAGGAGCCTATGCGGCTCCAGAGGGAGGTCCTGATGCAGGTCCTCTCCCGTCCACCGTCCGGCATGCCGGCGCTGGTGCTGAACGCCGACTATAGGCCTCTCAGCTATTATCCGCTGTCCCTCTGGCCATGGCAGGAGGTGATCAAGGCGGTGTTCCTTGAGCGCGTCGAGGTCGTGTCGACCTATGACCATGTCGTGCATTCGCCGTCGTTCGAGATGAAACTGCCCAGCGTTGTGTCGCTGAAGCAGTATGTGCCGCAGGACCGGCCGCCGGCCTTCACGCGCTTCAATCTGTTTCTGCGCGATGCGTTTACGTGCCAGTACTGCTCCTCCCTCGACGACCTGACTTTTGATCATGTCATCCCCCGCTCTCGCGGCGGGCGTACGACCTGGGAGAATATCATCACGGCTTGCGCGCCCTGCAATTTGCGCAAGGGCGGGCGAACGCCGCGCGAGGCGGGCATGCACCCGTTTCACACGGCGCGTAGACCCAGCATGCACGAGCTGCAGGATCGCGGTCGCCGCTTCCCGCCGGGACACCTGCATGCCAGCTGGCTCGACTACCTCTACTGGGACATCGAGCTGGAGGCGTGATGCGTCGGCGAAAAGCGGGCTGTCGCGTCAGGTGATCCGCTTGGCGCTAGGCGGATCGCTGGCTGGGAAGCTTTCCTCAAGGCTCTCGTCGATCAGGGCCTCTTGCCGATCTTCGGCGAGATCCACATGCTCGGCGAGCTGGTCATGCTTTTCACCTTCCGGCACGGGTTCCACCAGCCGGGTCGTCGGAGTGTCTTCCTTTTGGAAGGCTTCCTTGACGTCGGTTTCGCTGACGCGATCTTCCGGATGGCCGGGCTGGCCGAGGTCCTGAGCCTGGGACCAGTCGCCAAGCACGCCGGGAGCGGAGTCGTCTTGTTTCTGCTTGGTATCAGTCATGGTCATGTCCTCTGATGAAGCTGACCAACGTTTCCCGACCACGCTTGTTCCTGCGTGTTCGAAAGAACAACATCTCGCTGTTGGGGACCGTCTCCTGTACGGTGACGCATGACCAACAGACCAACCACTCTCGAACGCGCCTTCCAACTGGCGCGGTCTGGTGAATACTCGAACATCTCCGACATTCGGCGTCAGCTGAAGACCGAGGGCTTCTCCGACGCGCCCAGCCAGATCAGCGGCCCTTCCATGCTCAAGCAACTGCGCAAGCTGTGCGAAGCCGCTCGCCCGGCGGACGCCGAGACGGTCGAACCGGCGTTGGACGCTCGATAGATGGCCTTGTCCGAAGGCCAGATGCTGGCGTTGAAAAATCTCGCCCGCAAGCAGGCGGGCGATGATGTCGATTGGATCAATATCAGCGATGCGCGCGCCCTGACCGATCTGGGCTATGCGCAGCGCGATCGCGTGGGCTGGAAGATCACCCCGGAAGGGCAAGAAGCACTGGCGGCGGCGACCTGATCTAGACGGGGTCGCGCCGAGGGAAGCGTCGCGCTGCGCGATCTGCAAAACGGCCGGGGTGTTCGCCTTGGCTCGCCGCGATCGGCGTCATTACTGCGTTGCCTCTGCGACCCGCCGAACGCTCGCTCGTGGCTTTGATGGCCGAAAAGGGCAGGTTGCCATGGTCGCGCGCCATCTTTCTTGCGCTTTCGATCAGGCTGGAACCATAGACCGTCAAGATACCCACGGCGTCGGCGGCCCAGTCCGCAAGGCTGGCGCTTCGGCCACCAAACATCTGTGCGACCTCCGCGGCTCCCCCAAGGATCAAGGCGGCCCGAGCCAGGTCCGAGCGACGCATGCGGGGGAATGCGGCGAAGGACACCGCCGTAAGGCCGCCGAAAGCGATAGCGTGAGCGCTCTTGTCGGTCAGGCCGACGATGGCTTCCATCCCCTGAAACGGTCCCAGCATCAGGATCGCGGCGGTCGCCGCGCCGACCAGCAGTACGGCGCGAGCGGCGATCACAACATGGTTGGGCGTCAGCATGGATGGGTTCTCGGTGAGGCCGCTTCATAGCCACGACCTCGCCCCCATTCAGTGAATGAACATCGTCAACCGAGGATGAATTCTGGCCGGCCCGGGCGGCCGTCAGGGCTTCCCGCGCTCAGCGCCAGCCGGAAAACCGCGCAGGCGGCCTCAGGGCGGAGGGGCGGACGAGACAAGCGGGACTCCCAGGTCGGTGCTTTTGCCAGCATGGGTAGGCCGGGCCTGCGCGAACGCCAAGAGGATCAGATCTTCTCGCTGATCTTGATCGCGGCCCGACAGCCCGCCTGGATCACGGCGCTCAGCAGGGGATAGGCGAGGGCTTCGCGGGCGCCTTCCTCGATGGCGAGGTCGCGATGGGCCAGCTCGTCGTCGCGAAACTGCGAGAGCTCGGCCGCCAGTTCCGGATCGCGGTCGGTAAGCTCGGCGATCTGGCCAGCATAGTGTTTTTCGATAACGGTCTCGACCGCTTCAGTGCAGGCGTGGGCGGCCTTTTCGCCCAGCAGGGCGGTGCCTGCGCCCAGCGCGAAGGCCGCTGCGCGCCATAGCGGCGACATCAGGGTGGGGCGCACGCCGCGCTCGGTCAGCAACTGATCGAAGCGGCTGAGGTGGACCTGTTCGTGGCCCTCCATCTCCTTGAGTTGCGCGGCCAGACGTTCGCGGCCGGGGCTGGCGCGCATCACCGCAGCCTGACCGCGATAGATATTGACTGCAGCAAGTTCGCCGGCCTGATCGACGCGCAGGATCTCGGCCAGGCGCGCCCGGGCGGCGCCGGCGCCGGGGCGGCGAGGGGCAGGGCTGCTCATCGCATGGCCTCGGTCTTGCGCAGACCCGCCGTCAGCGCGGCGGCGGCGAGCCCCAGCGAGATCAGGGCGTTCCAGCCGGCCATCGAGATGCCCAGGAAGATCCAGGCGGCCTCGTCGCAAGCGGGGGGCTTGATCTTGTCGCCCTTGAGCATGGCCACCAGATCGCCGGCGGCCGCCGAGGTTCCGCCACTACAGGTGGTCGGCCCCGGCCACCACTTCCATTCCACACCGGCATGAAAGGCCGCCAGGCCCGCGCCATAGAGGAAGATGACGCCCAGCAGCAGATCGAACGGCCGGTGCAGCCTTGCGGCCCAGGGGCTGTAGCGGGCGCCCAAGGCGATCAGGGCCACGGTTCCGGCGACCCAGAACACCTCGCGCTGCCGCAGGCATAGGGTGCACGGGTAGAGCTTGCCGAAGGTCTCGAAGGCGTGCGCGCTGGCCAGCATGGCGGCGCTGGCCAGAAGGGCGATGAGCGGCCACCACGCCAGGCCGAGATCGAGGATCGACGTCTTGATCGGCGCAGGCGCCTCGACCGCAACAGGACCGCGCACCAGTTCGATGGCCGGCGTTTGCACCGCCGCTGGCCCGGCGGTGGTCGCCTCGGGATCGTTGATGCCGCTCGTCATACTGCGCAAGCGCCTCCGCTGCTGCCACCCAGGAAATGGCTAGCCGTCAGGCCGATGACAAGAAGCAGGAACAGGCCGCCGGCAAACAGGGCAAGGCGGCGTTCGATGACAGGCAAAAGGGCGGGACCAAACTTCTTGACCACCCAGGCGACCGCGAAGAACCGCGCGCCGCGTGTGAGGACCGAGGCGATGATGAACATCGGAAAGCTGAACGCCGCCAGACCGGAGGCGACAGTCACCAGCTTGTAGGGAATGGGGGTCAGGCCCTTGGCCAGGATCACCCAGACGCCATACTTGCCATACCAGCACTGAAACTCGGCCAGACCACCGGCATGGCCTGTGACGGCCATCATCCAGATGCCGAGGTCCTGCAGGAAAAAGCCGATGGCGTAACCCAGGATGCCGCCCAGCACCGAGGCTGCGGTACAGATCGCCGCATAGCGCCAGGCCAGGTCCGGTCGGGCCAGCACCATGGGCGCCAGCATCACGTCGGGCGGGATGGGAAAGAAGGAACTCTCGGCGAACGAGATGGCGAAAAGGCTCTTTGGGGCGTGGCGCGAGGCGGCCAATCCCATGACCCAGTCGTACAGGCGACGCAGCATGCGAGCTCCAGCTATGTGACGCCTGTTGCTAGCAGGGGGCGCGGCCGTTGTCCCCCGCGATGATCGGCAAAGTGGTCTCCAGACCGCGCCGCCGGGCCTTCTGGCTAGATATTCACCGCCGGGGAGACACGGTGGTTGCGGCCTGTCTGGCTGTAGCCCTCGGGGACTGTCGAGTTGGCGGCCCGACCCCGACGATCCGGCCAAGGCAGAGGCCAACTGGGATCAAGGTGAGGGGCGCGGCGTCGCGGCGCTTGGATTTCCGGCGGCGGGTGGCTATCACCCCCGTCCAAGGGCTTACGCCCACGAAAAATTCGAAAGCCGATCCGATGAGCGACACTCCTCCCGACCGCCTGGCCACCAATCCCGACAGCCCGTTCCACAACGCCGAGCTTCTTGAGCGCGGCGTGGGCATCCGCTTCAAGGGTGTCGAGAAGACCAATGTCGACGAATACTGCGTCAGCGAAGGCTGGGTGCGCGTGACGGCCGGCAAGACGATGGATCGCAAGGGCAACCCCATGACCATCAAGCTGCAGGGCGAAGTGGTGCCTTACTTCCGCGACACCGCCGAAACCGAAGCCTGACCATGTCGTTGCGCCGACTGATCGAGCTGCCGGGCTTTGCGGAGCTGGAGCACAGGGCCCTTATGAAGCCGGCCTTCGCCGAACCTCAGGCGCGTGCCGAGTTTCCCGAGATCGATCAGCTGGCGCGCGACACCTTCGGCCTGACAGCTGACGAGGCCGCCGTCATTCCCGACCCGGAAGGCTGGGACGGCATCGACATCAAGTCGATGCGCGAACAGGCCGACCAGTTCGAGCTGGAAGGCTGGGACGTCACCGACGACAAGCGCCGGCCATTGCGCATCCTGGGCCACTTTAGTCATCCGCTATGGCTGGCCCTGCGCGGTGTCGCCGGCAGTCTGCCGTTCTTCCCCGAGCCGGAAGAGACCGCCCACACCACCTCGTCCCTGGCCGCCGAGGCCAAGGCCTTTCAGCGCGACAAGCGTTAGCGCTTTTTCCCCAGTTCCGCGCCGATGTCCTTGATCGAGTTGCCCACCTTGCGATGAGCGGCGATCATCTGGTCCTTGGTCACACCCCAGCGCTTCATCCAGTATTCGAGCTGGTGGCGCTCGCGGGGATCGAGCCGGTCTTCGTCGCGAAAGTCGCGCTTGCCCTTGGGAATGCCCATGATCGTCTCCTGCGTTCGTCCGCGACCTATCCTGCGCTCCGACGGTTGTCGAGGCGACGCTCAAAGCTCACCATCGTTCACGAAAACTGAAGCCAGGAGCGCCTGTCGATGAGCGATCCCGATCTTGAAGCCATGGCGGCTGACGAGCTGTCGCGCGGCATGACCCTGACCTGGCGGGACCTGTCCAGGGTGATTCCCTGGGGCGACACCTTCGAAGGCATCTCGCCGGGGGGGCGCGACGTTGAGGTCGAGCGAAACTATCTCTGGGCCGCCGGTGAGGGTGGCGACATTCTTTGCGAGGTCGCTGTCTATGGCGGTGCGTCGCGATACGATCAGGGCGCGAGAGCCCGGGGCGTGATTTCCCGCAAAGAGTGACAACCTTCGCCGTGCAAGTGGTCTTGGGTTGCGTTAACCATAGGTCGCGCCATCATGCCGGCGCGCAGTGTGGGGAGGGTTTGGTGTACCAGTCAGAGTTTCCGGTCGATCAGCCCATCCCGATCTTCGATCCGACCCTGCTGATGGGTCTGGTTCTGGCGGCCCTGGTGATCGCTGGCTTGGCCTTTGCCGCCGGCCGCATGCTGGGCCGCAAGGACAACAGCGCGAGCTATGGCGATGTCACCAAGACCATCCATGAGGCTATCAAGGCCAAATGTGTGGCCGCAACCAGCGCGCCCTCGGGCGAGCTGGTGTCTAAGACTCAGGAACTGGTCGAGGAAGTGCAGCGGCGGATCGGGCCCGTCATCCAATTCGGCGGCCCCTGCGCCAAGGCGATGAAGGGTTTGACCGAGGCCCTCAAGGGCGAGCCGGTCGAGGAAAAGGACAAGGGCGGCAAGGATGCGCACGGCCATGGCGGCGGGCATGGTCATGGCCACGGTCATGGGGCCGCTGAGCATGGCGGCCACGGCGCCGGAGGTCACGGCGGGCCCGTTGGCCACGGCGGGCACGACCCTAGCTGCCAGTGCGATCGTTGCGTGGTGGCGGTGGTCGAGGCCGCCGCGCCGAATGTCACGATCCTTGGTCCGCGCTTCGGCGGGCAGACGGTCGTCATCGCCAATCCCGTCAAACCCGCTGACGACCACCATGCAGAGCATCCGGAAGCCAAGGTTCTTGATCACAAGGACTTTTCCAAACAGGTCCGGATGGCGGTGGTCGAGTTTTCGGACTTCTGGAGCCGGGGCGACTGTGTGCGGGAACTGGAGCGCTGCCAGGCCGTGCTGACCAGCACCGCGCCCTTTCCCGACTTGAAGGCGCTCAAGCTTAAAGCGTCTTCGCACCACTAGCAGGCCATCGGCGCCCATGAGGCGTGCGTGGGGCGCCCTGGCTGCACAACCGACGCGCGAAATCGGGGATTTCTCTCGAAGTCGTGGCTGGACGATTGAGGCGATACGGCTCAAAGCGCCACATCAATCGGGCGCGGATCGAAACTGATCCCGGATCGGTTGACGTGACGATGCAAGAATTGGCGAAAGGTCGTCCTACAACCAGCGACCACGCCCGGGAGGACGAAAGGAACGGGCCATGACCGCAACGGTCTCTCCCCTGACGACGGCGACCCCTGAGACGCCTGAAGAGGCGCTGAGTCTCGCCGACTACGTCCCATATCGACTGGTGACGGCCGCTGCGGCTGTCAGCCGGCTGATCGCGCGCGCCTATGAAGACCGGTTTGGCCTGACCATTCCGCAGTGGCGGCTGATGTCGGTGCTGGCCGAGGGCGGGTTGACCCCGCACGCCGCTGTGACCCGCACGGCCATGGACAAGGTCCGGGTCAGTCGTGCGGCTCAGGACCTTGTTGAGCGCAGGCTGGTGAACCGGACCACCGTCCGGGCCGACCGCCGTTCGCACCGACTTGAGTTGACGGCCGCCGGACGACGCCTGTTCGCCGAGATCGCGCCCATGGCCCTGGCCTATGAGGCGGCGTTGCTGTCTGGCCTGGCGCCCAGCGAGGTCGTGATGCTGAAGCGGCTGCTGGGGCGTCTCGAAGTCACCGCCACGCAGTTGGCGGGCGGCGAGACTATGATTCCCTGAAGTCGCGAGCTTCGTAGACCGCGCGAGCGATGGCGCGAGCCAGGCAGTCGGCCGCCGCCGATCCCAGGCGCGAGACCTCGACCGACCGTATGGCTGGATCAGCACCCAGACTCACCGCGCCAGACGCCAGGGCGAAAACCACGTCGCCGTCGAAAGCCGTATGGGCCGGCCGCACAGCGCGACCCATGCCATCGTGCGCCATCATGGCGACCCGCTTGGCTTCGGCGGTCGAAAGGTCGGCCGTAACCGCGATGACGGCCAGGGTGGTGTTCGCGCCCGTCCGCAAACGCCCCGCCGCGCCGAGCTTCGACTCGTCGGGGAGGGGCTCAGTCGCCGAAACGGCGCCCGTCGGAATGCGCCCGCCGTACTCGCCGTCGATCTCGAAGGGCCAGGCCCAGAAGGTTTCTCCATCCGGCATGTAGACCGAGCCGACGGGATTGGCCGCGACCAGGGCGCCGACAATCAGGCCGCCGCCCAGATCGATCGACGCCGAGCCCAGTCCGCCCTTGACGAGGCCCGCCTTCGCGCCGCGTCCGGCGCCGACGGCGCCAAGCTCGAAGCTCTGGCCGGCAGCGGCGACCGCCGCCATCCCGAGAGCGCGATAGGGCGGGTCCAGTCCCCAGCTCTTGTCGCCGCCGTTGGCGAGGTCGTGCAATACCGCGCCGGGAACGATGGGAATGGCCAGCGAGCCCGCAGCGAGACGAACGCCTACGTCGCGGGACGAAAGAATGCTGGCGACCCCATCGGCCGCGCCAAGACCGAAAACCGACCCGCCCGACAGGCAGATGGCGTGCGCTCGGCTGAAGCTGTTTTCGGGCGCCAGCGTCTCGGTCTCGCGCACCCCGGGGCCGCCGCCGCGCACATCGACGGCCGCGCTCCAGCCTTCTGGACACAGCACCACCGTAACGCCGCTGCGCACGGCCTCATCCTGCGCGCACCCCACGGTCAGTCCGGGAACGTCCGTGATCAGGTTGCGGGGGGCGGGGCGGGGCATCATGCGAATCTCCTGTGCGCAACGACTCTAGACCCGCCCCCTCGCCACTGGAATTCGTGTCCGACGCCTGCTAGAGAGACGGCCCTTCGCGAAGAGCGAAGTCTGCGGGCGTGGTGAAACTGGTAGACGCGCCGGACTCAAAATCCGGTTCCGAAAGGAGTGTCGGTTCGACCCCGACCGCCCGCACCATCAATCTTTTCAAGGACTTAGAGGAAAGTTCTAGCGGATCAGCTGGATCTATCCGGTAGAGGTTAAGTGATTGAATTCACTCACTTCCCTCCGCTTTCTCGGGGGGGTCATGAGCGACACCTCATCAGCCGGGAAACTCACAAGGCCCAACGCTCAGCCGCCTTGGCTGAGTGGCAATCCCTCATGGCCTGAGGCCCGGCCGTGTCTGCCCGAACTGCGCCAGGTGGAGACAGGTTGGGGTTAGGCTACAGCACGCTCTGGAGTGCTCCAGTCAGAAGGGGGGGCTCGACTCCAAAGCCTTTCAGACAGGGGGCTTCCCCTCAAACAGCGCACACCACCCCGGCGGAACGGATTCGTTCACTTCCTGACGATCCAATCAGGTCGAAAAATGCTCTAGCCAACCGCGCGCTGCATCATTGGAGCGTCGTCCTCAAGCCCCTCAAGCGCGATGCCGTCTTCAAAGTCCATAAGGATATCCATCAGATCAACGTAGCCCACCGCCACCGGCTTGGACCGGGGAAAGCGGTAGGACCAGAAGCTGACAATGTGCTGGAGCGCGCCCAGACGCTGGCCAAGCGACATGAACAGGTGGGGCGATTCGATCAGGAAATCGCGGAACGTCCCGGGTTTTCCATCGTCGGTCAGGGCGTGAAAGGCCCGGTCATACGTACTCAGCGTGGCTTGCACGGCGCGGATGCGCTCGCGGACTGCGGCCACAATCCGCGCTCGCGCGAGCGGGATATAGGCAGCACTCTCGGCGTCGCGGACGCCGCGAGGCGTGACCGACACCATGCTCTTGATTGTCTGATCAACGCGCGGCATCACGTCGCTCAGCACCCACTTGTAGTAGAGAAATCCCCGCCAGGCGAAAATCCCGTCCAGGAATTGCTTGTCCTCAAGTCTCAGAACCTCGCGCAGAGGGCCAAAGTCGACCTCAGGACGCGGCGAGAGCAGCTTGTCCACAAGCCTGCCGGAGGGCATGCCGGGCTGGTCGCCGCCCGACAGGGTCGACAAGGCCTGAATGTCCATCTGGACAAATTTCTGCATGTTCAGGACGTCTGCGTCGGAGATGTTGAAATATTCCCGCGCCGGCTCGATTCCGGAGCGCCGGAGATATTCCCGCAGCAGGAACGGGTCGAGGGACGGTAGCTGGTCAATCTGGTCCAGAACGTTCCGGTCGCGAGCGCCCGGCCGCAGATCGGCGCCAAAGGCTTCCTCGGTCACCGCCTCGAAATCTTTTTGGCCAACGAAGAAAAAGTGCGCCCCGGCTCGGAGGTCGGCGGCGTCGATGGGCAAAAGAACTTTTGTCGCCGACCCGACGTGCGAGTCAAACATCTCAAGCTCATTACCCCTCAGCTTGTGCTTGAGAATAATCGCCCGGTTCAGAACTCGATTTTTGAACAACGGCGCCTTTTCGAAGGCGGGTACGGCACAATGTCGCCGATGCACGTCGTACAGATTCAAAACGCGCGCCGTCGATGAGGTCCTGGAAAGATTCGTCAGTCGTCTAATCGACCGGTCGTTATCCAAAGGGCATATCCAGACTGGAGAAGGTCATAAGGATGACCCCGATGACGGCCGGCCCTTGAGCCGCCTAGGCAGAGCCCCGGAAGAGCATACGGCCAACAACGCTCGCCCCGCGACGCCAGCGGGCCAGTGCCGTCGCAGGTCATGGGCGCGCGATGGTTGCCGCAGCGCCTGGGTCTCGATGGCTAAAGGGAGAGATGCGCCAGACCCCAGGCGTCGCTCGTGACGGGTTCGGCCGGAAGGTGAGATGCTCTATGCGCTTTTAGAAAACAACGCTCCAGAAACGTAGGCGGGGTTGTTTCTGAGCCGGAGAAGTTCATCGGAAGGATACTGAAACAGAACGTCCCCATTGAGCCGATCAACAGTTTTGTAGACGAAGGAACCGGTCGGCTTATCCTGTTCAATCACCAGCCTTTGGTTCTGGCCGCCGGCATGTGCCAAAGACTTGCCGTCCGGCGCCGTCGATGGCGCAGTAACCTTGGCATTGACCTCGGTAACGGCAATCGCGCGCCTGGCTGCGGCATTGCCGCTCCAGTCAATAACCGCACCGGCTTGAAGCGGTATCGACATCAGAAACCCCCTCTCGATAGCATTCGAGGCTAATCGCGCCCCATTTCCATTGTGCAGCCCCCATGGCGGCCTGCTTAAGGGGTTAGTCGCCGGCCGCACCTTTCTCAACTAGTTTTCTACCTATTCTGAGTAAAGGCCAGCCTGCAGGCTCGATCGTTTAAGCTTTCGTTCCTAAATTGCTTGGTAATTCACCTTTTGTTAACTCGCGAAACGATAGCCCGGAGCTAATAGCTCATATTACTCATTGTGGATACAATACATGGGTTGGGATGGGCAATCTGGCGTTGCTAGTCTGTTTTGTAAGCCTTGCGGTAACGCTAGTCCAACTAGTCGATAACCTCAGTTTTTGGGGGTCGTCGTGTGGAAAGAGACAGAACAGTCAGGCGGCTGACACACATTCAGAAAACCGCTTCGACAACACGGATTTTGAATCTGGCCAGGATCAGTCGAAACCGATCCGGCTTGATCGCCAACGATAGATCTCGCCTGTTTCGCAATAGGATATTGGAGAGCTCGGTCATTATAAAACATCGGGTTCGTCCGCACGAAGCCGATATTTTTGAAGAGCCGCGATTCAATGCAACAAAGATTCTAGTTCCTTTCGACATCAATGATTTTCGCTTTGGCGCTCATTGCCTGTTTGTCGGACAGAAGAATTTCGATGCTGTTTCGGAGGACATGTTCGGCGATGACGTCAAATTCGGTAGATCAGATCGCAAGGTTCTTGATCTGATCGATGAATTGCCTTCGCTGGATCCTTTTCTGCTGCGAGAGCACCTTCGTAGAAGCGGTGTTGAGCCTTCGCGGGACTACTTCTGCATTTCAGACGCCGACGTCGGGAAAATGCACAGCTATGTCAGTCAGCAGTTGGCGGGCCTCGTGCGCATGACCGGTGGCGGCGATGAGGCCACGGCGGTCGTCAACTCCGCAGACCGACTAGCAGAGAAATTGCTATCGTCGAGCCCTGACAAGAGCTTTGAGCCTCTAAAAAAGCTTCTTCGACTTAGCGAAAAAGAATATCAGGACGGCATATTTTGTTGGAGAGGCCTTCTTTACTACAAGTGGGTGTTGCACGACACCTATCCAAGACTGGGCTCTGTTCTCAGGGAGATCAAGGCGATCGCGCCTCTGGGGCTGCGAGACGCGGCCGGTGACGCCTATATCGCCGAGGCGAAATTGCGCATCGAAGGCGCCATTCGCATGTCGCTTGCACGCATTCGGAATGTCATTCGACGATACGATGACGCCTATGGCGTGCTCGTCAACGAGGGCCAGTCAGCCGCCTTTCGTCGATTTCTAATCTCTGCACCCGACATATTTATGGATATTGGCGAGGAGATCGGCGCAATACAGCATGTTGTCAGTTACTGGACGTACTGGTCTAGAAGTTCCAAGCTTTCGAAAGTGAAGGCATCCGAACTGACGGATATTTTCATTGATTTCGAGGATGGGCTGTCCTCTAGTCTGCATGGGAAGACCAATGCCTGGATCTGATCTTGCTCAGCAGAGTGTGCGTCTCGTCGGCCTGGCGGTTGCCGGGGCCGACCTGGTCTTCGAAATCAGCGATGCTGGCAGCATTCTGTTCGCCTTGGGAGCCGCTGAACATCTGACGGGCTTCGATGATGATGCCCTGGTCGGCTGCGGATGGAATGCCGTGCTCGACGACCAGGACGCGGCGATGATGGCGGCGATTGGCCCAACCGTCTCACCCGGAGAACGCCAGGGGCCCTTCCGGGTAAGGCTGAGATCTGCGCCCGGCTCTCGGCCAGCGCGCACGGCCAGCCTTTCGGTCTTTCGCCTGCCGCAGCGCGGGGCGAATCTGTCCTGCGCTCTGAGCGCCACCGCCGTCGACGCCGGCGCCGGCGGTGGCGCAGCCTCGGACCAACTTGCGGACCGGGCCGGGTTTTGCGCGATCGCGTCTGACCTGATGCGGCAGGCCCGAAAGGACGGCCTGCCACTCAGGCTGGATCTTGTCGAACTGGAGGGTTACGGCGAGGCCATGGCGGCCTTGCCGACGGACATGGCCAATCTCCGACGCAAAATCGTCGGCCGGGTGCTGCAAGCCCAGGCGATCGCTGGAGGCGCCTCCGAAGTCGCCGAAGGCCGTTTCGCCATACTCTGTGACGCCTCGGTCGCGCCTGGGCCTGTCGCCGAGCAGCTCGAGGCTGTCACCGGCATCAAGCCGGCCATTACCGATCTTAACGTTGACCTCGAGAACCCTGCCCAGGCCTTGAAGGCCATGCGCTACGCCCTGGACTGCTATATCGCCGAGGGCGCCGACGCCTCGGTCCGTGGCTTCGAAGCGACCTTGAACCGTGTGGTGCAGGATGCCGCCCGCTTCAGGACGCGGCTCGCCAACGACACGTTTCAGTTGGCGTTTCAGCCCATCGTCACCCTCGGCGGCGGCGTGCTGCACCACTTTGAAGCCTTGGCGCGCTTCGACGCCGATGTCAGCCCGGCGGACACCATCCGGATGGCCGAAGAACTGGACATGATCGTCGACTTCGACCTGGCGGTGGTGCGCTGCGCCTGTCGTCACCTCGCAGCCCACCCGCATGTGAGCATTGCGGTGAATGTCAGCGGCGCCTCCTTGCTCGACGAGCGCTTCCTGTCGCCCTTCCTCAAGGCCACGTCGGGCGACCCTTCCCTGCGTGGGCGCTTGCTTATCGAGCTGACCGAAACTGCGGCCATGCTTTGTCTTGAAGAGGCTGCCGCGACCCTGAAAGGTCTTCGGGACGCTGGCTTTCGCGTCTGTATCGATGATTTCGGCGCAGGCTCCGCATCGCTTGAATATCTGAGTGCGCTGGAGGTCGACATCGTCAAATTCGACGGTCGCTTCGTGCGCGACCTTGAGCGCGGGAGCCGCAATTATATTCTGCTCAAGCACCTGGCTGGTCTGTGCAAGGCCCTGGGGGCGGAAACCGTGGCCGAAATGGTCGAAACGCCCCTGAGTGCCGCGCTACTGGCCGAGGTCGGGATCGAGTACGGCCAAGGCTGGTACTTTGGGATGCCCCTGACCAATCCCAACTGGGACTCTGGTCGGCAGTGGCTGCCGCGCAGCGGTCTGGGTGAAGGGCGGCCTCACCAGCCCCCCGTGGCGGCGCGGGCGCGCTACGGCGTAGGCGGGCCATCATACACCTGACGGAGCCGCCAGCCCTTCCCGTCCGACGCGTCTGACAAGCGGTGCTGTTCGCCCGGCCGTGCGGCGGCAATCAGCGCGTCAGGTCGCGACGTAGGGGCGGATCGTCTCGAGGTACGTCTTGGTCAGCGCAAAGGATTGCTTGGCCAGATCGGCAAATTCAGGACGCGAAAGCGTCTCGGAGGAGATCAGGAACTCTCTTGATCCCTGGCGGTGACAATAGCCTTTCGCGACCAGCTTCATGACGTGTCGACGAGTGGTTTCGTAGGGCAGGCCCAGATAGTTGGCGATGCTCAGGGCGGCTACCGGTCGGCGCAGGGTATCGGGGAAGACACCGTCTGCGGCCTCCGCACGCGGGACATTCTGGCGATTGAGATGGTCGACAGATGTCCTCGCCATTGTAAAAAATATCAGCATGGTTGTCGCGTCGCCGTCAAACAGCTCCAAATACACCGACATAATACTCATCAGGTAGTCGACGTTCTGGGAAAACAGGAAGCCAAGCATGTGAGCGCTAGGATATTCTTCCAGACTTTTTTTCACGCTATTTTCCAAAACAGACCATCCGAATTTACAGCGCCAGCCACAGCCTTTTCGCTGCACCCTGATGCTTTTGTCTGAGCATGGCTGGCGCCTGACCGCAACACTCTGCCTGGACGGCCCCGCAAGGCATGCGCGCGCGCCGCGAATCCTGCGCCCGAAGGCCGTGTGATAATGTTCAACAATCCACCGCAGCACAGCTAAAGATTGTTGTTTTCGCGGTTATTACTCATTTCGGGTAATTTAATCGTTATGTCTGGACGTGTACGGGGATAGCGAAGGCCGCTATAGCGGCGTGCAAGATCGATCCATGTTTGCTTCCCTGCAGAACGATGGTTTTTTCAGACATCGATCCAGAGACCTCGGTCTCGGAGACTCGAAAATCGTGGCGCTAGCTGGGCTATTGATCTTGAGGTCTGCTGGGCGAGCCTTGGTAATCTGCGGAGAACCCTCTTGAGCTCCGCCAGCCGGACTGGGCCTGGCGGACGGCGTCGCCGGGCATTCCGATGATCAAGCGCGTTTTGACCCCCGGCCGGTTGCGGACGGCGCTGCTGGGCCTTGTGGCGCTGGCCGCGGTGTCTGCGATGGTCGCCTTGCTGACGGGCCTGAGCGCCGTCGACCCGATATCGGGTCACCTGATCACGGTTGACATCCTGTCGGCCAAAACGCTCGCGCACCTTTTGACCCAGGCGCCGGCAACGGTAACCGCTTTTCCCCCCCTCGGGATCTTTCTGCTGCTGGCGCTGGGCACCGCCGTGGCCGATCGGTCCGGGCTCTTTGCCGCCCTCGTTCGCGGCAGCCTGTCACTGATGCCCGCAGCGCTGCTCACGCCCGTTGTCATCCTGACGGGATACCTGTTCCATCAGATTTCCGATGCTCTCTTACTTGTTTACCTGCCCTTGTCGGGCGCTGTTTTCGCGGCCCGCGGTCGTGATCCCGTCCTGGGCATATTGATTGCTTTCGCCGCCTTTTCGGGGGGCTTCGCCGCAAGTCTAGGTCCTGGCATACCCGACATCATTCTGCTCCAGCTGACCGAAGATGCAGCCCGCAGCCTTGCGCCCGACTGGCGGTATGCCCTGTTTGGCAACTGGTTCATTCTGCTCGCCGTGGCCGGGCTCTATGCCGGGGCCACCTGGGCGATTGCTGACCGCTGGCTCGAGCCCCGCTGGTTCCCGCGCACCCCATCAACCGCCGAAGCTCGTCCCGAAGCCATTGAACTGCAGGCAAGCCTGAAGCCGGCGGAACGCATGGCCATGATCTGGGCCGGCCTCGCGGCGCTGGCAGCGGCGCTCGTCTTCATAGCGGTTATCCGCTGGGGCGCATCCGCACCCGATGGCGCCCACGATTTGAGAGCCGTTCTTACTCCATATTTCCGCGCCATGCCGGCCTGTCTGACACTGGTCTTGCTGAGCGCCGGCTGGTCCTATGGCGCTGTGACCGGGACGCTTGCCAGTCCCATGGCCGTTCACGCCGCGGTGGTTGACGGCCTGACGCGCCTGGCGCCCTTTATCCTGTTCGCAATCCTGATCGCCCTGTTCCTGTCAGTGCTGCACGCATCCAGAATGGACACGGTCCTGATGCTGTCCGGCGCGCGCACCCTGGCGGACGCGCAACTGGCGCCCCCCTTGATCCTGATGACGATTGTGCTCGTCACCGCCGCCCTTGACCTCCTTGTCGGCTCAGCAACGGCGAAATGGGCCGTTCTGGCGCCGATCATCGTTCCGATGCTGATGTTGCTCGGCATATCGCCAGATATGTCGACGGCGGCTTTCCGGATCGGCGATGGCGCCCTCAACATCGTTTCGCCGCTGCAGCCCTGGATCTACCTTGTGGTCCTTTACTGCCGGCGCTGGCGGTCTGGGTTCAGCCTCGCCGACGCCCTTCGGAACCTCGCGCCCTTTTCGGCCGCATATCTGGTTCTCGGCCTCATGGTTGTCGGGATATGGTCTCTCGCCGAGTGGCCGGTTGGACCCTTTTCAAGCTTTCACTACGATCCCGGCAGGGTGGCTTCGCTCTCCCGTTAGGCGCAGCCTTCATCAGGCCATAGCCTGGGCGCAAATGCGTGAGCCTGTCAGAGCAAGTTGCGGCCGCCGCCCCTGGCCGGAAGCCTGCCGGGATGAGAAACCCATCCCGCCACTTCAACCCGGCGCGCCACCTCATCAGCCGGGAAACCTACAAGGCCCAACGCCCAGCCGCCCCGGCGGAGTGGCAATCCCTCATGGCTTGAGGCCCGGCCGCGCTTGCCCAACCTGCGCCAAGTGGAGACAGGTTGGGTTAGATTGACAGCACCAACACGCGCTTTGAGTTGAGGCCCCGTTTATGCCGATCATTGGCACGTAATTGTCGGATATCCTCAACGACACCCCGGAGAGCGACACAATTCGCGGTGGGGCCGGAGCGGACAAGTTCTATTTTTTGAGCGATGCGGGCTTGGACAAAGTCGCCGACTTCTCCAGCGCTGAGGGTGACAAGGTGCTGCTAGACCGGGGGCAGGTCTTCACGCTCAGCGACACTGGCGAAGGAGCGATGATCGACCTGGGGAAGGGTAGTCAACTCTTGCTCGCAGACGTAAGCGTGGCGAGTATTGGAGAATGGCTGACATTCAATTGATTTGCGGCGAAGTGCGTCTTCGAAACTAACGTCCGCATTGGGGGCGGCAATTAAACGCTGCCTTCAGCTCAAGACGGAAATGGCTTTTACAATCCGAGGCCTAAGGTCCGTGAGCGCGATGTCGTAGGCGCCTGGCGCATGCCCAACAGAGTCAGACCTATCGCACCAAGAGGTCGCACCGCGACTCTTAGGCGACCTTGGGAACGTCCGCTTTCCGGCAGTGATGAGGTTGAGGGCGCCCCAGTTTCCGGCAACGCGAAAACCTGACTCTTCTCGGACCTTGGGAAGGTCAGCCTCACAGGCGCGACGAGGCCCGTCAGATCGTCCGGGTGGGTCCGACGCCGGCCTCGGAGGGCCCCCACTAGGCCGCCAATTGCAAAGATACATCGTCCTGCAGGTGGCTTTCCACGTGAACAATGTCTCGAGCGTCTCTATTCTGGGGCGATGATATCGGACCCGTATAAAGACACTAAACGCGTTAGGATGGCCGACATTGCGCGGTTGGCCGGGGTTTCAACGGCCACCGTCTCACGGGCGCTAGCCAACAACCCGGTCATTCCTCAGGAACTGCGCGACCGGATAGCCACGCTCGCCAGAGCAAAGGGCTATGTGGTTGATCAGCAGGCGCGGGGGCTTCGTCTTCAACGGACCCAAACCATCGGGATCGTGATCCCTCTGGGGCACGAGTCGAAACAGCAGATCACAGATCCCTTCTTCCAGGAGATGGTGAGCCGACTGGCTGACGAGATCACCTTGCGCGGCTTTGAGGTGCTTCTGAGCAAGGTGTCCGAGCCGACGGTCGGGTGGCTCGACAGGATTGTGCAGTCCAAGCGCTGCGATGGCGTTCTGATCATCGGTCAGAGTGACCAGCACGCCGTACTTAACGCCATGGCCGCAACCTATCGCCCCATGGTGGTATGGGGCGGGGATCTTCCCGACCGGCTCTATTGCACGGTGGGTGTCGATAACCGGCTTGGCGCGCGTTTGGCGGTTCAGCACCTGATCGGCAAGGGGCGGCGGAGGATTGCGTTTCTGGGCATGCCCGATGCGCCGGAGGTGGGACTTCGTCGGGAAGGCTATCTAGCGGCTCTGGCCGAGGCGGACCTGCCTCCATCGCCTGAGCTTCTGGTGCCGACCCACTTTATGCTCGACACCGCGCAGGCCGCTGTCGAGGCCTTGATCGAGAGCAACATCGTCTTTGACGCACTGTTCGCCGCCTCCGATCTCATTGCCGTCACCGCCATCCAGGCCCTGACGAAGGCAGGTCGGAGCGTGCCGGAGGACGTTTCGGTTGTCGGCTTCGACGACATCGCGCTGGCCCGCTACAGCGCGCCGCCGCTGAGCACAATTCGCCAGGATCTCGCGGCGGGAGCCAAGGCGATGGTCGACATGGTCTTTCGCCGGATCGCCGGAGAAGACACCGGATCCCTGTTCATGACGCCCGAACTGGTGAGGCGCGGTACCTAGAGCTTTACAGGGCTCTGTAACGAAAATACCGCAATCGATTGCGAATTACGACATCCGCTGATTTTCATCTTGCAATCGATTGCGTAGCGGTCAGGATCACGCTCAAGCGCCCTGCCAATGGGCGTATCATTTGGGAGGATGAAATGTACGGGCGCAGAACTCTTCTTTTGACGGGCGCGGCGGCGCTGATCGTGGCGCCGACCCTGGCCCTGGCGCAGACCGTCGATAACAAGCAGGACGTTTTGGCTCTGGACGGGGTGGTCGTGACCGCCTCGCGCGCCGGCGTCACCAAGATGACCTCATCGATCTCGGTCAGCTCGCTATCCGCTGAGCAGATTTCGGCCCAGGCCCCTCGATCAACCGCCGAGATCTTCCGCGGCCTGCCGGGCATCCGCTCGGAATCGACCGGCGGCGAGGGCAACGCCAACATCGCTGTACGCGGTCTGCCGGTCGCCTCGGGGGGCGCCAAGTTCCTGCAGCTGCAGGAAGACGGCCTGCCGGTTATGGAGTTTGGCGACATCGCCTTCGGCAACGCCGACATCTTCCTGCGCGCCGACGCCAATGTCAGCCGCATCGAGTCAGTGCGCGGTGGCTCGTCCTCGACCTTCGCCTCGAACTCGCCCGGCGGCGTGATCAATTTCATCAGCAAGACCGGCGAGACCGAAGGCGGCGCCGTGGCCCTGACCAAGGGCCTGGGCTATGACCACACTCGCGTCGATCTCGACTATGGCGGCCCGATCAGTGACACGATGCGCTTCCACCTGGGCGGCTTCTATCGCCAGGGCGAGGGCGCGCGGCAGTCTGGCTACACCTCGGAGAAGGGCGGCCAGATCAAGGCCAACCTGACCAAGGATTTCGACAACGGCTATGTGCGCCTGCACGTGAAGTATCTGAACGACCGCGCGGTGGGCTATCTGCCCATGCCGGTTCGGGCCACCGGCTCGAACGGCGACGCCGGCATCGGCTCGTTCGCCGGCTTCGACATCGGCCATGACGACATCCAGTCGGTCTATCTGTCGGCCAATCCTGGTCTGGATGGCGACGGCAATCGCCGGACCAGCAAGGTCTCCGACGGCATGCATCCCGATAGCCTGCAGTTCGGCGCGGAAGCCAAGTTCGACATCGCCGGCGGCTGGACCTTGGAGAACCGCTTCAAGGTCGCCAAGACCTCGGGTCGTTTTGTCTCGCCCTTCCCGGCGGAAGTGGCTTCTGCCTCCAGCCTGGCGACCTCCATCGGCGGAACCGGCGCGACCCTGCGCTACGCCAACGGCCCCAGGGGCGGTCAGTCCATCACCGCGCCCGCCGGCCTGAATGGCAACGGCCTGGCCATGCGGATCCACATGTTCGACGTCGAGATCAACGATTTCGGCAACGCCATGAACGACCTGAAGCTCTCGCGCAGCTTCGACGTCGCCGGGCTGTCGCCCATCGACGTGACGGTGGGCTATTACAAGTCCAGCCAGACCATCGCCATGGACTGGCTTTGGAACACCTTCCTGATGGAAGTGAAGGGCGACAACGCCGCCCTGCTGAACGTCTATAGCGGCGCCGGGTCGCTGGTGACCCAGGGCGGTCTGGTAGCCTATGGCGTGCCGTTCTGGGGCAATTGTTGCACCCGTCGCTACGACGTCACCTACGACATCGATGCGCCGTATCTGAGCCTGGGAACCAAGGTCGGCGCTCTGACCCTCGACGCCAGCCTCCGCCATGATAGCGGCAAGGCGCAAGGCCGCTACGCGGGCGCCAGACAGGCGGCAAATTTCGACGTCAATGGCGACGGCGTGATCCAGCCGACCGAAGTGAGCGTGTCTGTAATCGACAACGCGAACGCCTCGCCGGTGAATTACGAGTGGAACTACACCTCGTGGTCGGTGGGTGCGAACTACCAGTTCAATCCCGACCTGGCCGCCTTTGGCCGGGCCAGCCGGGGTGGCCGGGCCAATGCCGACCGCCTGCTGTTTGGCAAGGTCGCGGCAGACGGTTCAGTGGCCAAGGCCGACGCCGTCGACATGGTCGACCAGATGGAAGCCGGCGTGAAGTATCGCCGCGACGGCTTTGGCCTGTTCGCCACCGCCTTCTGGGCCAAGACCGAGGAGCAGAACTTCGAGGCCACCACCCAGAAGTTCTTTGACCGGACCTATCTGGCCAAGGGTATCGAACTGGAAGCCAGCTACCGAACCGGTGGTTTCTCGGTGACCGGCGGCGCCACCTATACCGACGCCACGATCGACAAGGATGCCCTGAACCCGGCGGCCGTGGGCAACACCCCGCGCCGCCAGGCCAAGTGGATCTATCAGGTTGCCCCGACCTATGCCTGGGACAAGGTCACGGTCGGCGCCAGCGTCATCGGCACGGCCAAGGCCTACGCCCAGGACGACAACCAGCTGGTCTTCCCGGCCTATGCCCAGGTCAACGCCTTCGCCGAGTACAGGGTCTCCGAAGGTCTGGCCCTGTCGGTCAACGCCAACAACCTGTTCGACAAGGTGGGCCTGACCGAAGCCGAGGAGGGTTCGATCACCGCTGGGGTCGTCAACGCCATCCGCGCCCGGTCGATCAACGGCCGGACCGTTACGGCGACGCTTCGCTACGCCTTCTAGTCTCCCTGCGAACCCGCCGGACGCGCTTGTGGCGTCCGGCGGTCTTTTTGCCAAGTGAGTGGTTCATGTCGTCACCATTAGCGTCCGGGCTGTCCGGCAATCTGGCGTATGCCCAGGCCGTCGACCGTCGCTTCGCCACCCACTGGCAGACGATAGAGGTCAAGCTGGCCGAGGTTTATGGCAAGGATCCGCGCTGGAGCGGGTTCATCCGTAAGCTGAAGACTTCTGTTCTGGAAGCCGCTCAAGCGCGTCCCGAATCCCTCCGCGCCCTGGACGCCGAGCGTGAAACCCAGCCTGACTGGCTCTCCGCGCCCGGCCAGACCACCTACAGCTTTTATGTCGACCGCTTCGCCGGCGATCTGGTCGGGGTGCGCGGACATCTCGACTATCTGACCGATCTTGGCGTGCGCTGGCTGCATCCCCTGCCGCTGCTGGAGCCACGAAGGGGCGACAGCGACGGGGGCTTTGCGGTCAAGGACTATCGCCAGGTCGATCCCCGCCTTGGCGATATGGCCGACCTCGCAGGCCTGGCCGACGACCTGCGCTCGCGCGGCATGGGACTGATCCTTGACGTGGTCTGCAACCACACCGCCCGCGAGCATGCCTGGGCGCAGGGCGCCCGAGCCGGCGATCCCGCCTATCGTGACTATTACATCGTGCTCACACCGGAAGAGGCCGCTGTCCGCGACAGAGAACTGATCGACGTGTTCCCCGACACTGCGCCGGGCAGCTTCACGCCCTGCCATGAGATGGGGGGGCATGTCTGGACCACCTTCTATCCCTTCCAGTGGGACCTGAACTACGCCAACCCCGCCGTGTTCGCCGAGATGCTGGAAGTTCTGGTTTTCCTGGCGGCGCAAGGCGTGCAGGGCTTTCGCCTGGACAGTGCGCCGTTCCTCTGGAAACAGGCAGGCACCACCTGCCGCAACCTGCCCCAGGCCTACGCCTTGGTCGAAGCTTGGCGGGCGGCGCTGTCGATTATCGCGCCAGGCGTCGTTTTGGTCGCCGAGGCGATCGAGAGCCTGGAGCACGTCCTGCCGTTCTTCGGTGGCGACGTGGGCGGCTGTGACCTGGCCTACAACAATGGCGTCATGACTGCCCTTTGGGGCGCGCTCGCCGATGCCGACGCCGGGATCTTCCACCGCTGTCTGAGCGCTTCCGTCGGCAAGCCCGAGCGCGCGGCTTGGTTGAACTATGTGCGCTGCCATGACGACGTTATCTGGAACGCCCTGGCCAGCTATGCCCCCCGAGAAGATCTTGCCCGATGGTCGCTGTTCTATGGCGGGCAGGGCGACAGCTTCTCGCAGGGGCGGGCCTTCCAGACCGCCGCCGGGGGCGTACCCTCGACCAATGGCATGGCCGCCTCGCTGGCCGGGATTACGCCTGGCGACAACGGACAGGTTGAGGGGCCCGCGCGTCTTGCCTTGCTCTACGGGATTATCCACGCCCTCGACGGTTGGCCGCTGATCTATATGGGCGACGAGATCGGCCTTGCCGATGACACCGCCTATGCCGAGGACCCCTTGCGGGCTGGTGATGGCCGCTGGCTGCACCGCCCGGCTATGGACTGGGCGGCGGCCGCCCGTCGCGGCGATCCCGAGACGCTGGAGGGCGCGCTATTTGCCCGCTTCCGTTGGCTGGCTGCTCAGGCCCGGACGCTGGCTGGCTATGGGGTGTCGGGCGCGGCCCGGCCGCTGGATCTGGGGCCGCCCGCCGTGCTGGCCTTTGAGCGCACGGATGGCGCGAAGCTGTTCCTGTGCCTGGGCAATCTTTCCGGTGCGCCGGTGACGGTCGATTTGCCGGCGGCCTTCGCAAGCGGCGCGATTGATGTCTTGGGGGGCATGCCGCCGGCAGCCGGTCCTGTCACCTTGCCGGCCCATGGTGTGCTGTGGCTGGTCGCCCTGTGATGGCTCGGTTTGCGGGCATTGAGTTGGGTGGCACCAAGGTGCTGGTGGCGTTCGGATCGGGGCCGGATGATCTGTCGGAGCCTGTACGGATTCCAACCACGACTCCGACGGAGACTCTGGCGGCGGTCCATGCCGTGCTGGAGGCTCAGCGGGGACAGTTCGAGGTCATCGGCGTCGCTAGTTTTGGTCCCGTGCGCCTGGACCGTGATGCGGTCGACTGGGGCTCGGTGCTCAAGACGCCAAAGCCGGGCTGGACCGGCGCGGCCATCGCCCGGCCGCTGCTTGAAGCGTTTGGCGTGCCTGTCGCCCTCGACACCGACGTCAACGGTTCCGCCCTGGCAGAGGGCCAATGGGGCGCGGCGCGCGGTCTTTCAGACTACGCCTATGTCACCATCGGCACTGGCGTTGGGGTTGGGGTGGTGGTCAACGGGTGTCCGGCCCACGGCCTGATGCATCCGGAGGCCGGCCACCTGCTGGTGCGACGCGATCCGGCGCTCGACCCATTCGCCGGCTGTTGTCCGTTCCACAGCGACTGCCTGGAGGGCTTGATCAGTGGCCCCGCCCTGGCGGCTCGGATCGGCCGTCCGGGCGAGAGCCTGTCGTCTGATGATCCGGTCTGGACTCTGATCGGCGACTACCTGGCGCAACTGGCCATGAGCCTGACCCTGACCACCTCGCCCCGGCGGATTATCATCGGCGGCGGCGTCGCCAGCCCGGCCTTGCTGGGCCATGCGCGTGCAGCGCTCGGTCAGAGGATGGGCGGCTATGTCGAGGCCCTGGTCGGTCCGGCCGCGCTAGAGGCTTATCTGGTTGCGCCAGAACTGGGTGACCGGGCCGGGGTGCTGGGCGCGATCGCCCTGGCCAAAGGGCAGGGTGCATGATCGCCCTGCCGACCGCTTCGCAGATGCAGCGCCCGCTCTATCGTGCGCTCCGCGAGGTGATCGCGCAGAACATTCGCGACGGCCGCCTGCGGCCCGGCGACCGCTTGCCGACCGAGCGTGATCTGGCGCGGGGGTGCGGGGTGTCCCGCATTACCGTCCGGGCCGCGCTGGACGGCCTGGCCAAGGACAAGCTGGTGGCGCGCCGTACGCGCACCGGTACGATCATCACCGAACAAGCGGCGCGGAGCGTAAGCGATGTCTGAACCAGAAGGCGCCGCTCGCAGCGGCAATATCGGCGTGATCAAGGGCCTGACCTATTTGATGTTCATGATGTTCGCCATGACCACCGACTCGGTGGGCGTGATCATCCCGCAGATCATCAAGAGCTTCGACCTTGGCATGACCGCCGCCGGCTCGTTCCATTACGCCACCATGGGCGGCATCGCCTTGGGCGGTGTCGGTCTGGGCTTCCTGGCCGACCAGATGGGACGCAAGTTCACGATCATCCTGGGCCTCTCGGTGTTCGCGATCACCTCCCTGGCTTTTGCGCTGACCAGCCAGTTTGTGGCCTTCCTGGTGCTGCTGTTCCTCTCGGGCGCGGCGATCGGAGTGTTCAAAACCGGGGCCCTGGCGCTGATCGGCGACATCTCGACCTCGACCCGCAACCACACCGCCACAATGAACACTGTAGAGGGGTTTTTCGGCGTCGGCGCCATCATTGGCCCGGCCATCGTGGCCTATCTGCTGGCCTCGGGCGCGTCATGGAAGTGGCTCTACGTTATCGCCGGTGTGCTGTGCCTGCTGCTGATGCTGACCGCCCTGACCATCCGCTATCCGGGGGCGAAGATCGCGCCCGAGGCTCGCGTCGACTTCCGCAGTGTGCTGCGGGCCGGCCGCGATCCCTATGCTTTGGCGTTCAGCCTGGGGGCGATGCTGTATGTCGGCGTCGAGACGGCGATCTATGTTTGGATGCCGACCCTACTGGCTGGATACCAGGGCCCCGCCGCCTTCATGGCGCTGTATGCCCTGTCGATCTTTTTCGTGCTTCGCGCTGCTGGACGGTTCATGGGCGCCTGGATGCTCTCGCGCATGCGCTGGACCCTGGTGCTGGCGATCTGCGCGGGAGCCATCCTGGTCTGTTTCGTCGGCGCCCTGATCGGCGGACGTGAGGCGGCGGTGTTCCTGCTGCCGGCCTCGGGCCTGTTCATGTCGATCGTCTATCCGACAATCAACTCCAAGGGCATTAGCGTCTTTCCCAAGGCCGAGCACGGGGCGGTGGCCGGGGTGATCCTGTTCTTCACCTGCCTGAGTGCGGTGCTCTCGCCGTTGGCCATGGGCGCTGTCAGCGATCTTTTAGGCGGACCGATCTATGGCTTCATGCTGGCGACCGGGCTGTCCGTCGTCCTGGCCCTGGCGGCCCTAGTCAACCTGCTGCTCGACCCGGCGAAGGCCAGGCTGGAGGCGCTGGATAGGAGCGAATACGCCCAAACTTAGCCTCATTAGGCGAGCTGCCCAGTTGGTTCGGATGACTGACTCTTTGGCCCTCAAGCCTTGGCGGAGTTCCTCCGCGCAGCGCGGCCGCCGCCGGGGGTCTTTGACCTTTCGGTCATAGCATCTCGGCAGCTTGCCACGGTCCCAAGCGTCCAGCCCTTCTAGGGGATAGAGCGCCCCTTTGCCGGCCGTCACCTAAGTGCGGACCCAGACGCTGCATCGCTAACGGTTACCGCACCAATGTCGCCTTTCCGGAGCGACCTAAGGTCTGCAATTGTTGAGGCTTCCGAAAGCCTTCAGAGGAGGAAGCCGCGGTCAGTACGCCGAGCGGGTCAGGCTATGGCGATAGCGGTGTCGCCGCGGTGCTGGCGGCGGCCAAATAGATCTCAGCAGTCGCCCTCGACAGCCCCAAACGTCCAACATGTCGCTCCCTGAGCGGTGCGAGGCGCCGACATTGGCGGTGGCTGGACGGCGCTTGAGGCGCGGCTGGACGCGAGGCGCAGCAGGCCCTGCGCCAAGGTCGGGGGCGATGGCGGGCACGGGCGCGGACGATCGTCGCGGCCTGGCTGATGAGCTGTCACGCCACAGCGGCTCGAGCGCACGAGCGCGCCAGGCGCCGCCCCGGCCGATGACCTCGATGATGCGAAGACCGCCGCCGCACAGGCAGACCAGGGCGGGCGGGGCCTTGGGCTCACGGGGCTTGGGAGCCTGCTCGGGCACGGAGGCCGGTTGCGGCGTGCGCTCCAGGATCAGGGCGCGCAGGGTCTCCAAGGGCACGGCGTTGGGACCCTTGGCCAGCAGGCCGTAGTGGCGGATGCGGTGCGAGCCGGACGGCAGGACATGGATCAGGAACCGCCGGATGAACTCGGCCGGCGACAGGGTCTTGATCGCCACGCGGGTGTAGCGGGCTGTGGTGTCCAGCTTCTTGTGGCCCAGCGGCGCCTGGATCACCCGCACGTCGGTCTTGCGTTCCAGCAGGTGGGTGATCTCCGAGACCCGCAGGCCGCAACCAAAGGCGACGCTGAGGGCGGCCTTGTGCTTGAGGCTGGGCGCGCAGTGCAGCAGCAGCGCCACCTCTTCAGGGCTGAGCACCTCGGGAAGCCGGTCCTCCTTGCGCACCCTGGCCAGCCGCTCGCCGACTTGGCGGATGGACATGTCTTCGATCATCCGCTGACGCAGCGGGGTCATGGGGGCAGAGCTCATCGGGGATCTCCTGTCTGCAGGGTTGACCCTTGATCTTCAGACAGGACGGGCAAGGCGCCGCCACCTCAGGCTCATCCACGGCGCCGAACACCCATGCCGCGCGAGCGGCTTAGTCCATTGGCGCAACCCCCGACCGCCCGCACCAGACAATCTGAAAAGTCGGGCGACAGCGCTGCTCAGGATTTGACCGTCTGCGCATCAGCCCATGATGCGCATATGGCTCCTGAAGGGCGTTGATCGGTCTTACAGCCAGACTGATGCGTGTGCTTGTTATTGACCCTGATCCGGCGAGGGCCGCTCTGGTGGCCGAAGGTCTTGTGGGTGACCCTTCGCGACAAGGTGACGGTGGGCGCTTTGGAAGGCGCGCATAGGCTGGCTCCGCTGGCGCTGGCGCTGGCGCTGGCGCTGGCGCTGGCCTCGACCTTGGGCGCTGGAGGTTCCGGCGACGCCGTCTCGATGATCGCCCCTCTGGCCCTGTCCTGATCGTCATTGGCCAGGTCGCGGCGCGCGCCGATAGGCGTCAGGAGATCGACGAGATCAGCCTTCAGCCCCTAAGCCTGCGAGCCTGAGGTCCCAGCTCTGGTGCGCTGCCGCGTCCATCATCGGATATTCGCTGGCCCAGGCTGTGGCCTCACCCGCCGCTTCCGCCGCCACCTGTGCTGGGTCGCCTAATATTGGGGCGATCAAGGCGACGGATCGGTGTCGCACCGTGCAGTGCGCCGGGATTCGCGCGCGTTGCGGCATTCGCGAGCGGTCAACGCCTGAAATCGGCGTCTCATCTTCGTCAGTCCTAGGACCAAACAGGATCTCGTCGGGCCTCCCCGCGCGATGAGGTCAAAGAGGGGATAGTCATGAGCATCAAACCAAAAAACCGGTCGCGAAGCCTCAAACCGGCGCTTCTTGCGGCCTCGATCCTTGCCGTCGCCACGCCGGTGCTGGCCCAGGAGGCCGCGCCGTCGACGGAGGTCGATCTGGTGGTCGTCACCGGCAAGCGGGTGTCGGAAGCCAGCGTCGCCATCGGCACCGATCAGGCAACCGCAACGGTTTCCATTACGCGCGAGGCGCTGCTCTCGGCGCCGGCCGGCGTTACCGGCCTGAAGATGCTGGAGTCCCTGCCGGGCTTCAACGTCCAGGCCAATGACGCCCTGGGCATGTACGAGTTCGGCAATTCGGTCTCCGTGCGGGCCTTCAACTTCCAGCAGATCGGCTTCCTGCTCGACGACATCCCCATGGGCCGCAGCGACCAGTTCGGCGGCAGCCCGATCTATCGCTATGTCGACAACGAGAACCTGCTGCGGGTCACCGCCTCGGCCGGGGCCGGCGACGTGGCCCTGCCCAGCTATGCGTCGCTGGGTCCGATCGTCGACTATTTCACTCAGGCCCCCAGCGAAGTGGCCGGCGGCTCGGCCAGCTACACGCGCGGCAGCGACGCCCTCAAGCGCACCTTCCTGCGGCTGGAGAGCGGCAAGGTCGGCCCGTTCTCGGGCTATGTCAGCGGCTCGTGGATCGAGGGCGACCTGTGGCGCGGTCCGGGCACCATCGATCGCACCCACTATGAAGCCAAGCTGCGCTGGGACATGGGCGAGGCCACCAGCCTGACCTTCCAGACGGTGCACAACGACTATTTCGACTACGACTCGCCGTCGATCACCAAGGCGCAGTATTTCGGGAACGCCAACGACATCTTCGGCCGAAAAGGGCGCGACTTCGCCTATCTGGGCTATGTGCCGGTATCGGGCGCCGTCGGCTCGCCTGCGACAGCGACCTCGCTGCCGATGACGACGGCGGGCGTCGCCTACTCCAACACCGCCTATAACCAGTACTACAAGTTCGCGATCAACAAGCGGAAGGACCACCTCTACGGCCTGACCCTGAAGACCGCGCTGGGCGAGGCGATCGATCTGACCGCCACGGCCTATTACGAGGACAAGAGCGGCTATGGCGTCTCGCCGGAGGCCTATGCGACATCGCTGACCAGCCACAATGCAGAACGCCTGATCGTCGCCGGCCTGACCGCGCCCAAGGGCATCCAGTATGGCCTGTCTGGCGTCGACGGCACCCGCCAGGGCGTCACGGCCAAGGGCGAATGGCGCATCGGGATCAACACGGTCGAAGCCGGCGTCTGGCTTGAAGACGACGACTACCACCGCACCCAGGCCCGCTATAACGTCCAGGGCGGCAATCCCGATGGCGCGCCGCTGCTCAACGAGCCGGTCCACCTGCAGCGCAACTACACCTCGACCCGCCAGACGACGCAGTTCTTCCTGAAGGACACACTCAGCCTGCTGGACGACGACCTGAAGCTGGAATTCGGGTTCAAGACGCTGGACGTCGACTACGAGATCAGCGGCTATCGCAACCCGGCCGACTACATCAATCGCCGTCAGCCCAGCATCAAGGCCAACTGGTCCGACAGCTTCCTGCCACAGATCGGCATGGTCTATTCGGTGGGCGCGCGCGACCAGGTCTTCGCATCATACTCGGAGAACATGGCCCTGCCGCGCGGCGCTGATGACGTGCTGTCGGCCGCCAGCCCGCTGGTCCCGGCGCCCGAGGCCGAAACCTCGACCAACTGGGAGCTGGGCTATCGCGCAAACCGGGCGACCTTCAATGCCTCGTTCGTGATCTACAAGACCGAGTTCAAGAACCGCCTGCAGTCGTTCTCCGCGCCGGTGCCTGGCAGCACCACCACCGAGAGCTTCTTCCAGAATGTCGGCGCGGTTGAAGCGTCGGGGGCCGAGTTCAGCGGCCAGTGGAAGCCGGATCTCTTCGACGGCAAGGTCTATTTCAACACCAACATTTCGTACAATATCTCGGAATTTCAGGATGATATCGCCAACTTCGTCCTGACGCCGACGCCGGCCGCGCTGAAGATCGCCGGCAAGAAGGTGCCGGACTTCCCCGAATGGATCTTCCAGGGCGGGGTCACGCTCGAGCCGACCGACGGCCTGGTGTTCAACCTGTCAGGACGTCTGATCGACGACCGCTTCACCAACTTCATCAACAGCGAGCACGCGCCCGGCTACATGATCTGGAACGCCTATCTCGACATGGGCGACGGCTTCGGCTTTGGCCCGTTCGAGCAGGTCAAGGCGCGGGTCAATGTCGATAACATCTTCGACACCGACTATCTGGGCACGATCGGCACGACCGTGAACACCCTGGCGACCTTCCGTCCGGGCTCGCATCGCACGATCCAGTTCACCCTGTCGGCGGACTTCTAGAACCGGGGCCGCTCGCCGCCTCCGGGCGCGCGGGCGGCCTCTACCTCCCGGATCAGTCGGCCAGCACGGCGCGGCCCCTGATCCTCCGGCCGTGGCCGGAGGGTGTCGTGAGGCGCCCAACCGCTTTCGCGGCCGCCGTTCAAATCAGATCAATTTAGTAGGAATATAGAGAAGCTGTAGCCGATCGCCTCAGTCGACGATCCGATCGCCGCGATGCAGGGGATCGGGCAGGGGATCGCCAGCTTTCACGAACTGCAGCGACACCGAATTGATGCAGTAGCGCAGCCGCGTCGGCTGCGGACCGTCCGGGAAAACGTGACCCTGGTGGCTGTCGCACCGGGCGCAGCGCGTCTCGATGCGCGTCATGCCATACGAAGAGTCGGTGATCGCTCGAACATGGTCCTCGGCGAAAGGCGCGTAGAAGCTGGGCCAGCCGGTGCCGCTTTCGAACTTGGTCTGGTGCCGGAAAAGGGGCAGGCCGCAGAGGCGGCAGCCATAGACGCCCGGGCTCTTTTCGCCCAGCAGGCCGCCGCAGAACGGGGCCTCGGTGCCATGCTGCAGCAGAACCCGGGCCTCCTCGGTGGTGAGCGCGGCCTCCAGGTGATGGCGTTCGGCCTCGTTGGGCGCAGTGAGGTCAAAACCGGCGGTCGATCGGGTGGCGGCGTCTGTCATGACACCCAATGTAAGATGCCCGGAACGAATCCGGTAGAGACAAGCCCGCCATTTGGGCCGCCAACAGGACGGAATGAGCCAATGCTGACCTGCACGACCCCTTCGATCGCCGAGCGCGAGACCGTCGCCACCCTGGGTGTGGTGTCGGGCGAGGCGATCATCGGCGCGCATATCTTCCGCGATATCTTCGCCGGCATCACCAATATCATCGGCGGCCGGGCCGGCGGCTATGAGAAGGCCCTGCGTGAAGCCCGCGACATCGCCCTGCAGGAAATGAGCGAAGAGGCCCGCCGCCTGGGCGCCGACGCCGTCGTGGGCGTGGATCTCGACTACGAGTCGCTGGGCCCTGACGGCGGCATGCTGATGGTCACCGCCGCCGGCACCGCCGTGAAGCTGCGTTAGGGGAGGGCCGATGACTGTCGCCGTCGCATTTCTGCAACCGGGCTGGGCCGATTGGGAGGCCGGGCCTGTCCTGGCGCTTCTGCGTGAGCATCTGGGCGTCCAGATCGAAATCGCTACGCCGGATGGCGAGCCCCAGACCTCGATAGGCGGGCTGCTGGCCGCAGCAGACTACAGGTTCGATGATCCGGTTCTGTCTGACGCGGACATCTTTCTGCTGATCGGTTCGGACGCCTGGACGAGCTTCCAAGACGAGGCCGTGTTCGGCCTGCTGCGACAGGCGATCGCCGACGGCAAGATCGTCGGCGCGATCTGTGCGGGCACGGTCGCCGCGGCCCGGGCGAGGTTGTTCGACGGGCGCGAGCATACCTCCAACGGCAAGGACTGGCTGGAGGCGCAGGCGCCGGGCTATGGCGGCGGCGCCCGTTACGTCGATCAGGCGAGGGCGGTGACGTTAGGCAGGATTGTCAGCGCCGCCGGTACCGCGCCGGTCAGTTTCGCGGCCGGTGTCGCTCGGCTGATCGCGCCGGAGTCCGAAGCGCTGATCGCTGGCTATGAGGCGATGTTCGCTAGAGAGTTCGCCCCAGACTGACGACCCTTGGGCGGGCGGGGCCGTCGCCGATCCCGCCCGCCCGAAGTCGCCTACTTGGCCAGGGCGGCCGCGCCGGCGCGCGCTACGACGCCGTCCTGCGCGCCCGAGCCGCCCGAAGCGCCAATGGCCCCGACGATCCGGTTGTCGATGATCAGCAGTTCGCCGCCTTCGATGGCCAGGGCCCCGGTGAAGATGGCGTTCAGCGTCCCGCCCTTGACCGCGTCCTGGAAAAACAGCGTCGGGCGACGGAAGTTGGCCGAGGTCTCGGCCTTGCGGCGCGCCACGTCGTTGGAGCCGTACTGGGCGCCGTCCATCTTTTCGCTGAGCACCAGGGCGCCGTTGGGTTCGACCACGGTGATGACCATGAACCAGCCGTTCCTGACGGCCTCGGCCTGGGCGGCGGCGACCGCGACCTTGGCCTCGGCCAGGCTCACCGACCGGCCATAGGGCGGATAGACCGGCGCGGCGGCAGGCGGCGCGGCGGTCTGGGCCATAACGGGCGCGGCGAGGGCCAGGGCCAGGGCCAGCGCGGCGAGGTGTGCGGTGGGCTTCATTTTGGCCGTTTCTCCCCGGAGCAAATTCTGCGAGCACTGTTTCTGGAAACCGGTGTCATGCCCTGACTCCGCTTTAGCGCCGTAGGGGCAAGGTTGCAAACAGGCGAGGGCCTGATAACCGGTGTCCAACAAGACAATAAGCTTGCCGGGGGCCACACCATGTTCAGCAAGATCCTGATCGCCAATCGAGGCGAAATCGCCGTTCGCGTCATCAAGACGTGCCGTCGGCTGGGGATCGCGACGGTGGTGGTCTATTCCGACGCCGACGCCGGCAGCATGGCGGTCGAGATGGCCGATGAGGCGGTGCATATCGGCCCGTCGCCGGCCAATCAGTCCTACCTGATCGCAGACAAGATCATCGACGCCTGCAAGCAGACGGGCGCCCAGGCCGTGCATCCCGGCTTTGGCTTCCTGTCGGAGAACGCCGGCTTCGCCCAGCGCTGCGCCGACGAAGGCGTCGTGTTCATCGGGCCCAATCCCGGCGCCATCCGCGCCATGGGCGACAAGATCGAGAGTAAGAAGTTCGCCCAGGCGGCGGGCGTCTCCTGCGTGCCCGGCCATATCGGCGAGATCGACGACACTGCCCATGCCATCAAGATCTCCGAGGAGATCGGCTATCCGGTGATGATCAAGGCGTCGGCCGGCGGCGGCGGTAAGGGCATCCGCGTGGCCTGGACCCGCCAGGACGTCGAGGAAGGCTTCCCGGCTGTCCGCGCCGAAGCCAAGGCCAGCTTTGGCGACGACCGCATCTTCATCGAGAAGTTCATCGTCAGCCCGCGCCACATCGAGATCCAGGTGTTGGGCGACAAGCACGGCAATGTCGTCCACCTGTTCGAGCGCGAATGCTCGATCCAGCGCCGCAATCAGAAGGTCATCGAGGAGGCTCCCAGCCCGCTGCTGGACGAAGCCACCCGCAACGCCATGGGCGCCCAGGCCGTGGCCCTGTCCAAGGCCGTCAACTACGACAGCGCCGGCACGGTCGAGTTCGTGGCCGGCCAGGACAAGAGCTTCTTCTTCCTGGAAATGAACACCCGCCTGCAGGTCGAGCACCCGGTCACCGAGCTGATCACCGGCCTGGACCTGGTCGAGCAGATGATCCGCTCGGCTTGGGGCGAGAAACTGGCCTTCGAACAGAAGGATCTGAAGATCAACGGCTGGGCGATCGAGAGCCGCATCTATGCCGAGGATCCCTACCGCAAGTTCCTGCCCAGCATCGGTCGCCTGGTCCGCTATGACCCGCCGGAAGAGGGCCAGCATGAAGGTTATGTCGTCCGTAACGACGCCGGCGTCCGCGAGGGCGACGAGATCTCGATGTTCTATGACCCGATGATCTCCAAGCTGTGCACGTGGGCCCCGACGCGGATCGCCGCCGTCGACGGCATGGGCCGGGCGCTGGAGGACTTCCACATCGAGGGCCTGGGCCAGAACATCCCGTTCCTCAATGCGGTGATGGACCAGGAGCGGTTTCGCTCCGGCCAGTTGTCGACCAACTACATCAAGGACGAGTTCCCCGACGGCTTTGCCGGCACCGAGCCGACGCCGGTCCAGATCGACATCCTCACCGCCGTCGGCGCGGCCATGCAGCGGGTCTATGCCGCCCGGGCGCGCACCAATGTCGCCGGCCTCAATGGCGCCGTGCGGGACGAGTGGATGGTGGCCGTCGGCCACGCCAAGCGTCGCGTGAAGCTGTCGGGCGACGAGGACCTGACCGTCGAGCTGCTCGACGAGGGCCGCTCTCTGATCCTGAGCGACGTCGTCTGGCGTCCGGGCAAGCCGGTGTTCCGCGGCGTGCTGGGCGGGTCAGCCTTCACCGTTCAGGTCGCCCCGGCGGCCGAAGGCTTCACCATCCGCCACCGCGCCGCCAAGGCCCGGGTTCTGGTCCTGACCCCGCGCTCGGCCCAGCTGCACGACATGCTGCCCGAGAAACAGGCGGCCGACACGTCCAAGCTGGTGCTGTCGCCGATGCCGGGCCTGGTGGTCTCGATGGACGTCACCGCCGGCCAGCAGGTCCGCGAGGGCGAGGTGGTCTGTGTGCTCGAGGCCATGAAGATGCAGAACATCATCCGCGCCGAGCGCGACGGCGTGGTCAAGGCCGTCAACGCCAAGGGCGGCGATCCTGTCGCGGCGGATGAGGTGCTTGTCGAGTTCGCGTAAGGGGTGTATTTATCGGGCTGCGCGACAGAAGGCGGTGGCTCGTGACGCTCACTCAGAAACTGTTCGGCTTCTCCGGCCGGCTGCGTCGACGTGATTTTTGGGTCCTCTGGATCAGCTGCACGCTGACGGCTGCAGTTCTTGTCGTGATCATCACGAGGAGCTTTGGCATCCAGATGAGCGATCAGGAACGGCAGCTCATCCCGCTGGCGACCCTGTGGCCGACCTACGCCCTGCTTGCCAAGCGAATGCATGATCGAGACCGCTCAGCCTGGTGGGCGCTTCTGCTGCTCGTCCCCGAACTGGTCGGCTATGTTGGCGCCTTGGTCGATCTGCCGCAGATGATCCTGTTGCCGAGCAAAATCACCGGCGGCTTGGTGGCTTTATGGTTCTTTTTCGAGTTTGGCTTTCTGGAGGGAGCCTCGGGCGACAATCGCTTCGGGCCTTCGCCAAAGGCTCAGGTTGCTCTCGCCCCCTTGCCGGCGACGGGAGCCGCTTAGTCGCCCTTCCGGCTTCGTCGCTGAACGCCTAGATTGGCCCACGCGGCGCTCGTGCCGACTCGGAGCCAGGGCACATGAACGGTCAGACTGAATGGGCGGAACTGTTTCTGTCGTCCAACGGGCGGCTGTCGCGCACCCCGTTTCTGATCGCCGCCGCCGTGCTGATCGGCTTCACGGTGATCTATGAGGCCATAGCGGGCTACACCCTGCACTGGCTGACCGGCTGGCTGGTCTATCCGGCCCTGCTGTTCTCGGGCGCCTGCATCCTGTCCAAGCGCTTGCATGACCGCGGCCGGTCGGGCTGGTTCGCCGCCCTGATCCTGGTGGCCGTTGTGGCCGTGTGGCCGCAGCCCGAGCACTTCCTCGACTTCGTGTTCTCGATCGCCATCCTGTGGGCGATCGTCGAACTGGGCGTCATGGGCAGCGAGCAGGGGGCCAACCGCTACGGACCCAGCCCGCTGAAGAGCACGGTCTCGATCTAAACCGGCGCTGCCGCGTCCTCCACCGGCCCAAACACCCGCTGGAAGCTGGCCTTCAGGGCTGCGTCGGCCTCGTCCATGGTCACCGGCAGGCCCAGATCGACCAGGCTGGTGACCCCGTGCTCGGTCTGGCCGCAGGGCACGATGCCCGAGAAGTGGCCAAGGTCTGGCTCCACGTTCAGGCTGATGCCATGAAAGCTGACCCACTTGCGCAGCTTGACCCCGATGGCGGCGATCTTGTCTTCGCGCGACCAGCCCGCGCCCTTGCGTTCGACCCAGACGCCGACCCGGCCCTCGCGCATCTCGCCGACCACATTGAAGGCGGCCAGGGCGTCGATGATCCAGGCCTCCAGCGCCTCGACAAAGGCGCGCACGTCGCGGCCGCGCCTGGTCATGTCCAGCATCACATAGGCCACACGCTGGCCGGGGCCGTGATAGGTGTACTGGCCGCCGCGCCCGCTCTCGAACACCGGGAAGCGGTCGGGCTCGATCAGGTCCGCGCCCTTGGCCGATATGCCGGCGGTGTAGAGCGGCGGATGCTCCAGCAGCCAGACCAGTTCGCCTGCCGTTCCCTCGGCGATGGCGGCGGCGCGCGCCTCCATGGCGGCAACGGCTGCCGGGTAGGGGACATAATCGGTCGAAACCGCCCAGCCCACGGGCGCGCCGTCGCTGCGCCCCAGAAGCGGGTTTCCTTTATTTTCAAGGCTTAACGGGCGATCAAGCATACGGCCCTATTCTTGCAATCTCGATGCCGCGACCAAGAATGGTCGAGAGTCGATTTTAGGGGCCTTAGTTCGTGAGCCAGGTCAACGCCGTCAATGTCGAGATCTCCGTTCTTTTGGGGCGCTCGATCCTACCCATGCAGCAGCTGCTGCGCATGGGCCGCGGCGCGGTGATCCCGCTGGACGCCAAGACCAATGACGAGGTCTGGATCCTGGCCAACAACCACCCCATCGCCCGCGGCGAGATCCAGATCAGCGACGATCGCATCGCCATTCAGGTGACGCGCGCTGCTGATGTCTATGACTACATGGCCGGCGGCGTTTAGGCCTAGCCATTCGCACTAGGGTTGTGGCTAGCTAGGCCATGATCCGAGTGCTTGGCATCGTCATTCTTCTGACTGTCCTTCCGGCCACTGCGTGGTCGGGCAAAGGCAATCGTTCCGGATTCTATGACAATCTCCGATACATAGATGAGGCGGACGATTACGTCGGTGCTCGCCTTGATGTGCGAGACGGCCCCAATCCGACAGTTGAGTTCGAGCTCTGCGAGGGCTGGTGCAATGGGGCTGAGGTTTTCCCGGCCAGGATCCTGGGTGACCAGATTCAGTTCACCTATCTGTCTCGTTGGATCGACCAAGCGGGCGCCGCAGGGGCAGACGCAATCCCCGTCTCGGGGCGCTTTGTGAGGCGCGGCGTGATGTTGAAAGTCGGCGATGCGCCGCCGGAGCTGCTTCGCTTGCGGCGTGCGAAAGCCAACTGAGCTGGGTCGCGCCTTCGCACAGACAAGAGAGTCGCAACTCTGCCCTTTCCAAACCAGATTCAGTTTGCTACCAGCCGCCCCTCACCACGTGCGGTCGTGGCGGAATTGGTAGACGCGCAGCGTTGAGGTCGCTGTGCCCGAAAGGGCGTGGAAGTTCGAGTCTTCTCGACCGCACCAGGTGAAACTGACTAGAGCGCGCTTGGCGAAATCGGTTTCCGACTCGCTGGGCGCGCTCTAATCGTTTCTGGGCTTGGCTTTCCTTGGGGAAGCCGGTCTCGCCCCTATCGGAACACGCCAGCACGCCACGCCCACAGAGCTCAGGAGGCCCCCATGACCCGGGACATCGCCGAACTGACCGACGACGCGCTGGACAAGGCTCCGTTCCCCCAGGTCGCCCTTCCCGAGGATCTTGAAGACCTCGCCCTCGGCGACGACTACGCGCTCAATCCCGAATATGTCGAGATGGTGATCGACGCCGCCGACAGCGGCAATACCGAGCGCCTGCGCGAGCTGGTCGGGGCCCTGGAGCCCGCCGACGTCGCCGACCTGATGGGCTTTCTGTCCTCGGCCTATCGCGAAGAGGTCATTCCGCTCCTCGATCCCGAGGCGCTGGGCGAGATCATCTCGGAGATGGACGAGAATCTTCGCGAGGAGATCCTTGAGGCCACGCCCTCGGTAGCCCTGGCCCGTGCGCTGGAAGAACTCGACACCGACGACGCCGCCGACGTCATCGACGATCTGGACGACACCAAGCGCTACCAGGTGCTGGCCGCCATGGGCGAGATCGATCGCGCAGCGATCGAGACCACCCTGTCCTATGAGGACGAGACCGCCGGCCGCCTGATGCAGCGCGAGTTCCTGGCGGCTCCCGAGTTCTGGACCGCCGGCCACACCATCGACCACGTACGCGAGGCCGGCGACTCGCTGCCCGAGCTGTTCTTCGACGTCTATGTGGTGGATCCGACCTACAAGCCCGTCGGCGCCATTCCGATCAGCCTGTTGCTGCGCAGCCGCCGCGAGACGCGGCTGGCCGACCTGATGGAGGCGGTGACCGAAATCCAGGTCGAGATGGACCAGGAAGAGGTCGCCTACATCTTCGACAAGTATCACCTGATCAGCGCCCCTGTCGTCGACCCGGGCGGCCGGCTGGTGGGGCAGATCACGGTCGACGACATCGTCGAGGTCATCCGCGAAGAGGCCGAGGCGGACATCCTCGCCCTGGCCGGCGTGTCGGACGCCGGTCGCGACGCGACCGTGATCGACATCGTCCGCGCGCGCCTGCCGTGGCTGCTGCTGAACCTAGTCACCGCCAGCATCGCCGTCAGCGGCGTGGCGGTGTTCCAGGAAGAGATCGCCCAGCTGGTGGCCCTGGCCATCCTGATGCCGATCGTCTCGTCCTTGGGCGGCAATGCGGGCACCCAGAGTCTGGCCGTTGCCGTGCGCGCCCTGGCCAGCAAGGAGCTGACCACAGCCAACGCCCGCCGGATCGTGCTGCGCGAGGTTTCCGTGGGGCTGGTCAATGGCCTGTGTCTTGCCCTGGTGATGGGCGGGGCCACCTATCTGGTCTTTGGTCCGGAGGATCAGCACGGCAAGCTGGCGATCATCGTGGGTCTGGCCTTGGTGACCAACATCTTCACGGCCGCCGTCGGCGGCATCCTGGCGCCCCTGGCCCTGGAGAGGATGGGACGGGATCCGGCGGTGTCATCGTCAATCTTCGTGACTTTCCTCACGGATTTCACGGGATTTTTCGCGGTCCTGCTGATCGCGGCCCTGCTGCTCCACTAAAAAATTGGTTCGCCCGTCACGGGAACACCCAAACCGGCCCCTATCTTGCCGAGAGAGAGACGAACGCAACTGCGTCTGTCTCAAACTGGGTCATTCTCCGCGATGAAACCGCGTCATCAGGTCTCCCGCGCCGCCGTCGATCTCATCAAGAGATTCGAAGGCTACCGGATGAAAGCCGCTCAGCTCCCCGATGGGCGCTGGACGATCGGTTACGGCCATACCCTCACCGCGCGCGGTGGGGCGACCGTTTCGGAAAAAGACGCCGAGGCCCTGCTCCTCTACGATCTGATCTCGGTGGCCCATGCGGTCAACGAACAGACCTATTCGCCGCTGAACCAGAACCAGTTCGATGCGCTGGTCTGCTTCGCCTTCAATATCGGGCTCGACAACTTCGTCCGCTCCGGCGTCCTTCGCCGGATCAACGAGGGCTCGCTGCTGCAGGCCGCCTGCGCGATGGAGATGTGGCGCAAGGCCGACTTCGAGGGCGAGCGGATCGTCATCGACGCCCTGGTCCGTCGCCGCTCGGCCGAGAAGGCTCTGTTCCTGACTCCGGCCGATGGTGTGTGGATCGCCGCGCCCAGCCCGATCCTGCGGCCCAAGGTCGACTACGACGCCAGCTGCGCTGTGCCCAAGCAAACGCCGGCCACGGTCATGGCCCGCTTTGAAGGCGACCGCGCCGTGGTCGAGCGCGAGGACGGCGCGCCTCTGGCGATCGTCGTTCCCGACGAGGAAGGCCCGACCGCCAGCGAACAGGCCGCCGCCGCCGTCGGCGCGCGTCTTGAGGCGATCCTGGCCGATAAGCCTGCGCCGGTCGCGGCGCCTGTGGCCCCCGCCGTCGTTCGCGACGATCTGGTGCTGCCCGAACCGCCGGTTCCGGCCGCCGCGCCGCTGGCCGCCGTTCTCTACGAAGATTTCGAAGAGACCGTCAGCGCGCCGTTCCGCCTGACCCCGGAGCCCGTCGCCCCGGTCGCGCCGCAACCGATCGCTCCGGTCGTTGATTTCACGCCGCCGACGCCGGCGCCTGTCGTCGAGCCCACCCTGTTTGAGACCGCTACGCGGACCTCGCCCTCGGTGTTCAATCTGGACGGCTTCTCGACCAGCGAAGACGTGGCCCTCAGCGCGCTGGATGTGCCGTTCGCCGAGCCGGAAGCGCCACGTTTTGGCAATCTCAGCCTGCTGGTCAGCCTGGGCGTGCTGGGCCTGGCGATGTTCGGCGGCGGGGTTCTGTGGATCCTCACCGTCGCCTCGGGCCCGGGCTTCTCGCAGATCAAGATGTTCGGCTATGGCGCCAGCATGATCGGCGCGATCTGCTTCGTGGTTTCGGCCTATCTGCTGCTGCGCAAGCTGGCGGGTCCCGACGAGGCCGACCAGGACTGATCCCGGCTGAAAAGCTGGTGAGCATGAACGCCCGTGGGTCTCGTTGATCCGCGGGCGTTTGTGCTATGCGAGTGCGCATGATGACAAATTCCGCACCCTCGATGGACTTCGCGCTGGGCGAAACGGCCGACGCGATCCGAGACACCACCGCCCGCTTCGCGGCCGACAAGATCGCGCCGATCGCGGCCCGGATCGATGAAACCAACGAGTTCCCGCGGGAACTGTGGGTCCCGATGGGCGACCTTGGCCTACACGGCATCACCGTCGAGGAAGAGTTCGGCGGCCTGGGCCTGGGCTATCTCGAGCACGTCATCGCCATGGAGGAGATCTCCCGGGCCTCGGCCTCGGTAGGCCTGTCCTATGGGGCCCACTCCAATCTGTGTGTGAACCAGATCCGCCGCTGGGGCACGACCGAGCAGAAGAACCGCTATCTGCCCAAACTTATCAGCGGCGAGCATGTCGGCTCTCTGGCCATGAGCGAGGCCGGTTCAGGCTCTGACGTGGTCTCGATGAAGCTCCGCGCCGAACTGAAGGGCGACCGCTATGTGCTGAACGGCACGAAGTTCTGGATCACCAACGCGCCGCATGCCGACACGCTGGTGGTCTATGCCAAGACCAGTGATCGCGGCATTACCGCCTTCCTGATCGAGAAGGGCATGAAGGGCTTCAGCGTCAGCAAGAAGCTCGACAAGATGGGCATGCGCGGCTCCGACACCGCCGAGCTGGTGTTCGAGGACTGCGAAGTTCCCGAAGAGAACGTCATGGGCCCGGTGGGCGGCGGCGTGGGCGTGCTGATGAGCGGCCTGGACTACGAGCGCGCGGTGCTGGCCGCCGGGCCCCTGGGCCTGATGCAGGCCTGTCTTGACGTGGTTCTGCCCTATGTCCGCGAGCGCAAGCAGTTTGGCCAGGCGATCGGTTCGTTCCAGCTGATGCAGGGCAAGGTGGCCGACATGTATGTCGCCCTGAACTCGGCCCGGGCCTATGTCTATGCCGTGGCCAAGGCTTGCGACGCGGGCAAGACCACGCGCTTTGACGCCGCCGGCGCGATCCTGCTGGCCTCGGAAAACGCCGTGCAGACCTGCCTGGAGGCCATCCAGGCCCTGGGCGGCGCGGGTTATACCCGGGAGTGGCCGGTCGAGCGGTTCCTGCGCGACGCCAAGCTGTACGACATCGGCGCCGGCACCAACGAAATCCGCCGCTTCCTGATCGGTCGCGAACTGGTCGGCGGTTGACCTTCAAGGCATGAAAAAGGGCCGTTCCGATTGCCCGGAACGGCCCTCCATCGTCGTGGCCGCAGTGCGCGGCGTGACTGAAACCTTGGAGCGATTCAACGCCTCTAGGCGGATACCTCGATCTTCAGGCTCCAGGTCACGATGCGCGACCTCGGTTGGAGACAATGAGACACTGGTCACCTCCTTTCAGATGTTGAACAACACAAGGGGAGTATGAGCGCGAATTTCGCGAAGAGGGAAGTGGCTATTCTCGCGACCGCTTGACGCAGCCTTGCCGCCTGAAATCAGGACGCCAGCAGCTTGAGGCCCACAACAACCGCCGCCCAGAACAGCAGTGTCGCGCCGATCATCATCGGGCGGGGCAAGTAAAGCCTGTGAGAATGGGGCGGCATCATCCCCGCCGCATCCTTGCGGCGATCAACGACCATCGTGAGCTTGACGGGCCGAGGCATGGATCGGTGTCCTTCCCAAAGGTCTCTCTATCGGAGACCTGACTTAGATATACGGTGAATCGCGCATTAACAAAGACGTTAACGAGTGCTGCGCTGTCTCCGGCGCGCGCCAATTGTCGCACCCGAAGTGAAGGCCACGTCTATGCCTGTCTGGAACCCCGACATCTACGCCCTGTATCGGAGCTATCGGGAGCGACCCGCGCTCGATCTTTTGACGGCGCTACCGCGTGACGTTGATCCAATTCAGATCTGGGACCTGGGCTGCGGCGCGGGCGAGCAGGCGGCGCTGCTGGCGGCGCGACACCCCGCTGCGACCGTGCACGGCCTGGATTCAAGTCCCCAGATGCTGGAGCGGGCGAGGGGGCTTTCCACCCGGGTGGACTGGGTTCTGGGCGATATCGCCAGCTTCGCGCCCGATCACCCGGTCGACCTGCTGTTCACCAACGCCGCCCTGCAATGGGTCGACGACCATGCCGTCCTGTTTCCGCGCCTGGCGAACGCCCTGGCGCCGCGCGGCGTGCTGGCCTGCCAGATGCCGCTGGTGACCGAGGTAGCCTGGCGCAAGACCCTGGGCGAGATCGCCGCGACCGGTCCCTGGGCCCCGCGACTGGCCAGCGTCCAGGGTGTGCGGCCCACCCACGATGCGCGCGACTACTACGCCTGGCTGGCGCCGCTGTGTCCCGAGATCGATATCTGGACGACCACCTATCTGCACGCCCTGCACGGCCAGGATCCGATCGTCGACTGGACGATGGGGACGACGCTTTTGCCCTATCTGGACGCCTTGACCGACGCTGAGGAGAAGGCGGCGTTCCTAGACGCCTGGCGGGCGCGGCTGGCGCGCGACTATCCGCGCCGTGAGGACGGCGTGACACTGTTTCCGTTCACCCGGATGTTCATCCTCGCCCGACGGGATTGAGCGCCGTGCGGGCGCGTTCGGCCAGGCTGGGGCGGCGGCGCAGGTCGGTGACCGGCCTGTCCAGCCCGTCGAGGGCGATGCCGGCCGCGATCTTGCCGGCCGCGACGGCCGGCGCAAAGGCCCGCCAGTCCCGGATATCGATCTTGTCCAGTTTCGGCGTGATCAGCACGTCGGAGGCTTCGCGGCTGGCGGCCAGGTCGCGGCCTGTCGAAACGGTTGCGGCGCGCATCAACAGGGCCACGATGGGCGGTCCCTTGCGCCATTCGCCCGACCAGATCCACTTCCACAGGGACGCCGGCGCGACCACGTCCTCGTCGGTAATGCTGCGACCGCGCGTGACGTCCACCCCGACGATAGGCCCCAGCTGCATCGAACGCATGACGTCAGCCGGGAAGTTCTTCATCACTGCGCCATCGACCAGCACCGCGCCGTTCTCGCACACCGGGGGCAAGACGCCGGGCAGGGAAATCGAGGCGCGCAGGGCGTCATGCAGTCGCCCGCGCCGGTGCAGGTGATAGGAGCCCGATGTCAGGTTCGAGGAGACGCAGAAGAAGGGCAGCCACAGATCGCTGATCTGGACGTTGCCAAAGTGCTCCTCTAACCGCGCCTTGACCTTGTCGCCACGGGTCATGGCGATCATCGGGAAGGCGATGTCGTCGAGGGGGCTGGAGTCGACGAAGGCGTGGCGAATGCGGGTTTCCATCTCGCCGTCGTCCCAGCCCATGGCCAGGCCCGCCGCGATCACCGCGCCCATCGAGGCGCCGCCGACGAAGTCGATGGGAACGCCGCGCTCGCGCAGGGCTTCAATGGCGCCGATATGGGCATAGGCCCGTGCGCCGCCGCCCGACAGCACCAGGCCTACCGACTGCCCGGTCAACATCCGAGCCAGACGCTGCACGTCGGCCATCCCGTTCTCGCGCAGATGGAACAGCCGCGCCGCCTTGGTGGCCTCCATCCAGGCCTCCGAGCCCTGGGGCTGCTTGAGGCTGCTCGATTGCAGCAGGATCAGGTCGACTAGCCGCTGGGCCTGCAACGGGCCGGAGGCGTAGGACGGAATAGCGTCGGGCGGCGTGCGTTCTCCGTGTCCAATGCGAAACAGCCGGTCGACCTGGCGGCCCACCACATGCTTCCACTGGGTCTCGTCGGCCTCGGCCACATAGAGAACGAAGTCGTGCTCGCGCTCGACATTGCTGAACCACTCGGTCGGCGCCAGCTGCGACTCGGCGCCTTCGACCGTCACGGAATAGCCGAGGGCTTCCATGCAGCGCGCCAGCCGTTCGACGACGGGCCGGATCGCCTGACCGGGCTCGACGGCGATGAAGCCGAAGACCGACGGATCGCCGATTGCCGCGTGGGTCTGGGCCTGGCGGGCGCGACGGATCATCAGCCGCGACAGTTCCAGCATCACCGTCGGGTCGTTCTCTGCCGCCTCGAAGAAGTCGGCGCGGGGCAGGGCCAGAACCTCGCTGTCCCGCAGCGCCACAAGATTGGCCGAATGCGGGGTGCCGCCGATCAGGGCCATTTCGCCGGCCGGTTCGCCGGGGCGGATCACCCCCAGGAACTGAGGCTCCTGGCCTTCCTCGCGCCGAAAGGCGCCCAGGCGGCCGGTGCGCAGGAAATACAGTTGGTCGGCTTCCTCGCCCGGGGCATATAGCGTCGCGCCGCCAGGCAGAGAGAACCACGACGCCACCCCATCGCGCCGCTCACGGGCGAACAGGCGCGCCAAGGCAGAGTCGTCGAAGGCGTCCAGAGTCGTTCCCACGACGGGACGCTAGCTTGAATGGCAAGGCTTGACCATCGCGGTGCGATCGGTCCGAACTGTCGCGCCCTGGCCAAGACCGTTCGCGGAGGGTTTTCGCGGATTACTGCTGGGCGAGAGGCGAAAACTACCGCCTTTCGGGTTTGAAAGTAAAAGGCTATGCCGCTCACATGCCGAAGCTGAACTCCGTTATCGATCCGTCCGGCGAGACCTTCGCCCGCAACGCCGCCCACAATCGCGGCCTTGTCGAAGAGCTGCGCCAGCGGGTGGCCACGGCCGCCCTGGGCGGTTCCGAAGCGACCCGCCAGCGCCATGTCGCGCGCGGCAAGCTGTTGCCGCGCCAGCGCGTCGAGCGGCTGCTCGACCCGGGTTCGCCGTTCCTCGAGATCGGTCAACTGGCGGCCTGCGACCTCTATGCTGGCGAGGCCCCCGGCGCCGGCGTGATCACCGGCATCGGCCGGGTGTCGGGCCGTGAGGTGATGATCGTCGCCAACGACGCCACCGTGAAGGGCGGCGCCTATTTCCCGATGACGGTGAAGAAGCACCTGCGCGCCCAGGAGATCGCGGCCCAGAACCGGCTGCCCTGCGTCTATCTGGTCGACAGCGGCGGCGCGAACCTGCCCCACCAGGCTGAAGTCTTCCCCGACCGCGACCACTTTGGCCGCATCTTCTTCAACCAGGCCCGGATGAGCGCGGCGGGCATCGCCCAGATCGCCTGCGTCATGGGATCCTGCACCGCCGGCGGCGCCTATGTGCCGGCGATGAGCGACGAGACCGTCATCGTCCGCGACCAGGGCACCATCTTCCTGGCGGGCCCGCCGCTCGTGAAGGCCGCCACGGGGGAAGTCATTTCGGCCGAGGAACTGGGCGGGGCCGACACCCATGGCCGTCGCTCGGGTGTCGTCGATCACGTGGCCAATGATGACGAGCACGCGCTGGAGATCGTCCGTTCCATCGTCGCCAACCTCAACACCACCAAGCCCGCCGAACTGGTGATTACCGAGACCAGGGCGCCGCTGTTCGACGCCGAGGAACTCTACGGCATCGTCCCGACTGACGTCCGCGCGCCCTATGACGTCCGCGAGGTCATTGCTCGCATCGTCGACGGCAGCGAGTTCGACGAGTTCAAGGCGCTGTATGGCACCACCCTGGTCTGTGGCTTCGCCCGTATCTGGGGGCAGCCGGTGGCGATCCTGGCCAACAACGGCGTGCTGTTCAGCGAGAGCGCCGTCAAGGGTGCGCACTTCATAGAACTGGCCTGCAAGCGCAAGATTCCACTGGTCTTTCTGCAGAACATCTCGGGCTTCATGGTCGGCGGAAAGTACGAGGCCGGCGGCATTGCCAAGGACGGCGCCAAGCTGGTCACGGCCGTCGCGTCGGCCGAGGTGCCCAAGTTCACCGTCCTGATTGGCGGCAGCTTCGGGGCCGGCAACTACGGCATGTGTGGCCGGGCCTATTCGCCCCGTTTCCTGTTCACCTGGCCCAACAGTCGCATCTCGGTGATGGGCGGCGAGCAGGCCGCCAGCGTGCTGGCCACCGTCCACCGCGACGCCGCCAAGTGGACCGACGAGGAAGCCGAGGCCTTCAAGGCTCCGATCCGCCAGAAGTACGAGGACGAGGGCAATCCCTACCACGCCACCGCGCGCCTCTGGGATGACGGGATCATTGATCCGGCTCAAACTCGCGACGTCCTGGGTCTGGCCATATCGGCCAGCCTCAACGCGCCGATCCCGGAGACGACGTTCGGCGTCTTCCGGATGTAGTTATGACTGCCGCGCCCCATCCTCGTCTGGCTCCCTGGACCGAGACATTGTTTCCCGCCTGGGAAGCGCTGAACCGTGATCCACTGGTCGCCTACTGGCTGGGCGGTGCAATGAGCGCCGCGCAGAGCCGCGCCACGTTCGAACGCGTGGCGTCGGGTCTGGTCGACGACGGCTGGGGGATCTGGGCGGTGCTGGATGAGGCCGGCGAGGCCGTGGGCGCGGCGGGGCTGCACGCCCTGGACGGCGCCCTGGGGTTCAAGGGCGTCGAGGCCATGTGGCGTCTGAGGTCCGACGCCGTGGGGCGCGGCCTGGTCTCGGGCGTCATGCCGGCGATCCTCGCCGACGGCTTCGGGCGTTTGCCTGTCGAAGAAATCGTGGCCTTTACGGCCCGCTCGAACGTTCGGTCCCAGGCGGTCATGCGGCGGCTGGGGTTCCTGCGCGACGAGCACAGGGATTTCGATCATCCGGGCCTGTCTCAGGACCACCCGCTGCGACCGCATGTGATGTACTGTCTGCCCAGAGTTCAGGAAGGCCCAGACCGATGACCAACCCTATCGCCGATCCGATTGTCGAAGTTCCCGACACCGACGCCGTGAGCCCGCTGGTTCACCTGGAAAGCACGCCTGAAGGGGCGGTGACCGTCTGGATCAACCGGCCCGAAAAGAAGAACGCCTTCGACGCGGCGACCATCGCGGCCCTGCGGGAGGCATTCGAGACCCTGCACGGCGCCGAGGGCGTCCGGGTGGTGTTCCTGCGCGGCATGGGCGGGGCGTTCAGCGCCGGCGCTGACCTGAGCTGGATGGCCGACGCGGTCGACTGGAGCGAGGACGACAACCGCCTCGACGCCCTGGAACTGGCCCACATGCTCAAGGCCCTGCACGACGTGCCGGCCCTGACCGTAGCCCTGGTCGAAGGCCCGGCGTTCGGCGGCGGCGCCGGTCTGGTCGCGGCCTGCGATCACGCCATGGCCACGGCGGACGCCACCTTCAGCTTCTCGGAGGTCAAGCTGGGCCTGACCCCCGCGACCATCAGCCCCTATGTCATCGCGGCTCTGGGCCCGCGCACGGCCAAGCTGCTGTTCGCCACGGGCCGGGTATTTGATGCGGATGCGGCCTGGAGCTACGGCCTGGTCGATGAAGTGTTCGACGATGTCGCCGGCCTTGAGGTGGCGCGCGACGCCCTGATCGAGGAGATGGTCGCCTGCGCCCCCGGCGCGATCGGCGACGCCAAGGCGCTGGTCAACGACTTCGCTGATCAGAAACTCGACAAGGGCCTGATCGAGGAGACCGCCAAGCGCATCGCGCGCCGCCGCGTGTCCGAAGAGGGCCAAGAGGGCGTGCGGGCCTTCCTGGCGCGTCGCAAGCCGTCCTGGACGGAATAGACTGAATTCAACTGACCCTGCTCCTCTTCACCCTTTCCCAGATCTAGGTCCTTTCCCTCCCGTGATCTCTTCCGTCCTCATCGCCAACCGGGGTGAAATCGCCCGCCGGATCATCCGCACCGCCAAGGAACTGGGGGTGCGGACCATCGCCGTCTATTCGGAGGCCGACGCCGACGCGCCGTTCGTGATGGAGGCCGACAGCGCCATCCTGATCGGCGCGGCGCCGGCGCGGGAGAGCTATCTGGTTCCAGAAAAGATCCTGGCGGCCGCCCGGCAGATGGGGGCCGAGGCGATCCATCCCGGCTATGGCTTCCTGTCCGAGAATGCCGACTTCGCCCAGGCGGTGCTCGATGCGGGTCTGGTCTGGATCGGCCCGCCGCCCAGCGCCATCCGCGCCATGGGCCTCAAGGACGCCGCCAAGAAGGTGATGATCGCCGCTGGCGTACCCACTACGCCGGGCTATCTGGGCGACGATCAGTCCGTTGAGCGCCTGGCCAGGGAAGCGGCCATCATCGGTTACCCCGTGCTGATCAAGGCCGTGGCCGGCGGCGGCGGCAAGGGCATGCGCAAGGTGCTGGCGGCCGCCGACTTCGCCGAGGCCCTGGCCTCGTGCCAGCGCGAGGCGGCCGCCAGCTTCGGCGACCAGCGCGTGCTGCTGGAGAAATATGTCACCCGCCCGCGCCACATCGAGGTGCAGGTGTTCGGGGACAGCCACGGCAATGTCGTCCACCTGTTCGAGCGCGACTGCTCGCTGCAGCGCCGCCACCAGAAGGTCATTGAGGAGGCCCCGGCCCCCGGCATGGACGAGGCCACCCGCCAGGCCGTCTGCGCCGCTGCGGTCAAGGCCGCCAAGGCCGTGAACTATGTCGGCGCCGGCACGGTCGAGTTCATCGCCGACGCCAGCGAAGGCCTGCGCGCCGACCGCATCTGGTTTATGGAGATGAACACCCGGCTGCAGGTCGAGCATCCCGTCACCGAGATGGTCACCGGCCAGGACCTGGTCGAATGGCAGCTGCGCGTCGCGTCTGGCGAGCCCTTGCCCCTGGAGCAGGACGAAATCGAACTGGACGGCTGGGCGATGGAGGCTCGCCTCTATGCCGAGAACCCGGTCACCGGCTTCCTGCCCAGCACCGGCAAGCTGAAGCATTTCCGCTTGCCAGAGGGCGATGTGCGCGTCGACAGCGCGGTGGAGGAGGGCGGCGAGGTCTCGCCGTTCTACGATCCGATGATCGCCAAGCTGATCGCCCATGGCGTCGACCGCGAGGACGCCGCCCTGCGCCTCGCCGAGGCCTGCGGCCTGGTCGAGGTCTGGCCGGTCAAGACCAACGCCGCCTTCCTGGCCCGTTGCGCGAGTCATCCGGATTTCGTCGAAGGCCGGATCGATACGGGCTTCATCGAGGCTCGGCTGGACGAACTGGTCGGGCGCACCTTCTCTGACGCCCCGACCCTGGCCGCTATCGGCCAGCGCCTGGAAGGCTTTATGGATGCCGATCAGCCCAAGGCCGATCCGTTCGTCAGCGCGCCATCGCGTTTGCTGGGCTTCCGCATGAATGCGCCCCGCGCGGCCATGGACCTTCCGATGAGCATCGACGGCCGCAAGGTTCCGTTGCGCGTCGCCCTGGCCGGCGGCCGCGGTGATGACTGGTCCTGGGACATCACCGTCGATGACTGTCGGGCTCTGGACGATGTCGATGTCCTGCCCGGCGCGCATGGCGATGGCCCGCTGCGGGTGTTCGAGGGCGGCGACGTCCAGGAGTTCGACTTCAACTACCAGGGTGGCGACGCCCATTCGGCCGCCTCGGATGGCGCAATCCTGTCGCCCATGCCGGGCAAGATCGTCTCGGTGGCGGTCGAGGCGGGCCAGAGCGTCGTAAAGGGCCAGACCCTGCTGACTCTGGAAGCCATGAAGATGGAGCACGCCCTGGCCGCGCCGTTCGACGGCGTGGTCGCCGAGCTGTCGGCCGTGGCCGGCGGTCAGGTCAGCGAGGGTGTGGTGTTGGCCAGGCTGGAACCGGTGGCCTGAACCGCGCTAACAACCGCCCATGCCCCTGCACATCATCAAGCTGGTCGTCGGTTGCGATACGATCGAGGACCTGCTCGCCTGGCACAAGACCGGCGAGCCGTGGATCATGCACACCCGCATGACGCCCAAGCGCGTCGACGAGGTGCTGGATGGCGGCTCGCTTTATCGCGTCTTCAAGGGCCAGGTCCTGTGCCGCCAGAAGATCCTGGCCATCGACACGGTGGGCGAGGGCGCGGCCAAGCGCTGCGAGGTGACGGTCGATCCGCCGATCATTCGTGTGGTTCCGCAGCCCAGGCGGGCCTTTCAGGGCTGGCGCTATCTGCCAGCCGAGGATGCGCCGGCCGATCTGACGGAAAGCGAAGCCGCTGAGATGCCCCTGGATCTGGCCCGCCAGCTGCGTGAACTGGGCGCCTGGTAGATTTTAGCGCGATCGTTAGCGAAAAAACAACCCCAAGGCGTGCAATCTGCTTGCAGAAACATAGAGGGCAAGTCGATGAGGGCGTTGTACGCAGTGATCGGCGTGGGTCTGATGTTCGTCAGTCTGGTGGTGGGGCTGCTGATCGCGCTGCACCCGATGGACTGATCCTGCAGGTCAGCCCACGGCCATGTTGTCGATCAGACGGGTCTTGCCCAGCCAGGCAGCGACCAGGATGCGACCGTGCGCGTCTCCGATCGGGCCGGGCCCCAGCTTCGACAGATCAGACGCCTCGCGGATATCCAGATAGTCGATCGGGCCAAAGCCGGCGGCGTTCAGCGCGGCCTTGCCCGCAGCTTCCGCCTCATCGATAGCTCCGCCCTCCGACACAGCCTGGGCTGCGGCGCGCAGGGCCCTTGGCAGGGCGGCGGCGATCTGGCGTTCCTCGGCCGACAGATAGGCGTTGCGGGAAGACAGGGCCAGGCCGTCCTCGGCGCGGGCGGTGGGGGCCGAAACGATCTCGACCGGGAGGTCCAGGTCGCGCACCAGGCGCTTGATGACCTGCAGTTGCTGGTAATCCTTCTCGCCGAACACCGCGTAGTCGGCCTGACACTGGATCAGCAGCTTGGCCACCACGGTCGCCACGCCGCCGAAGAACTGCGGACGGGCCGCGCCCTCCAGCGGTTCGGACACGCCCGAGACCTGGATCGCGGTCGAGAAGCCCGGGGCATACATTTCACCGGCCGAGGGCGCGAACATCAGGTCGCACCCGACCGAGGCCAGCTTTTCGGCGTCGGCAGCCTCGCCGCGCGGATAGGCGTCGAAGTCCTCGTGCGGAGCGAACTGCCTGGGATTGACGAACACGCTGGCCACCGTGCGACGGGCCTTGGTCTGGCCCAGCTTGATCAGGGTCAGGTGGCCTTCGTGCAGGGCGCCCATGGTCGGAACCAGGGCGACCTGATCTCCGGCGGCCTTCCAGGCGGCGACGTGGTCCCGCAGATCGGAAACGGTGCGAACGATGGTGGGGGAAGCTTGGGGCATCGACGGCCTGCTGTGCGAACTGGCGTCGGCTTATGGCCGAGGGGGGCGTCGGCGTCCACCTTGCCGCCCAGGCAACCACGGGTGCGGCGCCCCCTGCGACAAAAGGGCCTGTGGAACAATGCGATGACCTCTCGGCTGAGCCATTGCGTGCATGTTAACCTTTCATCGACCGCGCGAGTCGCGGTGGATGAAGGAGCGAGCACATGGCTGAGACGCGCGTGATCGTGGTCGGCAACGAAAAGGGTGGGGCGGGCAAGTCCACTATCGCCGTGCACCTCGTGACGGCCCTACTCTACGGCGGCCTCAAGGTGGCGGTGATCGACCTGGACCTGCGTCAGTGCACCTCCATGCGCTTCTTCGAGAACCGCCGCGCCTGGCTGGAAAACAAAAAGCTGCCTCTGCCCGAGCCCATCCAGCTTCGGCTTAGCGAGGACGACATCGCCCTGGCCGCCGCGCCCGAGAGCGAGCAGGTCGAACGCTTTGAGATCGCCTTCGCCCGCGGCCTGGAAGAGGCCGATTTCGTCCTGATCGACACCCCCGGTGGCGACACCGCGATCTCGCGCCTGGCTCACAGTCGGGCAGATCTGATCGTCACCCCGATGAACGACAGCTTTGTCGACTTCGACATGCTGGGTCACGTCGATCCGGTGACCATGGAACTGACCACGCCCAGCCTCTATTCGCAGTCGGTCTGGGAGGCCCGCAAGGCGCGCGCCATGAGCGGTCAGCGCCAGGCGCTGGACTGGGTGGTGCTGCGCAACCGCCTGGCGACCACCGAGGCCCGTAACCGCAAGCGTCTGGAAGACCGCCTGACGGCGCTGGCCAAGCGGGTCGGCTTCCGCATGGGGCCGGGCCTTCGCGACCGCGTGATCTATCGCGAACTGTTCCCCTTCGGCCTGACCATCGCCGACCTGTCACCCCAGGTTCGCCCGGTGCCGGTTTCGCTGCAACACTTGGCCGCGCGCCAGGAACTGCGCGCCCTGATGCATTCGCTTGGTCTTTCAGCCTATTCCGGGGAAACTCTGCTCGCCGCTCAGTAGGGGCCCCTTGGGGGCTGCCTGAGCGCGTCCGGAATCGCGATGATCTATCTGTTGCTTGGCGGCATCGTGTTGGCCCTGGTGTTCTGGGGTAGCAGAAAGCCGTTTCTGAAAGGGGACGGCTGGCGAGTCGGCGCCGGCGTCGCCGCCCTGGCCGCCTTCGCGGGCGCGGCCTACACCACCATTCGCGGCGGTTGGGGCACGGGCATCGTCCTGGGCATTATCGGCCTGTGGAGCGCCTCCGAGGCGCGTCGGCGGCCCGTCACCCGCAAGGCCGCCTCACCAGCAGAGTCAGGGCCGACCCTCACTGAAGCCCGCTCGATCCTTGGCGTCGGTCCGGACGCCACCGCGGGGGAAATCCGCTCTGCCCATGCTCGCCTTATCCGCCTGGCCCACCCTGACAAGGGCGGCACGGCCGGACTGGCGGCGCAGCTCAATGCGGCGCGCGACCGTCTTCTGAAGCCTTAGCGGTCAAAAAAGGAGCCCGGGCGCTGGGCGCTCCGGGCTTGATTTGATGGCCTGTCGTCGCCGAGATCAGCGCGGCGCAAGAACCATGCAGGGCTGACGCTTGGCGGTGATCGCCGCGCATGTGCTGCGCGCGGCCTCGGCCGTCAGGCCCTGGAACTGGGCGCGGAATGCGCCGCCGGCCGCGCCTTCGACTGCGCCCTCGGCGTCGGCCACGAACTTGGCGAAGCGGCCGCGCACCAAGGTCAGCTGCTTGCTGGCCAAGCCCTTGGACTTGAAGGAGCCGACCTGGACGGCCCACTCGCCCTTGGGCTTTTGGGCGGTCTTGGCGGCCTTGAGCGTGGGCGAGACCTTTACGGGCTGAGCGCGCGGCGTATCGGACAGCACGATCTTCAGGCCCGACTGCTCGCCGTCGCCCTGTTCGATCGAAGGCCGCATGATCGGGCCATTGGGCTCGGTCTCATAAAGGTTGGCGGCGATGGTGGTGCGGTCGCCGTGAGCGCGGCGCTTGAGAACCTCGAAGCCGGTCAGCAGCAGGTCTTCCATGTTGTTGTCGCGCCAGGCGGTCGAGGAGCCCCCCAGAACCACGGCGATCAGACGGCGACCATCGCGCACGGCCGAGCCGGCGAGGTTGAAGCCCGAAGCGTTGGTATAACCGGTCTTCAGGCCGTCAAAGCCGTCCATGCTGTCGAGCAGGCGGTTGTGGCCGCGGATCGTATTGCCCCGGAACGCAAACGACCGGACGCTGAAATAGCTGTAGTACTGCGGAAAGTCGCGCATCGTGGCGCGCGACAGGATGGCCAGATCGCGGGCCGTGCTGATCTGGCGGCTGTCGGGCAGGCCCGAGGCATTCACGAACCGCGTGTTGCGCATGCCCAGTTCCTGACCGCGCAGAGTCATCAGCGCCGCGAAGCGGGCCTCGCTGCCGGCCAGCTTTTCGGCCACGGCGACGGCGACATCATTGGCCGATTTCACGGTCATGGCGCGAATCGCTTCGTCCACGGTCAAGCTGTCGCCGGCGGGCAGGCCCAACTTGGTCGGCGCCTGGGCGGCGGCTCGGGGCGACATGACGATGCGGTCGGTGGGCTTTAGCCGGCCTTCGCTGAGCGCCTCGAAGGTCAGATACAGCGTCATGACCTTGGTCACCGAAGCGGGGTAACGAGGGCTGTCTGCCCTTTTGTCGTAAAGGACTTCGCCAGAATTGGCGTCGATCACGATGGACGCATACTTCGGCTCAGCGGCGTTCAGCTGCAAATAGGGGATCTGCGCGGCGACGGTGGTCGGCGCCATGCCGGCCAGGCACGTCAGCGCGACGCCGGCAGCGGCGAACAGGGAGCGAGCGGAGCGAAGCTTGGCGAACATAAATGAGCGTCCGTCATAAGAATTGAACTGAGCGGTTCCGCACCGCCACACGCGTGACCCTAGCATGAACTGACCCGCCTTTAGCCAAAGTAAACAACCGGTGAGCGATGTTGTCGCGAGTGCGAAAAAAACGTGCGCGTTGCGGTCGAGCTTCAGCATGACGCTAGGTCATGGTGCGCTGCACAATTTTCTTGACTGCTGCAGTGCAGCATGGCAAATCGGTGTTGTCCCAAGCGCATGGGGCTGCTCGCACAGCTTCGCCATGCCCCGCCATTTGCCAGGAGACTCCCCATGGCCGCCGCCGAAACGATGAAGAAGACCGTCGAACAGTTCAGCACCGCCTCGAACCAGGCTTTCAAGGACGGCGTCGAGAAGTCGCTGGCCGCCCTGGCGGAAGCCAACACCGTCTCCAAGAAGAACCTCGAAGCCGTCGTCGCTTCGGTGACCGCCGCCACCAAGGGCGCTGAAGCCCTGGGCGCCGAGACCTTCGCCTACTCCAAGAAGGCCGCCGAAGATCAGGTCGCCGCCGTGAAGTCGCTGGCCGGCGCCAAGAGCGTCCAGGAAGCCATGGAACTGCAGACGACCTGGGCCAAGTCGGCCCTGGAAGCCTACATCGCCCAGATGAGCAAGGCTTCTGAGATCGTTTCGGCTTCGATCAAGGACTCGATGAAGCCCCTGAACGAGCGCGCCAGCGCCGCTGTCGAGAAGTTCCAGGCCGCCCGCTAAGGCGACTTCGGGTTCGCGCCCGGCGCGGTCCCGCCTGACAAGATTGAAGGCCCGAACCGGCGACGGTTCGGGCCTTTTTTCTTGTGCCCGCCCTGTGCGGCGTTAAGCATTGCGGCTCGTGAATGGAGTGCGTGATGTCGAAGATCGATGACCGTTTGAACGAGCTTGGCGTCGTGCTGCCGCAGCCCGTGGCCCCCGTCGCCAACTATGTGCCGTTCGTGCGGTCGGGAAACCTGGTCCACATTTCGGGCCAGATCTCGCTGGATGCTTCGGGCGGCATCAAGGGCACGGTCGGCGTCGACGTCGATCTGGAAACCGCCCAGAAGGCCGCGCGCCTTTGCGGGATCAACCTGCTGGCCCAGATGAAGGCCGCTTGCGACGGCGACCTGGATCGGGTGGTGCGGGTGGTCAAGCTGGGTGGCTTTGTCCAGGTCGGTCCCGACTTCACCGACATTCCCAAGGTGGTCAACGGCTGTTCGGACCTGATGGTCGAGGTGCTGGGCGACGCTGGTCGCCACGCCCGCTCGGCGGTCGGTGTCTATCGCCTGCCGCTGGGCTTTGCGGTCGAGGTCGATGCCGTGGTGGAGATCGCCTGATGCGTCCGCATGAGCGTCCGTCGACCGAGGTGTTTGGCGAGGCCTGGGAGCGCCTGTTCGAGCCCGCCATCGCTCACCGCGGCCTGTGGACGCCCGGCGGCGCGCCCGAGAACTCGCTGGCCGCCTTCCAGGCGGCGTGCGCGCGTGGCTATGCCATTGAGCTCGACGTCCAGCTGACGGCCGATGGCGAGGCGGTGGTCTTCCATGACGATCGCCTGGACCGCCTGACCGGCCGGGAGGGGCGTCTGCGCGACCACACGGCCGCCGACCTCGGCGCCATGGCGCTTGGCGGAACCGACGAGACCATTCCCACCCTGGCCGACACCCTGACCCTGATCGGCCACCGGGCCATGGTCTATATCGAGTTGAAGACTCCGTTCGGCGAGGTGGGCGAGCTTGAGAAGCGGGTCTCCGAGATCCTGATCGATCACAATGGCCCCACGGCCGTGATCGGCTTCAATCCCTATTCCCACGCCTGGTTCGCCGATCATCATCCGCAGATCCTGCGCGGCTTGGACTCCTACGCCTGGAACGACGACAGCGCTCGCAAGCTGGCGCCGGAGGTTCGCCGGTCGCTGGCCGCGCTGGAGCAGGTCGAGATCGCCCGACCAGACTTTCTGGCGCTTGGCCTGGACATGCTGCCTAGCGCCCGCGCCGACCTCTATCGCGCCAAGGGCATGCCGGTGGTGGCCTGGACGGTGCGGTCGCCCGAGCAGTGGCACGCCGTCAGCGACCATTGCGACAACCTGATCTTTGAGGGCTTTGAGGCGTGACTTCGGTCAAGGCGGCGGTTCGCGTTCATCGCGAAATCGCCGAAATCGGGCGCGAGGCTTGGGACGCCTGCGCCGCGCCGACCGGCGATCCGTTTGTCAGCTACGACTTCCTGTCGATCCTGGAGGAGAGCGGCTGCGTCGCGGCGCGCACCGGCTGGGCCCCGCAGCATCTTTCGGTCGAGGATGAGAACGGCGGCGTGGCCGGCGTGATGCCGCTGTACCTGAAGTCCCACAGCCAGGGCGAATACGTGTTCGACCATGCCTGGGCCGACGCCTATGAGCGGGCAGGGGGGCGGTACTACCCGAAGCTGCAGTGTTCTTCGCCGTTCTCGCCGGTGACCGGGTCGCGGCTGATCGTGCGGCCCGATATCGACGCCGACGAGGGGCGCTCGGCCCTGCTGGGCGGAGCCCTTACCCTGTGCCAGCGCATGGACGCCTCGTCGCTGCATGTGACCTTCCCCAACGCTGACGAGTGGGCGTGGATGGGTCAGCGCGGCCTGCTGCTGCGCCAGGACCAGCAATATCACTGGGAAAACGCCGGTTACGCCACCTTCGAGGATTTCCTCGCCAAGCTGTCGTCCAACCGCCGCAAGACCATCCGCCGCGAGCGCCGCGACGCGCAGGACGGGATGGAGATCGTGGCCCTGACCGGCGATCAGCTGACCGAAGCGCACTGGGACGCCTTCTTCGGCTTCTACATGGACACCGGCAGCCGCAAATGGGGCCGGCCCTATCTGAACCGGCAGTTCTATTCGCTGCTGGGTCAGCGGATGGCCGACAAGGTGATTCTCCTGATGGCGCGGCGGCCGGGCGGCCCGTGGATCGCCGGGGCGCTGAACCTGCTGGGCCGCGACTGCCTCTATGGCCGCCACTGGGGCTGCGCCGAGGACGTGCCGTTCCTGCATTTCGAGCTCTGCTACTATCAGGCCATTGAACATGCGATCCGGCTGGGTCTGCCGCGCGTCGAGGCCGGCGCCCAGGGCCAGCACAAGATCGCCCGCGGCTACCTGCCCAGCGCCGTCTATTCGGCGCACTGGATCGCCGACCCGATGTTGCGCAAGCCCGTTGCCGACTATCTGGACCGCGAGCGCGAGGCGGTGGTCAGCGACATGCAGATGCTGAGCGAGGAATATTCGCCGTTCAGGGAAGAGCGATAGCGGCGGCTTGCGCGCCCCCCGTGGTTTGCTACGACACCGCTCGCATGAGGAGACGGCCATGAGCCTTCACGGAACCTACGACCCCGACAATATCTTCGCCAAGATCATCCGGGGAGAGATGCCGGCCGTGAAGGTGTTCGAGGACGATCAGGTCCTGGCCTTCATGGACGTGTTCCCGCAGGCTCGCGGCCACATGCTGGTGATCTCCAAGACCAGCAAGGCCCGCAACCTGCTGGACGCCGAGGCCAAGACCCTGGGCCGCCTGATCGGCGCCACCCAGAAGGCCGCCGCCGCCGTGACCGCCGCGCTCAAGCCCGACGGCGTCATCGTCACCCAGTTCAACGGCGCGCCCGCCGGCCAGACCGTCTTTCATCTGCATTTCCACGTCATCCCCCGCTACGAGGGCGAGGCGATGGGCCGGCACGGCGAGGGCATGGCCGATGTCGAGGAGCTGAAGGCCCTGGCCGAGAAGATCGCGGCGGCGCTTTAGGCGATTTGCGACCAAGGCATTCGCGTTAAGGTGGCGTGCGGAGGGGGATTCGCATGCGGCTGCATCCAGTGACCTGGCTGATGATTATGGGCGTGATGCTGAAGCTCGGCGTCCTGGCCATAACGCTCGCTGGTCTTGTGGCTTCGGTCGTCTATGTCGAGACCGATGGCATGCGGCCGGAAGATGCTGCTTTCGTGCTCGGCGTCATTACCGAGCCGATGGCCTGGAATCTTCGCGAGCTCGCTCAAACAACTCTTCTGGTCGGCACGGCCTTCTGGATCGAGGCGCTTGTCCGGGTCCATGGCCGCCTCCGATACCTGAACACACAGACACTCGGGGAGAAGGCGCATGCCTGATCAGTATGCCGCGCCGGCTGACCGCTCTTTGGCCTTCCTTCGTCGCCTGCATCCCGTGACCCGGCTGATCGTCGCCGCAGGCCTTTTGCACCTGTGCGGCGATGTCGCCGGAGGATTGCATGCGCTGTGGCTTCGACAGAACGCCATGGCATTGGCCGATCAAGGTTCGATCATCCAGATGATCTCGAACGGCGCCCACGCCTTGGCCTATACGATCAGCTTCTTTGGAACGGCGGCGACCGTCGAGTACCTCTTCCGCATCTGGCGGGAGGTGGTGCTGATGAGAGAGCGTAAATCAACTTCCTGATGGAGCCGCACCTCGAAACGCCACGTCTGCTTCTGCGTCCGCCGACCGAGAGCGATCTGGACGGCTGGGCTGCGCTTGACGCCGATGAGCGGGCCACCGCCTTTATTGGTGGTCCTCAGGATCGCGTCTTCGCGTGGCGGGGGCTCGCTACCGCCGCCGGCATGTGGGCGCTGCGAGGTTGCGGTCTTTTTTCGGTGATCGAGAAAGGCTCTGGCCGCTGGATCGGTCGCGCGGGCCCATGGATCCCCGAAGGCGCGGAGGGAACTGAGATCGGCTGGGCGTTCGCGCTTGAAGCCCAAGGCAAAGGATACGCGACCGAGGCAGCCCAAGCCGCCATGGGCGGGGCCTTCGATACGCTGGGTTGGACCGAGGTGATCCACGGCATCGACGCAGAGAACACCGCGTCCATCGCCGTGGCGCGACGTCTCGGTTCTACCTGGTTGCGAACCGCCGCCGAGCCAGATGGCAAGATCACGCAAATCTATGGGCAGAGCCGCAGTCAGTGGCTGTCGACGACAGCGTCGGTCTGACCACGGCGGCGTTATAGACCCGAATACATTTGTGTGACTCCATCGACCCCTGGCGATGGAGCTTCACCCTATGATCGAGTTCGAGGACCACCCGCGCGGTCTGGTGAGATTGATCTACGCCAGTCGCGCCACTGGCGGCGCGGTTTCCAGCGACATGGCCACGGCGATCGTCGCCAAGTCGATCCAGAACAATCGCGTTTCCGACATCTCCGGCTTGCTGGTGATCGGCGCGGATCGCTTTCTGCAAGTTTTGGAGGGGCCTGCCGGCGAGGTCGAGCAGACCTTCGCGCGTGTGGCTTCGGATACGCGCCACAGCGATATGACAGTGATCGCCAGACGGGCTGGAGGGACGCGCATGTTCCGCAACTGGAACATGGCCTGCCGCCATCTGGGACTTGGTGACGCCGGTGCGTTGAAAGCTGTCGGCTTGGCGTTTTTCGCACCCGAAAGTCTGGATGAGGAGAGGGCCTTGACCCTGCTCAAGTCCTTCGGCGAGTTTCATTTGCAATAGGGCCTTTATTGCACATCCTTGCAGCGCCACGGATGCTCATCCCGCCTGGCGCCTCTGCCACCCAGGTCTGGTGCTCGCGCACCTGATGTCGTCAATCAGGTCGAAAATCCATTAGGCCGCCCTGTTGGGCACAGCGTTGGTGGCTGCGGCGATCAGGGTCATCAACTGGATCGGCTTGGCGATGTGGTCCACCATTCCGGCCGCCAAGCAGGCGGCAATGTCATCCGTCGAGGTGGCGGCGGTCATGGCGATAATCGGCGTCCGCCCGACGTCGCCGCCAAGGGCCTTGATCTCGCGACAGGCCGTCAGCCCATCCATGACCGGCATGTGCAGGTCCATGAAGATGGCGTGGTACGAGGCTTGACCGGCGCGCTGTACGGCGTCCTCGCCGTTCTCGGCCGTATCGACCTTGAACCCTGCCGCCTCCAGCATCTGGCTGGCGATTTGCCGGTTCATGGGGTGGTCGTCCACAACAAGCAGGCGAAGATCCTGGGGCGGGGCCGGCGCAGCCAAGGTTGGCTCCAGGTGGTCAACGCGCGGCATCAGCAGGCTGAAGGTGAAGCGGGACCCTAGGCCGACCGTGCTTTCGACGGTCAGGCTGCCGCCCATCATCTCGACCAGAGCGCGCGATATGGCCAGGCCCAGGCCTGCGCCGGAGAACTTGCGGGTCGGGGTGCTGTCGATCTGGGAGAACGGCCGGAACAGCAGCGGAAGATCGTCCGGCGCGATCCCCATGCCCGTATCGGCCACACAGAAGGTCACTTCGTCCACGCCCTCGACATCGCTGGACTTGATTGCGACCGACAGGGTGATGTGACCGCGCTGGGTGAACTTGGTGGCGTTGCTGAGCAGCTTTAACAGGATCTGGGTCAGGCGATTTTCGTCGGCGCTGTGCAGGGCCTCGGCCATGGCGCGGATCTCGACCCGCAGGGCGATCGGCCGGTCGCCCAGCAGCGGCGGGATCAGGGCCGCGACGCGCTGGACGAGAGTCGGGATGGAGACTGGCGCGAGGTTCAGCTGCCGCTGTCCCTGTCCGTCGCCGACGCTGGAATAGTCGAGTACGTCGTCAATCAGCGAGACCAGGACACCGCACGAGGCCTGGATGGCCGCCAGCGGCTCGCGCGTGGATTTGGGAAGAGCGCGCTTGGCGCTGAGCAACTGCACATGACCGCTGATGCCGTTCAGCGGTGTTCGCATCTCGTGGCTCATCACCGCCAGGAACCGGCTCTTGGCGATGGCGGCGGCCTCGGCTTCACGCCGGGCTGTGCGGGCGGCCGAGAGGGCGCGGCTCAACCCATTCTGAGCCCGCGTTCGCTCCGACATCACGCTGATGATCGCCAGAGCACAGAACTGAATCGCAGCCAGATAGGTCTGCAAGGCCAGAATCCGGCTGGAGATGTCTTCGTACTGGGCCGCGATCGGGCCATGGCCCGTGGTCGTGCTGCCGGCCGTCAGGAACGCGAATCCGGCAATGGCCAGGATGGCCCGCGGCGGATCCAGCCGCAGCAGAACAGCCAGCAGAAGGGGGAAGCTGAGGAAGAGCGGCGCGGCGGGCAGGAAGTGGAACAGCATCGCCGCCACGATCAGGGCGGCCGCCACCAGATGCATTGGCGCCGCGCTCTTCAGGATCTGGGGCGTAGCGTATCGCCGCATTCTGCTCAGCAGCAGCACTGCCGGCGCGCCGATCATCATCCCCAGGAAATCGCCCCCGACCCAGGCGATCCAGATGGACCCGAAATCGCCGCCGATGAGCCGCGTGAGTAGCGCCGCGCCCAGGCTGCCCATGATCAGGGTGGTCGGCAACACGGCCAGCAGGGCCACCCGCCAAAGTCTGCTGAAGTGCTGAATGTCCAGGCCCGCGCCACCGACCTGACGGATCAGGAAGGCGGCGGCCACCGACTCGGTGAGGTCTAAACTGGCAATCAGGGCGGCCTGGCTGGGCGCGCTGCCCGTGAGCAGGGCGGCCAGAAAGTCGACCAGCGCGCAGGCCAGCGCCAGGGGAATTGCCGTGCCGCGCGGAAGCAACAAAAGCGCCGCAGCCAGCACGCCGTTGTTGATCCACAGAACCGCCAGGCCGCCGGCGCCGACGGTCATGGCATAGGCCGCTGCGGCGATGATCACATAGGCGGCAAAAAAGACCAGCGGCCACCAAGCTGGCCGCGCCGTCTGTGCAGGACGAAACAGGCCGCGCACTGGCGTTCGCACCCGGTATCCTTTTTCTTCAGTTCATCCAGAGACTTTATTGATTTTCGGGGCTTGTAAAGTTGTCTTGGCGGCAAACCGAAAGAGGCCCGGATCACTCCGGGCCTCTCGATGGTCTTGGATCTATTCGACCAGGGCCGGCTCGGCCTCGCTCCCGGTGGCTGCGGATCCCTTGGCGGGCTTTTCCGGGGTGCTTTCGATCTCGAAGTCGATCTTGCTGTCCTTGAGGATGATCTTGACGTGGCCGCCGCGCACCAGACGTCCAAACAGGATGTCGTCGGCGAGGGGCTTCTTGATGTGCTCCTGGATGACCCGGCCCAGGGGGCGGGCGCCGTAGAGCTCGTCGAAGCCGTTCTTGGCCAGCCAGTCGGCCGCGTCGTCGGTCAGCTCGATCGTTACGTTCCGGTCGGCCAGCTGGGCCTCCATCTGCATGACGAACTTCTGCACGACCATCCGGATGATCTCGGGCGTCAGCGGCTTGAAGGCCACCACCGCGTCGAGGCGGTTGCGGAATTCGGGCGTGAACAGGCGCTTGAGGGCGGCCTCTTCCTCGCCCAGAACCTTGTCGCGACCAAAACCGATCGACTGGCGCTGGGCGTCCGATGCGCCGGCATTGGTGGTCATGATCAGGATGACGTTCCTGAAGTCGACCTTCTTGCCGTTGCTGTCGGTCAGCACGCCGTGGTCCATGACCTGCAGCAGGATGTTGTAGACGTCCTGGTGAGCCTTCTCGATCTCGTCGAGCAGCACGACCGCGTGCGGGTGCTGATCGACGGCGTCGGTCAGTTGGCCGCCCTGGTCATAGCCGACATAGCCGGGAGGAGCGCCGATCAGGCGGCTCACGGTATGGCGCTCCATGTACTCGGACATGTCGAAGCGGATCATCTCGATGCCAAGCGTCTGGGCCAGTTGCTTGGCGGCCTCGGTCTTGCCAACGCCCGTGGGGCCGCTGAACAGGAACGAGCCGATCGGCTTGTCGGCGTCGCGCAGACCGGCGCGGGCCAGCTTCATGGCCGAGGACAGTTGCGCGATCGCATCGTCCTGACCAAACACCGCGCGCTTCAGATCCGTTTCCAGCTCCTTGAGCGCCTCGGTGTCCGACTTGGAGACGGATTTGGGCGGGATACGAGCGATCTTGGCCACGACGGCCTCGATCTCCTTGACGCCCAGAACCTTCTTGCGACGGCTCTCGGGCAGCAGCATCTGGCCGGCGCCGGCTTCATCGATCACGTCGATCGCCTTGTCGGGCAGCTTGCGGTCGGTGATGTATTTGGCCGACAGCTCGACGGCCACCTTGATGGCCTCGTTGGTGTATTTCAGCTTATGGAAGTCCTCGTAATAGGTCTTGATGCCCTTGAGGATCTTGATGGTGTCTTCGATGGTCGGCTCGTTGACGTCGATCTTCTGGAAGCGGCGGACCAGGGCCCGATCCTTCTCGAAGTGCTGACGGAACTCCTTGTAGGTGGTCGAACCCATGCAGCGCAGGCTGCCCGAGGCCAGAGCCGGCTTCAGCAGGTTTGAGGCGTCCATCGCCCCGCCGCTGGTCGCTCCGGCGCCGATCACGGTGTGGATCTCGTCGATGAACAGCACCGCATTGGGGTGGTTCTCGAGTTCCTTGACCACCTGCTTGACGCGTTCCTCGAAGTCGCCGCGATAGCGGGTGCCGGCCAGCAGCGCGCCCATGTCGAGCGAGAAGATGGTGGCTTCCGCCAGGACCTCGGGGACCTGATGGGTGATGATCTTGCGGGCCAGGCCTTCGGCGATGGCCGTCTTGCCGACGCCGGGCTCACCCACCAGCAGGGGGTTGTTCTTGGTGCGGCGGCACAGGATCTGGATCGCGCGTTCCACCTCGCTGGCGCGGCCGATCAGCGGATCGACCTTGCCCTGACGGGCTTTCTCGTTGAGGTCGACGCAATAGGCTTCCAGCGCCTCGCCACCGGTCTTGGTGTTGGGCTTCTCGGCGTCGTCTTCCGTCGTGCTGTTGCTGGCGCCCTTGACGGCCTTGGGCTCGGACGCGCCGGCCTTCTTGGCGATGCCATGGGCGATGAAGTTCACCGCGTCATAGCGCGTCATGTCCTGCTCTTGCAGGAAGTAGGCGGCGTGGCTTTCGCGTTCCGAGAAGATGGCCACCAGCACATTGGCGCCGGTCACTTCCTCGCGGCCCGACGACTGCACGTGGATCACGGCGCGCTGAATGACGCGCTGGAAGCCGGCGGTCGGCTTGGCGTCTTCCTCGTCGTCAACGACCAGCGAGGCCAGTTCGACGTCAAGATAGTTGGCCAGGCTCTTTTTCAGAGCGACCAGATCGACGTCGCAGGCGCGCATCACGCCGGCCGCGTCGTCGTCGTCGGTCAGGGACAGGAGCAAGTGCTCCAGGGTGGCATACTCGTGCTTACGCTGGTTCGCGTAGGCCACGGCGCGGTGGAGGGATTCTTCGAGAGGGCGAGAAAACGAGGGCAAGGGGGGAGGCTCCTCAGTCTTTTTCCATGGTGCACTGCAGGGGGTGCTGATGACGGCGCGCTGAGTCGATGACTTGCGCAACCTTCGTTTCAGCGACTTCGTAGGTATAGACGCCACACACACCAACACCGTGTTGATGAACGAGCAGCATGATCCGGGTCGCGTCTTCGCGTGACTTGTTGAAGAACCGTTCGAGGACGTACACGACAAATTCCATTGGCGTGTAGTCGTCGTTCAGAATCAGTACTCGATAGAGCGAAGGCTTCTGTGTCTTCGGCTTCACCTCAGTGATGACCGAAGAACCAGATCCGTTATTCTGTCCGCCTTGCTTCCGCTCGGCCATTGACCGTTTTCTCCCGATGGGCCGAACCACCCACCTCGTTAGGATTAGATATGGAAACGCGCGGGCTTTGGAAGGGGCCGACGCGCCGCTGCGCCGCTTTAACACAGGGGCGCCGTGTAAAATGGCTTCACGATTGGGAGAACAGGAGCCGTGCGACGACGGTTTCCTGGGCGAGGAGCCGAAATGGTGAGCGACAGCGTGTCGCGCAAGGGGTGCTTGGCTAGCGCCGAGCGCCCGGACCGCTAGTGGACGGGCAGGGTGTATTGCAGATCATAGAGGTGCTTGCCGTCGACGATCTCGATGGTCAGGCTTCCCGCAATGCCCTTCAGCGCGCCGCTACCGGAGTCGGGCACGATCTCGACACTCAGCTTGCGTTCGGCTCCGCGCATGATCCCCTTGTGGACCAGGGCGAAGCTGCCGGCCTTGCCGTGCAGCGTTCCGGTTACGCGCTCGACGGCCACATAGACAGCCGAACCGGGCGTGTCGGCGCTCGCGGTCAGCATCTGGCCCTTGCCCGTCGCTTCCAGATCGCCGTGGAAGGTCTTGTCCAGCGACATGCGGCCCAGGGTCGAGCCTTCGCCGACGTCCTGGTCCTGCGGCGCCATCTTCACGTCGAAGGGGCCCTTGGCGTGATGGGTCATGGCAGTGGCTCCGGGCGGTGATGCTGGGGCGGTCTGGGCGGCGGCGATCGGGGGCAGGGCCAGCGTCGCCAGCAGCGCGAGCACAAAGAGGGGCGGGGATGACATGCTGGCTCCTGGGACAACGCCGATCCTTGATAGCGGAACTCAGGGTGTGGGCAACCGTCAGCGGCTCTTGAGCGCGCGCCCCGTCATCACCGCGCCGGCCCCGAATTTGCCGCGCAGCACGTCGATGGTCTTTTCCGTCTTCAGAGTCAGCCGCTCGTCGCCGGCGAAGAAGTCGTCGGCCGCGCCCTCGGCCGGGACGAACTCGGTCAGGCCGGCCCCGATCAGGCGGTAATAGGTTCCGTCGGGCTCGGCGGCCAGCAGTTCGCGGGCCACCTGGAACAGGGTGCGCGCCGTCTGGGTCGGCACGGCCAGGGTGCGACGGCGGGTGTGGACCTTGAAGTCTGGCGTGCGCAGCTTCAGCGTCGCCACCCGACCGGCCACGCCCTCGGTTCGGGCCTGCCGGGCGACCCGCTCGCAGAGCGGCCACAGCTCGTCCTCCAGGTCCTCGCGCTTGAAGAGGTCGTCATTGAAGGTGGTCTCGGCGCTGATGGTCTTTCGCACCTGATCGGGATCGACCAGCCGTGCGTCCTGACCCTGGGCCAGGCGATGCAGGCGCAGGCCGCTCGAGCCCAGGGTGGCGGCCAAATGCTTGAGGTCGGCTGCGGCGATGTCGCCCACGGTGCGAAAACCCTCGGAGGCCAGGGCCGTGACCGTGGCGGGGCCGACGCCGGGCAGGATCGAAACGGGCTTGCCGGCCAGAAAGGTCCTGGCCTCTGACGCGCCGATCACCGAGAAGCCGCGCGGCTTGTCCAGTTCCGAGGCGATCTTGGCCAGAAACTTGTTGGGGGCCAGGCCGATGGAGACCGTCAGGCCCACCTCGCGCTCGATCTCGGCCTGCAAACGGGCCAGCACCAGGGCGGGCGGCGCGCCGTGCAGCCGCTCGGTGCCCGACAGGTCCATCCAGGCCTCGTCCAGCGACAGGGGCTGGACCAGCGGCGTCAGGGCCTCCACGCGGCTGAAGATCGCCCGGCTGGCGGCCTTGTACTTGGCGAAGTCCGGCTTAATGACGACCGCCTGCGGACACAGCTGCAGGGCCTTGTACATCGGCATGGCCGAGCGCGCGCCGCTCATGCGGGCGATATAGCAGGCGGTGGTCACCACGCCGCGCTTGCCGCCACCGATGATGACGGGAAGGTCGCGCAGTTCTGGCCGGTCGCGCTTTTCCACGGCGGCGTAGAAGGCGTCGCAGTCCATGTGCGCCATGGCCAGATTGGCCAGATCATCATGGACGACCAGACGCGGCGAGCCGCAGGCCGGGCAGCGCCGGGGCCTGTCCTCGCCGGTCCAGAAACAATCGCGGCAGAGCGCCTTCATTCTCAAGCGTGGCTCTTCAGAAACCCGAAACGCAAGGTGAACCTATCGCGAATCGATGGTGAGGCGTTCAGTGAACCGCCCCTGTTACGCGGATGATCCTCGTGGACCTTGAACTCTTCAAACGGCTGCGACTACAGGGCTACACGCCGCGAACCATGCTCGATATCGGCGCGAACGTGGGCATGTTCACCTGGTCATTCCTGCAGGTGTATCCGTCCTGCAAGCCCACGATGATCGAGCCCAATCCTCACTGCGAGGAGAATCTGGTCAAGTTTCCCTTCGAGCGCCACATGGTGGCCGCCTCGAACGAGAACGGCGAGGCGGAGCTTTTCCTGACCCGCGAATGGCTGCAGTCCACCGGCAGCTCGCTGTATCGGGAAAACTCGCAGCACTTCCGAGACGAGGTCGTCATCCGCGAGGTGGTGCCAAAGGCCCGCCTGGATGATCTGCTGGCCGACCGGCAGTTTGATTTCGTCAAGATCGACACCCAGGGCGCGGAACTGGACGTCCTGCAGGGCGGGCGAGAGGTCATCGGCAAGGCCGACTATGTGATGATCGAGATCTCGCTGGCCGACTACAATCCCGGAGCCGGGCGCGCCGAGGAGATCATCGCAGCGCTGGCGTCGATGGGGTTCGTCACCACCGAGACCCTGGCCCTGTTCCGCTGGCAGGGCGAGCCGGACGGCAAGGTCGTGCAGATCGACTGCATCTTCGAGCGCCGCGTGCCGCGCCCCTCGCAGGGCGGGGTGTTCGCGCCGCACAATGACACTGCGGGGCTCGTCGCGTTCCTGCAGGATCAGAAGCAGCGCAACTGGAATTTCAGCGTCCTGCAGATCGGGGCGGCGCCGCCCGAGCTGAGCGGTCTGGCCAGCGCCACGATTGGCGGGCCTGAAGGCTCGTCAGCCACCCATTTTGCCGGCGACCTGAACAATGAGAGCACCTGGCGGGCGCTGGTGGATCATGTGGCCCGGCATGGGCGGTTCTCCTATGCGGTCTGCCCGCATGTGATCCAGCGCCTGGCCGATCCGGACCTGCTGCTGCGCATGCTGCCGCTGGTCGCCGAGGCAGGATTCCTGTCGGCGCCGGCCCGGTATATGGAGCTCTCCAAGACCGAGGGCCCCTATCGCGGCGGCATCGATCACCGCTGGATCCTGGATTCGTTCGAGGATCGGCTGACCCTGGCCCCGAAGCTGGGCCTGCTGGAATACATGGCGCTGCAGAACGAAGCCGCCATCACCCAGTATGGACCGTCAGAGTATCAGGTGACCTGGCGCGGCGCTCTTGACGTTCAGAGCCTGTTCCAGCCCGGCCTGCACCAGCAGGACGTCATCAGTCGCTACAGCGCCTTCCTCGACCGGGCCTGATCCGGCCTAGTCAGCCGGCCACAGCCAGGCCGCGCCGCGGACGCCAGAGCTGTCGCCGTGTCGGGCCTTGAGCACCGGGGTCTCGAAGGCGTCGGAAAACACATGCGGCGCGATGGCGGCGGGCAGGCGCGCATAGAGGGCGTCGACGTTCGACAGGCCGCCGCCCAGCACGATGACATCGGGGTCGATCAGGTCGCAGACGACCGCCAGGGCGCGCCCCAGACGGTCGATGTGGCGATCCAGCGCCGCCAGGGCCTCGGCGTCGCCCGCCTCGATGGCGGCCAGAGCCGCCTGGCCGGTCGGATGGCCGGCGTCGCGGGCGAAGGCCGGGCCGGCGATCCAGGTTTCCAGGCAGCCCTTGCGACCGCACCAGCAGGCCGGGCCGGGATATTCCTCGGGCTTCGGCCAGGGCAGGGGCATGTGGCCCCACTCGCCGCCTATGCCGTTGCGCCCCTCGATGATGCGACCGTCGACCACCACCCCGCCGCCGCAACCGGTGCCGAGGATGGCGGCGAACACCACGCCTTGCCCGGCGCCCGCGCCATCGGCGGCTTCTGACAGGGCCAGGCAGTTGGCGTCGTTGGCCAGGCGCACGGGGCGCTCAAGCCGCGCGGCCAGGTCCTGCTCGAAGGGGCGGCCATTCAGATAGACGCTGTTGGCGTTGCGGATCAGGCCCGTGCGCGGCGAGAGCGAGCCGGGAATGCCCATGCCCAGCCGCGCCGCCTGGGCGCCGGCCATGGTTTCGGCGTCGGCCAGCAGGTCGGCGACGACCTCGAGCGCCTCGTCATAGTTGCCGGGGTTGGGCTTGCGGACGCGGGCCACGAAATCGCCGTCGCTGTCCAGGGCGGCGGCCTCGATCTTGGTGCCGCCGAAATCGACTCCGAAACGGATCATGCAAACAGTCGCGCCTCGATCGCGGTCTTCAGGTGGGGCCAGTGGTCGATGCGGGCATGACGGTCCGGCGCGCTGGGCGCCAGGGGGCGCAGCCTCTCGTCGCTGACCATCTGGAAGCGGGTGACCGTGGGCGCGCTGGCGGCGACTGATTCGAGCTGCGGCAGCAGGTCGTCGATGAACACCGAAGGTCCCGAGGTGCGGCTGGACAGCTGGGCCGCCGACGGGCCCTTGGGGCCGCTGTTGATCACCAGCGGATAATCGAAGCCATGGGTTTTCAGCCAGCGGGCGCGGGCCTGGCGGCCGTGCTCGGGCGCGTTGGTCAGAATCACCACGCCGGCGCGGGTCGACAGATCGGCCAGGGCGTCGGCCGCGCCCTCGGCGGGCATCAGGTCGTCGGCCCCGTCGCGGAAGAAGTCGTCGAACAGCACCTTGCCGGCGATCAGGTCGAGGTGATCGGTCTCGCCGGGGCGATAGATGTTCTGGAACAGCGCGAAGCGATCGACGCGCAGTTCGAAGCCGTGTCGGCCGATGAACGATCCGAAACCGCGCATGAACTGGGCCAGAACCTCGTCCACATCGACAATCACCAGCGGCGCGCCGGGGTCGATGATACAGGCTTGAATATCTGAGTAACTGGGTTCCATGATCTGCGATCGGCCGGTGTTAACGCGATTAGCGCGGGCTTAAGGATATTCGTGCGATCTGGAAGTCAGAAGCGACGCGAATCCCTCAGGCGTCGCCACGGACCGTATGGTCGGGGTCAGGATGACGAAGAAGGTCCTCATCGTGGAGGATAATGAGCTGAACATGAAGCTCTTTCATGATCTGCTCGAAGCCCAGGGTTATGAGACCCTGCAGACCCGTGAGGGTCTGCAAGCGCTGTCCATCGCCCGGGAGCACCGCCCCGATCTGATTCTCATGGATATCCAGCTGCCGGAGATCTCGGGACTCGAGGTCACCAAGTGGCTCAAGGAGGACGAGGATCTGGCGCACATCCCCGTGGTGGCCGTCACGGCCTTCGCGATGAAGGGCGACGAGGAGCGGATCCGGGAGGGCGGCTGCGAGGCCTATATCTCCAAGCCGATCTCGGTGGCCCACTTCCTCGACACCATCAAGCGCCTGCTGGAGAAGACCCCGGCATGAGCGCGCGAATCCTCGTCGTAGACGACATCGAAGCCAATGTTCGCCTGCTCGAGGCCAAGCTTTCGGCCGAGTATTATCAGGTCAGCACCGCCAATGACGGCCCCACGGCCCTGGCGATGGCGGCCAATGATCTGCCCGACATCATCCTGCTGGACGTGATGATGCCCGGGATGGACGGTTTCACCGTCTGCAAGCGCCTGAAGGAAGACGCGATCACCCGCCATATCCCGGTGGTGCTGGTCACGGCGCTGGACGGTCGCGCCGACCGTATCCAGGGGCTTGAGGCGGGCGCCTCGGACTTCCTGACCAAGCCCATCGACGATGTGATGCTGTTTGCCCGCGTGCGCAGCCTGACCCGCCTGAAGCTGGTGATCGACGAACTGCGCCAGCGCGAGGCCTCGGGTCGCCGCATGGGCGTGATCGCCGGCGCCGCCTCACGGCTGGACGGCCTGGGCGGCCGGGTGCTGATCGTCGACGACAACGAACGCCAGGCCCAGCGCATCGCCGCCGAGCTCAGCATTGAACACCGCCCCGTGGTCGAGTCCGACCCGGAAAAGGCGCGGATCAGCGCCGGCGGGCCGGTCGATCTGGTGATCATCAATGCTGCGGCCAAGGGCTTCGACGGCCTGCGCTTCGCCGCCTCGCTGCGGTCGACCGAGCGTACCCGGCACCTGCCCGTGCTGGCCATGGTCGATCCCGACGAGCGTTCCCGGATGGTCAAGGCGCTGGAAATCGGCGTCAACGACATCCTGCCGCGCCCGATCGATCCGCAGGAGCTGTCGGCCCGGGTCAAGACCCAGATCCAGCGCAAGCGCTACACCGACTATCTGCGCAACAACCTCGACCACAGCCTGGAACTGGCGGTCACCGACCAGCTGACGGGGCTTCACAACCGCCGCTACATGACCGGCCAGCTCGACTCGCTGGTCCAGCGTTCGACCCTTGGCGGTGACCCGGTCGCGGCCCTGCTGATCGACATCGACCACTTCAAGAAGATCAACGACACCTTCGGCCACGACGTCGGCGACGAGGTGCTGCGCGAGTTCGCCCTGCGCCTGGCCTCCAATGTCCGCGCCATCGACCTGCCTTGCCGCTATGGCGGCGAGGAGTTCACGGTGATCATGCCCGATACGCAGCTGGAAGACGCCATGCGCATCGCCGAGCGCATCCGCATGCACGTGGCGGGCTCGCCGTTTCGGGTGGCCCAGGGCAAGGAACTGCTGACCGTGACGATCTCGATCGGCGTCTCGGCCACCCTGGGCGAGCACGACACCCCCGAGGCCCTGCTCAAGCGGGCCGATGAAGGCGTGTACGAAGCCAAGGCGTCTGGTCGCAACGCGGTGGTCGGCCGGGTCGCCTGACGGCTTTTCGCGCCGCCGCTCTTTTCCTGGGCTCCTGACCGCGTCCCTCCTTGCACGGAGCAGGCGATCGGGCATTTTAGCCGGGATGAATAAGCTGCTTACTTCCGGCGCGCTTGCCTGCGCCGCGCTCGCCCTCAGTGCTCCGGTCCTGGCCCAGCCTCGCGCCCTCACCAAACCTGATCCCAGGCTGGTGGTGGTGATCTCGATTGACCAGTTCAGCGCCAATCTGTTCGCCCAGCATCGGAGCGAGTTCACCGGCGGCCTGGGCAAGCTGGCGCGGGAAGGCGTGGTCTATCCCAGCGGCTATCAGTCGCACGCCATGACCGAGACCTGCCCGGGACACTCCACCCTGCTGACGGGCAAGCATCCCAACAAGACCGGCATCAGCGCCAACGACTGGTACGACGCCGGCCTGGGCAAGCAGGTCTATTGCCTGGGCGACGACAGCGTCGTCCTGGCCCACGATGCCAAGGGCCGCGCCGTCAGCCCGAAAAACATGGTCGCAACCACCTATGGCGACTGGCTGAAGGCCGTCTCCCCGACTAGCCGGGTGTTCGGCGTCTCGGGCAAGGATCGTGGCGCGATCACCATGTCGGGCCACAAGGCCGACGGGGCCTTCTGGCTGCAGCCAGGCTTTGGCTTCACCACCTATGTGCCGCCGGGCGAGACCGCCGAGGCGCGTCTGAAGCCGGTTGCAGCCTTCAATGCCAGGATGCTGGCGGACCTGAAGAAGCACCCGTTCGTCTGGAACTATGCCAAGAGCCCGATGGACGCCCTGACCGGCGGCTCGGCCAGGCGCTGCAAGGCCCTGGAAGCCGATTACGAGACCGGCGGACGCCCATGGCGCGCGGCCCTGCCGATCCCCGTCGCGGATGACGAGGCGGGCAAGCTGCGCGACCTGGGCTCCAGCCCCTATACCGATCAGGTCACCCTGGAACTGGCGGCCCAGTTGCGAGACGCCTACGGGCTGGGCGACGGGCCCCAGGTCGATGTCCTGACCGTCAGCCTTTCGGCCACCGACTATATCGGCCACCGCTACGGTACGCGCGGACCGGAGATGTGCGACCAGATCGCCCGTCTGGATGATCGCCTGGGCGAGTTCCTCGACAAGGTCGGCAAGGCCAAGGGCGGGGTTTTGGTGGTGCTGTCCGCCGACCATGGCGGCGCTGACATGCCCGAGCGCCTGCACGAGGAGGGCTATGACGCGGGCCGCATCGCCACCAAGCCGTGGCTGGCCAAGCTGAATGAGATGCTTCGCGCCGACCTGGGCCTCTCCTACGACCCGCTGGTCGCCGATGGCGGCATCAACACCATCGATGTCGTCGGTCCAGACAGGAAGGCCCTGCCGCCGGTTGAGCATATGCGCGTCACGGCTGCCGCCCTGGCCCTGGTCTCGCGCCAGCCCGAGGTGGTCGAGGCGTTCGACGTCAACAGCCTGCTGACCCTGGCGCCGGAGCCGGTCGACACCTCGCCCGAGGAAATCTCGATCCGCGAACGCATGCGCCGCAGCGCCTATCCGGGTCGCTCAGGCGACATCGCCGTCGCCTTCAAGCCCGACCTCGTGCCCGCAACGGCCGGCGCGACCTATGTCTCCACCCACGGCAGCCCGTGGGACTATGATCGCCGGGTGCCGATCATTTTCTGGTGGAAGGACGGCGCGCCCCGCGAGCGCGTCCTGCCGCTGGACACGGTGGATATCGCCCCCACCATCGCGGCGGTGACGGGCGTGAAGCCGCCGGCGGATATTGATGGGCGGTGCCGGCCGTTGGGGGCAGGGCACGATTGCTAGCCGGAAGACTCGCCCCCTCCTGACCGCTTCGCGGTCGTCCTCCCCCGTAGGGGGAAGACGCTCTCATCTTCCCCCTACGGGGGAGGAGCGCGCAGCGCGGAGGGGGCAAGTCATCAAGCCCCCAGAATCAAAAACGCCCGGCTATCGCTAGCCGGGCGTTTTGTCGTGTCGTACCGGTCAGGCAGATCTACTTGATCTTGCCTTCCTTGAATTCGACGTGCTTGCGGATGACCGGATCGTACTTCTTCAGCACCATCTTCTCGGTCTTGGTGCGGGCGTTCTTCTTGGTCACGTAGAAGAAGCCGGTGTCCGCCGTCGAGTTCAGGCGGATCTTGATTGAAGCCGGTTTGGCCATGGTCGAATCCCTGCGGTATCGCGCAGGGTACCCGCGCGCTGGAAATGAGAGGCGCGGAACATACTCATCAATGCGCCAAAGTCAATTGCCGGCGGGGCAACGCGTGTAGGGATAGTCCACCGATCGGGCCTGACCGCCGATCTGGCCTTCGATCCGGCCGATAATGGTCCGGGCGTCCACGCGCTTGTACAGAATCCGTTGAGGGAAATCGTGGGCGGCGTCCTCGAACACCACCGTGTCGTCGGTGATCTCCTTCAGCGGAAAGGCCGCTTCGGGCTGGCCCGAGGGCTTGGCGTTGAAGACCAGTTTGCCGTCAAGACCCGGCGCGATTCGCAGGAACTCGAACTCGCGGACCTTGCCGTCCTTCAGGGTGCGGCTCATGCCCAGCATCATGCCGCCGCCGGGGGCCATCCACTGCTCGTCGACGCGGCCATTGGAGCGGACCTGCATCCAGCAGCCCGTCATCCAGGACAGGCGGCTGATCTCGGGCTCAGGCGCGGGCGGCGTGGTCGCCAGGGCGGACGCGAACAGAAGGACCAGCATGTCGATCTCCCCCCAGAGGCGCCGGCTCAGACATAGGTCAGGTTTCGGCCGCCGTTCAGGAAACGCATGAAGGGGGCGGGGCGTCCAGCATCCTTCAGCCGCTGGCCGATCTCGGCGACCACGAAGCGGGTGATGTTGGGCAGGTCCAGGGCCATGGCCTCGTCGAAATCCACCCAGGCGATCTCGTCCAGCTCGCCGCAGTCGGGCTGGCGATCCAGGCTGATCAGGGCCTCGGCCGACGCCATGAAGAACCGGGCGTCGAACCTGCGGGTGCGATAGGGCGGGGTGATCGCCCGGGCCACGAAGGCCAGCGGCGCCAGGTCGGGCAGGGCCCCCTGGGCCAGGAACGGCCGCCACGCCCCCGCGGCGGGCCGTGAGGGCGCGGGACGGGCCAGCAGCAGGCCTGTCTCCTCGAAGGTCTCGCGAATGGCCGCCAGGCCCAGGGCGCGGGCCAAGGCGACCGGACTGGGATGGCGCGGCTCATGGGTCAGGCGCGCGGCGACCTCGGGCGCCAGTTCGCTGGCCGAGGGCGCGCGATAGTCGCCGCGATCCACCCGGCCGCCGGGAAACACCCACTTGTCGGGCATGAAGGCGTGGCCGCCGGCCCGGCGTCCCATAAGCAGGCGCGGCTTGGCGGCATCGGTGCGCACGATGATCAGGGTGGCGGCGTGTCGTGGTCGCAGCACGCCAGTGCCCGGCTCGCGCACGGCGGCGTCGTTGATCGTGTCGAATTTGGCGTCGATCGGCTCGTCCATGGCCCAAGCTTAGTCCGATCGCGCCATTCGCAAAGCCGCCCCTTACGTCAGCTTGACCATCCCGCTGCAAGCACCCCAATGTCCGCCGGCTTTTCAGAGGAAGACGCGCATGTTTGGACGGGTTTCGACGCTGGCGATCATGGCTGGCCTGGCTTTCGGCGCGCCGGCCCTGGCCGCGCCTTCGGCCGCCAAGGTCGAGGCCGCCGCCAAGGCGGTCCAGCCCAAGGTCGTCGCCTGGCGTCGCGACCTTCACCAGAACCCGGAACTGGGCAATCAGGAGGTCCGAACCGCCGCCATCGTCGCCAAGGAGCTGAAGGCCCTGGGCTTCGAGGTCCGCGAAGGCGTGGGCAAGACCGGCGTGGTTGGCATCCTCAAGGGCGGCAAGCCCGGCAAGGTCGTGGCCCTGCGCGCCGACATGGACGCCCTGCCGGTCGAGGAAAAGACCGGCCTGCCGTTCGCCTCCAAGGTCACCGCCACCTGGGAAGGCCGTACCGTGCCCGTCATGCATGCCTGCGGTCACGACACCCATGTCGCCATGCTTCTGGGTACAGCGACCGTCCTTGCCGGCATGAAGGCCGACATCAAGGGTACGGTCGTCCTGATCTTCCAGCCCGCCGAGGAAGGCCCGCAGGCCGGCGAGGAAGGCGGCGCCAAGCTGATGATCCAGGACGGGGCTCTGGACCAGCCCAAGGTCGACGCCATCTTCGGCCTGCACATCGGCCCGGCCGACGCCCACCTGCTGAACTACCGGCCGATGGGCTTCTACGCCTCGTCCGACCGCATCGCGATCACGGTGAAGGGCAAGCAGACTCACGGCGCGCGGCCCTGGGCCGGCATCGACATGGCCAGCGTCGCGGCCGACATCATCCAGGCCATGAACCAGATCGCCGCCCGTCAGGTCGATGTCGGGGTGTCGCCCTCGGTCGTGACCATCGCCACGATCAACATGGGCATGCGCCAGAACATCATTCCCGAAGACCTGGTGATGGGCGGCACCATGCGCACCTTCTCGACCGAGCGCCGCGCCGACCTGATCGACAAGGTCCAGAAGAGCGTCGCCGCCATCGGCGACCGCTACGGAGCCAAGGCGCAGGCCGTGTTCACCCAGCCCTATCCGGTGACCTACAACGATCCCGACCTGTCGAAGTGGGTGAAGACCTCGCTGTCGAAAGCCTCGCCCGGCAAGGTTGACGACAACGCCGCCCTGGTGACCGGGGCGGAGGATTTCTCGATGTACGCCCAGAAGGTCCCGGGCGTGTTCATCCAGCTGGGCGGTCGCCCGGCCAGCGTTCCGGCGCAGGGTGCGCCGGCCAACCACTCGCCCTATTTCGACATCGACGAGGCGGTGCTGGAGACCGGCGTGAAGGCCGAGGTGTTCATGGCGCTGGATTATCTGGAGAAGAAGTAGGGGGAGTGGACTGGCCCCCTCCGCGCCTGCGGCGCTCCTCCCCCGGCGGGGGAAGATGATTTCATCCGCCCCCTACGGGGGCGGACGACCGCGTAGCGGTCAGGTGGGGGCGAGTGGTTTGCGCGCCTCAAACCACGGCACCAGCCGCCGCAAAGCCTCCTCGACCTCCGCCGTCGAGACCGCGAAGCTGATGCGCATGAACCGATGCCCCTCGACCGGGTCGAAATCGATGCCCGGCGCTGTGGCGACGCCGGTGTCGGTCAGCAGCTGCTTGCAGAACGCCATCGAGTCGTCGGTCAGATGTCCAATGTCAGCCCAGATGTAGAAAGCCCCGTCCGGCGGCGCGATCTTCGCCAGGCCTAGGGCGGGCAGGGCGTCCAGCAGAAGCTGGCGGTTGCGGCGATAGACCTCGACATGGCCGTCGAGCTCCTCGTGGCAGTCCATGGCCACCAGGCCGGCGTGCTGGCTCAGCGACGGGGCGGTCAGGAACAGGTTGCCCATATAGGCCCGCGCCCGATGCACATGCTCCAGCGGCGACAGCAGCCAGCCCAACCGCCAGCCCACCATGCTGAAATACTTCGAGAAACTGTTGACCACCAGGGCGCTCGGCTCGAACTCCAGCATGGAGCGGACGGGGCCAACGTAGGACAGGCCGTGATAGATTTCGTCGCTGACGATCCGGATATTCCGTGTACGGCATATGTCCGCGATGGCGGCCATTTCATCGTCGGCGATGACGGTGCCGGTCGGGTTGGCGGGGCTGGCCACGATGACGCCGGCCGGGGCGGGATCCAGCGCCGCCAGGTGCGCGGCGGTCAGCTGATAGCGATCCTCCGGCCCGCAGGCGATCTCGACCGGAACCAGGTTCAGGGCCTTGAGCGTGTTGCGATAGGCCACATAGCCGGGACGGGCCAAGGCCACGCGGTCGCCGGCCTCGAACGACGAGGCTAGGGCCATGACCAGGGCCGGTGAGGCGCCGCAGGTCAGGATGATCTGCTCGGGATCGACATGCACGCCGTGCCTGTCGTCATAGTGCCGGGCGATGCGAGCCTTCAGCGCCGGGCTTTCCCAATAGCCCAGGCCGTCGGTGTCCAGCACGTGGTGAGCGCGGGCGATCGCGGCCTTCGGCGCACCCGTCGAGGGCTGGCCGAACTCCATGTGGATCACCGAGCGGCCCTCGGCCTTGAGCTGGTGGGCCAGGCGGCTGATGGCGATGGCGTGGAACTGGTCGAGGTCGGGGCGCATGCTAGCGCCGCTTGCCGCGCCGAACGCCCTTGGGAAGCCCGCCACGCGGCTTGACCGCCGCCTGACGCCGGGCCCCGAGCCTTGGCAACGGCGCCTTGGGATCTGCCGGCAGCGGCTCGCTCAGCATCTCGAATAGCAGGCCGCCGGTCACCGGGGTGGCTTCGACCAGCTTGACCTCGACATTCAGGCCCAGCGGCCAGCGCTTGCCGGTGCGCTCGCCGACCAGGGCGTGCATCCGTTCGTCATGGACGAAGAACTCTGCGCCCAGGGACGAGATCGGGATCAGGCCGTCGGCCCCGGTCTCGTCCAGCTTCACGAACAGGCCAAAGCGGGTGACGCCGGTGATGCGGCCATTGAACGTCGCCCCCACCCGGTCGGACAGGAAGGCGGCGATATAGCGGTCGGTGGCGTCGCGCTCGGCGGCCATGGCCCGGCGCTCGGCATAGGTGATGGTCTCGGCCGTGTCCTTGATCTGGCTGATGTCCTGATCGGTCAGGCCATCGCTGCCCAGCCCCAGCGCCCGGATCAGGGCCCGGTGGACGATCAGGTCGGCATAGCGCCGGATCGGGCTGGTGAAGTGGGCGTACTTGGCCAGGTTCAGGCCGAAATGGCCCAGATTGTCGCCGCTGTAGTGGGCCTGCATCTGGGTGCGCAGCACCACCTCGTTGATGATGGCGGCGTGCGGTCCGTCGCGGGTCTCGTCCAGCAGCTTGTTGAAGCGCGAGGTCTGCGGGGCCTCGCCCTTGTTCCACTTGATTTCCAGCGTCGCCAGGAACTCGGCCAGGTTCTGGACCTTCTCCTGGCTGGGCGTGTCGTGGACACGATAGATCAGCGGCGTGCGCTTGGCTTCCAGGCTCTCGGCGGCCGAGACATTGGCCTGGATCATCATCTCCTCGATCAGCTTGTGGGCCTCGAGGCTGGCGCGGCGATTGATCGAAGCGATCTCGCCCTCTTTCGTGATGACGATCTTGCGCTCGTCGCTCTCGATGCCCAGCGGCGAGCGGATGTCGCGTCCCTTGCCCATCAGGCGGAAGGCGGTCCACAGGGGCTTCAGGATCGGGTCCAGCAGGGGCGGGGCCTTGTCGCCGTCCTGGCCGTCGGGCGGGATCACGCCGTCGATGGCGGCCTGGGCCTGCTCGTAGGAGAGCTTGGCGGCCGAGCGCATCAGGCCGCGCACAAAGCGGTGGCTCTTCTTGCGACCGGCGCTGTCGAACACCATCCGCACCGCCAGGGTGGCGCGGTTCTCGCCTTCGCGCAGCGAGCACAGGCCGTTGGACAGCACCTCGGGTAGCATCGGCTCCACCCGGTCGGGGAAATAGACGCTGTTGCCCTTTTCGCGGGCCTCGCGGTCCAGGGCCGAGCCCGGGCGCACATAGGCGGCGACATCGGCGATGGCCACCCAGACGATCCAGCCGTCCACATTGTTCGCGTCCGGATCGGGATGAGCGTAGACGGCGTCGTCATGGTCGCGGGCGTCGACGGGGTCGATGGTCACGAACGGCAGGTCGCGCAGGTCATCGCGGCCCTCCAGGGTCGGCGGCTTGGCGGCGGCGGCCTCGGCTTCAGCCTCTTCGGAGAAACCGGTCGGGATGCCGTGGCTGTGGATGGCGATCAGCGAGGCGGCGCGCGGATGGTCCTCGCGGCCCACCACTTCCAGCACCTTGCCCTGCTTGGGGCCATAGCGGCCGGCGGCTGTGCCGACCTGGGCGATGACCAGATCGCCGTCCTTCAGGTCCTTGGCCTCCTGCTCGTTGAGGATCAGGCTTTCCTTGGACTTGCGATCCACGGGCTCGACCCGGATCTCGCGGCGATGCCTGCGGATCACGCCCAGAATCTTGTGAGCGCTCTGGCCCAGCCTCTTGATCAGCCGGGCTTCCATCTCGCCGTTTTCGAGGCGCTCAAAGCGCACCAGCAAGCGGTCGCCCATGCCCGGCGCCCCACCGGCGTTCTCATTGCGGGCCGGTGACAGGCGCACCAGCGGCGCATCGTCGCCGGACTTGGTCAGCTTGACGAACATGTCGCCGTCGGCGTCGCGATCCACCACGTCGGCCACGCCCACCGGCGGCAGCGAGCCGGCCTCGGCAAAGCCCTTGCGGCCGCGCTTGCCCAGGTCGCCCTGGGCCTCCAGTTCACGCAGCATTTCGCGCAGGGCGCGGCGATCGGCGCCCTTCAGACCAAAGTGGCGAGCGATGTCGGCCTTGCCGCTCTCGCCGGCGCTGCGCAGGAACGCCAGCAGGGTCTCACGATCCGGCAGGCCTTGCGGCGGCTTGGGAGCAGCGGGGAATTTCGACGACTTGGGCGTGCGCGGTTTGGCCATGTGCTGGGATAACCCGGCAGCGGGGGGAATGGCCAAGGGAAAGACGCTGGAACCGGCCGCGATTTGCCGGGCACGCGTCCGCCGGCAAGGGAATGGGTCGCGGCGATGATTTGGAGTTCTGTTGCGGCGAGGGGGCCGAGGGCAAATTTCGACCCGAGTCGGCCCTCGGAACCCCTCTCTCATAGATGTTCAGGCCGGAGACATCCGTGACAGGTGTTCGGAGACATCCGTGACAGGTTGAGGATGATCACACCGGCGTTTTGAGGTCGATGGTGGAGATGGTCTTGGACCTGAAGACCAGGTCATAGCGGCCGTCGATGTTGGTGGGACGAAGGGCCAAGGTCTTGCCTGTGAAGGCCTTGGGGACCCGGATGAGGCGGGCCTCGAAGCTGATGCGGCCGTCCTGAACCTTGCGCGTCAGGTCGTCGGGGCCATAGGCGAAGGGCGCGATGTCGTCGCGATAGGGCCTGGGGCTTGGAGCATAGCGTTCGATGGGCGTGATCAGGCCCAGGGCCTCGTGAGGGCGCTGGGTGTTGTAGACCGTGCGCCAGTCGCGCAGGTGGCGGGCGGCCTCCTCCAGGTTGGCGAACGGCGGCCCTGACAGGGCCTCGGCCTTGAGGGTGCGATGGAAGCGCTCGTCCTTGCCCTGGGTCTGGGGGTGGTAGGGTCGCGAGTGGCCCAGAGCGATGTCCTGCTCCAGCAGCCACACGCCCAGAGCGGTCCAGGACCGGCCCACGCCGTCCCCCCTCATGCCCGCGCCCCAGGGCGGGCCGTTGTCGGCGGTGATGCGACGGGGCAGGCCATAACGCTGGAAGGCGTTGATCAGGCTGGATTTTACGGTCTGGCGCTCCTGGTTGGCGCAGGCCTCCAGCACCAGGCAGAAGCGCGAATGGTCGTCCAGCACGGTCAGCGGGTGAAGCCGCCCGCCCTCCGCGCCAAGCGGCACGTAGCCCTTGAAGTCCATCTGCCACAGGTCGTTTGGCGCGGGGTGCTCGAAGCGGATGAACGGCTCGTGGCCGCCGCCGAATGCGCCCAGTGTCACGCCATGGCGGCGCAGGATCTGGGTCACCGTCGAGGGCGAAGGCGCGGCCAGGCCCTGGCGTCGCAGCACAGCGGCGATCTTGCGCCCGCCCCAAGCCGGGTGCTGGGCCCGCACCGCCAGCGCCGCCGCCTCGATCGGAGCCGGCGTCGTCCGAGGCGAACCATGTGGGCGTCGCGACCGCTCCGTCAAACCCGCCTCGCCCTGCGCCGCATAGCGCAACAGCAGCCGGTAACCCAGGCTGGCGCTTATCCCAAACCGCCGGCAAAGCTCCCGGCGATTGACGCCTTCAGCCTGCGCCAGACGCACGAACTCCCGTTTGAAATCCATCGCAGAGACTCCCGTGAATGGCATCTCCGACCTCCCTTCGAGATCGGAAAATGTGTCACGGATGTCTCCGAACACCTGTCACGGATGTCCCCGGTCTGAACAATAGAGAGAGGGAGGGGCCCGCCGCCGCAGGCGGTGGGAGGGTGAGAGGTTTCACCATTTCCGGAAAGGCCCGGGCCGTTCCGCCAATCCCCAGCGAGTTCAGGCCCACCCCGGGATAAGAGCTAGCCACCCGCCGTCTTCGCAGAGCTAGGTTCTGAGAAGCTGTAACCTCTCACCCTCCCACCGCTTCGCGGCGGGCCCCTCCCTCTCTCTATGAGAGAGGGGTTCCGAGGGCCGCTCACCACCCTGAGCAGACCGTAAGCACGTCCGCTCTCGGGGGGCTTCTAACCGGCGTAGCTCAGTAGAGGTCCTCAATCGACCGCGGCGGTTGCTGGGCCGGAGGGGTCGTTGCAGCCGTCGGCGCGGCTTCCGACGGCGCGGGTGGGGTCTCGATCACCGCCGGCGGGGCTTCGGCCTCGGCGGTCTTGACCTCGACGGCCTTGACCTTGGGCTTTTCGGGCGGCGCCGGCACGTAGAGCGGAGCCGGGGCCGCGTCCTTGACCGGCACACCCGACACCTCGGCCAGGGGCGCGGTCGAGGCGCTGGTGTTGGGCTTGCCGCCCTTCAAAGCATTGCTCACGCCCATGACGAAGCCCAGGACGCTGACCAGGATCAGGCCGGCGACCACGACGGTCAGGGGCAGGGGCCGTTCAAGCGACGTCATGCCGGTAATCTAACCCCGGATCGCAAACATGGGTAGGGTCACGCCCCCGTCTCGGTTGAAGACTTTGCGGGCTTCTTGGCGGCGGCCTTTTTAGGAGCCGCTTTCTTGGCCGCCGGCTTTTTGGCGGGCGCCTTCTTGGCCGGAGCCGCGCCGTCAGCGGCCGCCTTTGCCTTGGCCGGAGCCTTGGTCGCCGCCTTGGCCGGGGCCTTCTTGGCGGCCGCCTTCTTCACCGGCTTCTTGCCGCCGCCCTTGGCGACGCGTTCGGCCAGCAGGACCACAGCCTCGGCCAGGGTCAGGGCGGCCGGATCAGCGCCCTTGGGCACATTGGCGTTGGTGTCGCCGTGCTTGATGTAGGGACCAAAGCGGCCCGACAGCACTTTCACCGGCTTGCCGTCCTCGGGGTGGACGCCCAGGTCGGCCAGGGCCGCGGCCTGGCCACGCTGCGGACGCCCGCCGCCGGCCCGCTTGTCGGCCAGCAGGGCGACGGCGCGGTTCAGGCCGATGTCGAACACCTCTTCGGGGTTTTCCAGATTGGCGTAGGTGCCCTCGTGCAGGACGAAGGGCCCGAACCGGCCAAGACCGGCGGTGATCTTCTTGCCGTCGTCGGGGTGCATCCCGACTTCGCGCGGCAGGGCCAGCAGGCGCAGGGCTTTTTCCAGGTCGACGGCGGCCGGCAGCCAGCCCTTGGGCAGACTGGATCGCTTGGGCTTGTCACCGCTCTCGGCGGCCGGCGGCTCTTCGACATAAGGGCCAAAGCGGCCGTTCTTCAGCCACACCGAGCGACCGGTCTCGGGATTGATCCCCAAGTCCTTGTCGGCGGCCTCGGCCTCGCCTTCGCCTTCGGCGGTGGCCAGTTGGCGGGTGAAGCGGCATTCGGGATAGTTGCTGCAGCCGATGAAGGCGCCGAACTTGCCGACCTTCAGCGACAGCATGCCCGTCCCGCAGGTGGGGCAGATGCGCGGATTGGAGCCGTCGCCCTTGTCGGGGAAGATATGCGGGCCCAGCGCGTCGTTCAGCGCGTCCAGCACATTGGTGACGCGCAGTTCGGCGATCTCGCCGACGGCGGCGGCGAAGTCTTTCCAGAAGTCGCGCAGGAACTGTTTCCAGTCCAGCTTGCCGTCCGACACCAGGTCCAGCTGCTCTTCGAGGCCGGCGGTGAAATCGTATTCGACATAACGACGGAAGAACTGCTCCAGGAAGGCGGTGACCAGGCGGCCCTTGTCTTCCGGGATGAAGCGGTTCTTCTCCATCCTCACATATTCGCGGTCGCGCAGCACGGTCAGGACCGAGGCATAGGTCGACGGACGGCCGATCCCCAGCTCTTCCATCTTCTTGACCAGGCTGGCTTCCGAATAGCGCGGGGGCGGTTCGGTGAAGTGCTGGTCGGCGCGGGCGTCGATCACCTTGGCGCTGGCGCCGTCCTCGATCATCGGCAGGCGGGCGCTGTCCTCGTCGCCGTCGTCGTCGCGGCCTTCTTCATAGACCGTCAGATAGCCGGGGAAGAGCACGACCTGGCCGGTGGCGCGCAGGCCGGTCTGGCCGTCGTGGCTTTCGATGTCGACCGTGGTGCGCTCGATGCGGGCGCTTTCCATCTGCGAGGCGATCATCCGTTTCCAGATCAGCTCGTACAGGCGGCCCAGATCCGGCTCCAGGCGCAGCGAGCCCGGATTGCGGCCCAGGCTGGTCGGGCGGATGGCTTCGTGGGCCTCCTGGGCGTTCTTGGCCTTGACCTTGTAGTAGCGCGGCGTCTCGGGGACGTAGTCCTTGCCATAGACATTGCCGATCACGTCGCGGGCTTCGGCGATGCCCTCGGGGCCGACCGCCACGCCGTCGGTTCGCATATAGGTGATCAGGCCGACGGTCTCGCCGCCGATGTCGATGCCTTCATACAGTTTCTGCGCCGCCTGCATGGTGCGCTGGGCGCTGAAACCCAGCTTGCGCGAGGCTTCCTGCTGCAGGGTCGAGGTGGTGAAGGGCGGGGCGGGCGAGCGCTTGCCGGGCTTCTTCTCGACGGCGGCGATCTTGAACACGGCCTTCTCGACGGCGGCCTTGGCGGCCAGGGCCGAGCCCTCGTTGTTCAGGTCGAACTTGGTGAGCTTCTTGCCTTCGTGCTTGATCAGGCGGGCCAGGAACGGATCGGCGCCGGCCGACACGTCGGCGTCGACGCTCCAGTATTCCTGGGTCTTGAAGCGCTCGATCTCCATCTCGCGCTCGACGATCAGCCGCAGGCAGACCGACTGCACCCGGCCGGCCGAGCGGCTGCCCGGCAGCTTGCGCCACAGGACGGGCGAAAGGGTGAAGCCGACCAGGTAGTCCAGGGCGCGGCGGGCGAGGTAGGCCTCGACCAGCTCCATGTCGATGTCGCGCGGATTGGCCATCGCTTCGAGGACCGAGGCCTTGGTGATGGCGTTGAACGTCACGCGCTGGACGGTCATGCCTTTGACCGCCTTCTTCTTCTGAAGGACTTCCAGAATGTGCCAGCTGATCGCTTCCCCTTCGCGGTCGGGGTCGGTGGCCAGGATCAGGCGGTCGGCCCCCTTCATCGCGTCGATGATGTCGGCGACGCGCTTGGACGACTTGGCGTCGATCTCCCAGCTCATCGCGAAATCGTTGTCGGGCTCCACCGAGCCGTCTTTCGACGGCAGGTCGCGGATATGGCCGTACGAGGCGAGAACCGTGTAGTCGGACCCGAGATACTTGTTGATGGTCTTGGCCTTGGCCGGGCTCTCGACGACGACGACGTTCATTAGGACTCTTGTACCCTGGGGGAGGATCGCCCTGGAGGCGAGCGGCGGAAAGTGGGGGCGCGACGGGGTGTCTGTCAACGCGGCCTGTTCAAACGGCGCCGTTTCCCGTGATTTGGTAGTCGATTGTTAAGGTCGGTCGGGTGATTGTTGAGGTTGAACCAAAACCCTTTTGGCGCTCATGAACGTCTCGACCATCAACCGGATCGCCACCGAGGCCTATGTCTCGCCGATCCAGCCCGTCAAGCCGGTGACCTCCAACGCGGAACGCGCGCAGATCGCCGACCGCCTGCGCGACGCCATTCGCGCCGCCCCGGCCCAGGGCACCGGGCTGATGATCGACCTCAGCGTCTAGGCTTTCAGGCCAGAAGTCGCCGATCAGGCCGCTTCGCCACCGACCAGCCTTCGCATCGTCTCGGGATCCCGGGCTATCGCCGTCAGCAGTGTTCTGGCGGGCGCGTCTGGCGTGGTTCGACCCTGTTCCCAATCCCGGACTGTCGACAGCGGCAAGCGGAATGCCGCAGAGAACGCCGCCTGGGTCATGCCTAGCCGACCGCGAATATCCTTGATCGCTTTGACGCGCTTGAACCGGGATAGCTGCTCCTCGGTCAGCGGCGGGCAGTCGGGATCGGACAGTGCGGCGGCGTTGATCTCTTCTTCTGTTATCGCCTTGAGGCGATCCCAGTCCGTCTTGCCCATCGGCAGATCGCCGCTACGCACCGCGAAAGTACCTTTTGCTTTCGACGGGGTTGGCGGGTCTGGCTCAGATGATCCGGTAGTAATTTTGGACATGTGAGACGGTGACGACGAAGAGGACGGCCCCGAAGCAGGCGCCGATGATCTGGATCCTTTCTTCGCCGTAGTCGAACCGGTCATCGACAACCTCCATCCGCCAAGGGTCCAGGATCGCGTGACAGGCGTCTTTGAAATCAACCCCATGTTTGGCGAGGTTGCTCCGAGCCTTCTCAAGGTCCCATTCGAATTCAATGTCCGCAGTACTGGTATCCAGTACTTGGGGCAAGGCGCCGTCGCATCAAACCCCCGCCACCATCCCTCCGGCCAGCAGCTCCGCCCGCTCGGCCAGGGCCAGCTCCACCAGGGCCGCCATCACCGCCGAGGTCGGGGCGCCGGTCGCCCGGACCAGCTCGTCGCGCGAAACGGCCGTGGGTGAGAGCAGGGCGGCCAGGCGCTCGCGCAGGGCGTCGAAGTCAATGTCGGCTGCCGGCTCGCCGTCATAGTCCCGCTCGCGCTCGCGTAGATGGGTCTGGCCCGATAGGTTGCGCAGCACGTCTTCGGCGCCTTCGCACAGGATCGCGCCCTGGCGGATCAGGTCGTTGGTTCCCCGGGCGCGCGGGTCCAGCGGCGAGCCGGGCACGGCGAAGACGTCGCGGCCCTGTTCGGCGGCCAGGCGGGCGGTGATCAGCGAGCCGGACTTCAGCTCGGCCTCGACCACCACGACGCCCAGCGACAGACCGGAGATGATGCGGTTGCGGCGCGGAAAGTCCCTGGCCTGGGCGCGGCGGTCGGGGGCGCTTTCGGACACCACGCAGCCCTCGGCGGCCAGACGCGCGTGCAGGGCGCCGTGCTCGGGCGGATAGATGTCGCCAATTCCGCCGCCCAGCACGGCCACCGTGCCGGTGCGCATCGCGCCCTCGTGCGCGGCGCCGTCGACGCCGCGCGCCATGCCGCTGACGATGACATGGCCGGCCTCGCCCAGCTCGGCCGCCAGTTGTCGGGCGAAGCGCTGGCCGGCGGCCGAGGCGATGCGGGCCCCAACGATGGCGACGCTGGGCCGGGGCAGCAGTTCGGCGCGGCCCAGGGCCCACAGCACCGGCGGCGGCGGATCAAGGGCGGCCAGGCGGGCGGGGAAGTCAGGCTCGCAACCGCACAGCAGCCGCGCGCCCATGGCCGCGCCGGCCTCCAGCTCGCGCTCGATGGTTTCGCGCAGGGGAATGTTCAGCGGCGTGGCCCGCCCCCCGCGACGGGAGAGGTCGGGCAGGGCGCTCAGGGCGCGCTCGGGCGTGCCGAAGCGGGCCAGCAGGTGCTCGAAGGCGACGGGGCCGACCGTCTCGGTGCGCGCCAGCCGAAGCCAGGCCAGGCGCTGGATGTCCGAGAGGCGGCCCGAAATCACGCGGCCGGAGGCGGCGTCTCCGCCGTCTTCTTCTTGCCGATCTTCGGCTCTTCGCCCTTCAGCAGGCGAGCGATGTTCTCGCGGTGGCGGACGAAGATCAGCACGGCCATGAACAGGGCCAGCACCAGCATGGCATAGGGCTGGTCGGTGGCCAGGGCGAACGGAGCGGCCAGGGCGGCGGCGGTCAGGGCGGCCAGCGAGCTGATGCGGAACAGGGCCGCCATGGCCAGCCAGGTGACGGCGGCCAGCACGCCCACGGGCCAGCAGGCGGCCAGCAGCACGCCATAGAAGGTGGCGACGCCCTTGCCGCCCTTGAACTTCAGCCAGACGGGGAACAGGTGACCCAGGAACGCCGCGCCGCCGGCCAAAGCGACGATGGCGGCGCTGTCGTTGGTCAGCCAGCGGGCCAGCAGCACGGCCAGCACGCCCTTGCCGGCGTCGCCCAGCAGGGTGATGGCCGCCAGGTCCTTGCGCCCTGAGCGCAAGACGTTGGTCGCGCCGATGTTTCCAGAGCCGATCTGCCGGATGTCGCCGGCCCCGCCCAGGCGGGTGGCGATCAGGCCGAACGGGATCGAGCCGAGGAGGTAGCCTCCGACGACGGCGATCGCGAGCGTGAGATAGACGGCTTGAGCGAGATCTTGCACGTTTCGACCCTAAGGCGAGTTGCGCGCGATTTCAACCGCTACGCAAGGATTGCTTGTGGCGAAGGTGTAGCAGGAGACTCAGGGGGTGAGCAAAAGGCGGGCCCCTGACCCTTCAGGAAAGCCAATCTTCGGATCCATGCCGAACACGCTGGATGAAGATGTCCGCCCCGTCGAGGCGGTAGATGATGATGTGGCTCTTGTAAGGATGGACGCGCGATGAGCGGCCCAGTTCGTCGCGTTCGGGAGCGGCGAGCGGGAACTCGGAGAGAAACGCGAACGCCCTTTCCAGCCCCGCATGATAGCGCTCGGCCTGACCCTGCCCAAACGCGCCCGCTCCGGTCAGGTAGATATCGAGGATATCCTGCTCGGCCTTGCGACTGAGCCTATAGGCCATCCGCACTGGCCCGCAGCCGGCGGCGCGCCGCCGCCAGGATGTCGTCCATGGAGCAGGTCCCGACACCGCTCTCTTCGGCTTCGTCGATCAGGCGCTGCATGGCGGCGACCTTCTCGGCGCGTTCCTGATCGCGGCGGATCAGGTCGCGCACATAGTCGCTGGCATTGCTGTAGCGCCCGGTTTCGGCGCGGCCCTCAACCCAGTCCTTCATGGCGTCGGGCAGGGAAACGTTCATGGTCGCCATCATGCACCTCTGATGGCAGTGGGTGATATTTGGCAAAGATTGTCAATTCTTGCCATTGAAGGAACTACCCCTCGGCCCGATGCACCACCCGCCCATCCACCAGCGTCATCAGCACCTGACCCTGCAGCCTGCGGCCGTCGAACGGCGAGTTCTTGGACTTCGAGAGCAGCTTGGCCGCATCCACGATGATCGGCGCGTCGATGTCGCACAGCACCAGATCGGCCGGCGCGCCGGGCGCGATACGGCCTCCGCGCAGGCCCAGCAGCTCGGCGGGCGCGAGGGTCACGGCGCGGATCAGGTCGACCAGCGGCAGGCGCTCGTCGTGATACAGCGACAGCAGGGCCGGCAGCAGGGTCTCAACGCCGATGGCGCCGGGGGCGGCCTCGTCGAAGGGCAGGCGTTTGTCCTCGGCCGGGGCCGGAGCGTGGGCGGACACCACGATATCGATCAGGCCTGAGGCCAGCGCTTCGATCAGGGCCTGACGGTCGTCCTCGCCGCGCAGGGGCGGGGTGACCTTGGCGAAGGTGCGATAGTCGCCCACGTCGAGCTCGTTGAACGACAGGTGATTGATCGACACGCTGGCGTGCAGGCGCAGGCCTTTGGCCTTGCCGCGCGCCAGGGTCTCCAGCGCGCCGGCGCTGGTGATTTGGTCCACCAGCAGGCGGCCGCCGGTGGCTTCCAGCAGGGCGATGTCGCGCTCCAGCATGATCCGTTCGGCCATCGGCGAAATCGACGGCAGGCCCAGGCGGCCGGCGAACTCGCCGCCGATCGCCGCGCCGCCCCGGGCCAGCCACATGTCCATCGGCCGGTGGGCCAGCAGGGTGTCGAAGCCCTTGGCGTAGGTCAGGATGCGCTGGAATACCTTGGAGTCGACGATCGGGCGGTCGGCGTCGGTGATATAGACGCAGCCGGCCTCGCGCATCAGGCCGATCTCGGCCATCTGCTCGCCCTTAAGGCCCTTGGTCGCCGCTCCGGCGCACAGGATACGGGCGCTGTCGATGTCGCGGGCCCGGCGCAGGATGAAGTCGACCACGCTGGGATCGTCGATGGCCGGATCGGTGTCCGGCTGCACGACGATCGAGGTCACACCGCCGGCGGCGGCGGCGCGCGCGGCTGAAGCCAGGGTTTCCTTGGTTTCCGAGCCCGGCTCGCCGGTCTTGACCCGCAGGTCGATCAGGCCGGGGGCCAGCAGGGCCCCGCCGCAATCGACGACCCGGACGCCCTTGCCCAGCTTGCCGAACTCGCGGCCCTTGGCGACGTCGGAGATCACGCCCTCTGAGACGATGACCCCGCCGGGGCCGTCATAGCCGCTCTCGGGATCGACCAGGCGGGCATTGGTGAAGGCCAGGGGCTGGGGCGAATTCATTGATCGGCCTCCAGCCGTGCGGCGAGGCTGGTCAGCACCGCCATCCGGGCGGCGACGCCCATCTCGACCTGGTCCTGGATCAGGCTGACGGCCGGATCGTCGGCCACGTCGGAATCGATCTCGACGCCCCGGTTCATGGGCCCAGGGTGCATCACCTTGGCCCCCGGCGCGGCGCGCGAAAGCTTTTCGCGGTCCAGGCCATAGAAGCGGAAATATTCGCGGGTCGAGGGCACGAAGCCGCCCTGCATGCGCTCCAGCTGCAGGCGCAGCATCATCACCACGTCTGCCCCGGCCAGGCCCGACTTCATGTCGTGGTGCACGGTCACGCCCCAGCGCTCGGCCTGGGCCGGCATCAGGGTGGCGGGACCCACCAGCCGCACGCTGGCGCCCAGGGTGTGCAGCAGGGAGACGTTCGAGCGGGCCACGCGGCTGTGCAAAACATCGCCGCAGATCGCCACGGTCAGGCCCGACACCCGGCCAAAGGCGCGGCGGATCGACAGGGCGTCCAGCACCGCCTGGGTCGGATGCTCGTGCTGGCCGTCACCGGCGTTGATCACATGGCCGCTGACCTTCTGGCTGAGCAGGCTGGCGGCGCCCGACGAGGCGTGGCGCACCACCAGCAGGTCGGGGCGCATGGCGTTCAGGGTCACGGCGGTGTCGATCAGGGTCTCGCCCTTGGTGATCGACGAGGTGCGCGGGCTCATATTGACCACGTCGGCGCCCAGGCGCTTGCCGGCGATCTCGAAGCTGGACTGGGTGCGGGTGCTGTTCTCGAAGAACAGGTTCATCAGCGTCCGGCCCTTGAGCAGGTCCAGCGACTTGGAGGTCTGGCGGTTGAAGGCGACGAACGCCTCGGCCAGGTCCAGCAGGTCGGCGGCCTGCGGGGCGTTGAGGTCGCCGGCGGACAGGAAATGGCGCTTTGGGAACGCAAAGGCGCGGGCGCGGATCGCGTCGAGGGCGACGCGGGCGGGATCATGGGGCTTGGCCGTCATGAAACGGTGTCTTAGGCGGCTTTGCCGGGAGAGGGAAGGCGGCGGGTGCGCGCGATGGGGGATAACCGGCCGCCGCCGCTGGCCCCCTCCTGACCTGCTGCGCAGGTCGTCCTCCCCCTTTCAGGGGGAAGATGACATCGCGAATTCATCTTCCCCCTCCGGGGGAAGACGGCTGCGAAGCAGCCCGTAGGGGGCAAGTACGGGGATAAACTGCGCCCTATCCTCGAGCTATCGCTGCGAGACCGCAGCAAATTCAACGTCCTGCAAACAAACCGAGCGCGCCTGTCAGACGCGCCGAAACCTCCCGTATTCTGTCCCCACCTCGTCGCGAGGAAAGGGCGCAAGGCCAGCGACCATTGCGGCGGCGGGGGGTGATCGAGCGGGGCTGTGCTTCAGGGGGATACTGAAGCGCGTCCGGGGACCCTGGCGTTGCAGGACCCGCCCGCCGTCGGCGTGGATGGGGATCAAGGCGAGTGTTGGTCAGGATTGGCCCCACGCCCCCCGACCTTCGGGACTTCGGGAAACCGAAGCTTCCGGGTCCCGGTAAGGCCCCAACTGGGCCACCCGCTGGGACGCTGACGGATAACGACCACGCGGAGCGGACGGCTTCGTCGAAACGGTATTTGCTACTCACTCATCCGGACGTGGTCCGGACGCTCCGCGACCCTTTTCATAGCTCAGCGAGTGATCGCGTGAGGTCGCGAAACTGTAGCTGCTCCCCCTCTGGGGGAGCTGTCGCGGAGCGACTGAGGGGGCTAGCTGGAAGTCGGCCGCGCTGCCCCTTCCGGCCCTCCGGGCCACCTCCCCCAGAGGGGGAGGAGCTAAGAAAGCTAAACCTTGCCCGCAGCTTCCCGAATTCCCCGCATCCGCTCCAGAGCGCCCTGCAGGATCCAGCCGGCGGCCATCTTGTCGACCACCTCGGCCCGGCGCTTGCGGTTGACGTCGTGCTCCTCGATCAGCACCCGGGTCACGGCCGCCGTCGACAGGCGCTCGTCCCAGAAGGTGATCGGCACATGCGGCTGCAGACGCAACAGGTTGCGGCCCAGCGCCCGGTTGGACTGGCAGCGGACGCCTTCGGTGCCGTCCATGTTCATCGGCAGGCCGATGACGATGCCGGCCGCCTTGCGGCTGCCCATCAGCTTGAACAGCGTCTCGGCGTCCTCGCTGAACTTGGTCTTCCGGATCAGGGCCAGGGGACTGGCGACGGTCAGGGTGACGTCGGAAACGGCCACGCCGATGGTCTTCTCGCCGGGGTCGAGGCCGACGATCGGCATGTAATCAGGGATGGCGGCGGCGAAATCTTCGATATCGAGAACGGGCATCGCCCCTCATAACACGGGGAACGGCCCGCCCAGCAAGGGAACGACTTGTCAAAGCGCCCCTCTGGCGGCTAACCCACGCGCTTGGAATTCAGGAGGCCCCCAATGGCCATTGACGTCGCCACAGTGCGCAAGGTCGCGCGGCTCGCGCGGATCGCCACACCCGAAGATCGCCTGGAGCCCCTGGCCCAGGAGCTCAACGGCATCATGGCGTGGATCGAGCAGCTGGCCGAGGTCGATACCGACGGCGTCGAGCCGCTGACCAGCGTGGTCGGCGCCGGCGCGCCGCTGCGTGAAGACGTGGTGACCATGGGCGGCGACGCCTCGGTGATCACCTCCAACGCCCCCAAGTCCGTCGACGGCTTCTTCGTCGTGCCCAAGGTTGTCGAATAATGAGCGCCCTTACGTCCCTGACCCTGAAGGGCGCCATCGACGGCCTGGAAGCGGGTGACTTCACCTCCGTCGAGCTGACCACAGCCCATATCGAGGCCATCGAGGGCGCGCGCGCCCTGAACGCCTTCATCGTCGAGACGCCCGAACAGGCGCTGTCGATGGCGGCGGCGTCGGACGCCCGTCGCGCCCTGGGCGTGGCCGGTCCGCTGGACGGCGCGCCGCTGGGCATCAAGGATCTGTTCTGCACCAAGGGCGTCCAGACGACGGCCTGCTCGAAGATCCTCGAAGGGTTCATCCCGCAGTATGAATCGACCGTCACCAGCCAGTTGTGGCGTGATGGCGCGGTGATGCTGGGCAAGCTGAACCTGGACCAGTTCGCCATGGGCTCGTCGAACGAGACCTCGTATTTTGGCCCCGTGACCAATCCCTGGCGCTCGACCGCCAGCGACAAGCCCCTGACCCCCGGCGGCTCGTCGGGTGGTTCGGCTGCGGCTGTGGCCGCCGGCCTGTGTCTGGGCGCCACCGCCACCGACACCGGCGGCTCGATCCGCCAGCCGGCCGCCTTCACCGGCACCGTGGGCATCAAGCCGACCTATGGCCGCTGCTCGCGCTGGGGCGTCGTGGCCTTCGCCAGCTCGCTGGACCAGGCGGGCCCGATCGCCAAGACCGTCGAGGACGCGGCCCTGCTACTGACCTCAATGTGCGGCCATGACCCCAAGGACTCCACCAGCCTCGACGTGCCGGTGCCGGACTTCACCCAGTTCGTCGGCAAGTCGGTCAAGGGCCTGCGGATCGGCATTCCCAAGGAATACCGCGTCGACAACATGCCGGCCGAGATCGAAAAGCTGTGGGAAGACGGCATCGCCTGGCTGAGGGAAGCCGGCTGCGAGATCGTCGACATCACCCTGCCGCACACCAAGTACGCCCTGCCGGCCTACTACATCGTGGCCCCGGCCGAGGCGTCCTCGAACCTGGCCCGCTATGACGGCATGCGCTACGGCCTGCGGGCCGAGGGTGGCAACCTCACCGAGACCTATGAGAACACCCGCGCCGAAGGCTTCGGCGACGAGGTCAAGCGCCGCATCCTGATCGGCACCTATGTGCTCAGCGCCGGCTATTATGACGCCTACTATCTGAAGGCCCTGAAGGTGCGTCGCCGCATCGCCGAGGACTTCGACAAGGCCTGGGAACGCTGCGACGCGATCCTGACCCCGACGGCGCCGTCGGCGGCGTTCGGTCTGGGCGAGAACAGCAACGACCCCATCGCCATGTACCTCAATGACGTCTTCACGGTGACGACCAACCTGGCCGGCCTGCCGGGCCTGTCGCTGCCGGCGGGACTGGATTCCAACGGCCTGCCGCTGGGCCTGCAGATCATCGGCAAGCCGCTGGACGAGGGCACGGTGTTCTCGGTGGCCGGGGCGCTGGAAAAGGCGGCCGGCTTCAACGCCAAGGCCGCCCGCTGGTGGTGACTTCGTAAAAAGGGCGGCTCCGCGAGGAGCCGCCCTTCTTCGTTAGGCTAGTCGGTTACTGCGGGTCGACCGGCGTGACCGGTGCCGGTGCCGGTGCCGGTGCCGGAGTCGGGGCTGGCGCTGCGGCGACCGGGGCGGCGATCACGACCGGATCCGGCTCGGCGATGACGGCAGGAGTGGGCGCTGGGACCGTGGCGCTGACGTTCGACGAGGCCAAACTGGCGTCCGGGGTCGTCGCGACGGCCGGAGCGGCTCGGCGGACGACGGCGGCGCGCGGCGTGGCGCGGATCGGGGCTGATGCGACGGCGCGCGGGGCGGGCTCGGCGACGGCGGTCTCGATCGGCGTCGGGGTCGGCATGGTGGCCGGCGCCAGCGGCGGGCTCAGCGGGACCGTGTCGGCGATGGCCATCTGGGCCGTCTGCTGCGTCTCGGTCGGGGGCTGGGCCGGATTGGCCATCATCGCCCAGGCGATGGCGCCTGCGGCGACCAGCATGACCGGCGCGCCGACCAGCAGCGCCATGTTGTTCGCAGCGTTCTTAGCCGGCTTGCGGGCATAGATCGGCGCGGCGGGGAACATGGGCGAAGCATCCGTCGCGGCGGAAACCGGAGCGGACTGGATCGGCGTGCGCTGACGACGCGTATCCACAGTGTCGATCGAGTCCAGATTCAAGGTCTGACTAAAAGCGGGCATGAAGTCCTCCTCAGCTTTATTTCTCGGAGGACGTAACCGTTCGGCGTCGTGGAGGTTCCGATTGCCCCGGAATGGCGCCGTTTCTAACAAGAAGGGGCCTTATTTGGCTTCGGACCTCAACTATATGAAAACCGCCGGAGGGACGGGCGCGGGAAATCTCTCCAGGAAGGGGGCGACGGTTCGCGTTGAAACCCGGCGGCCTAAGGGTTTTCCGCCATGGCGCGGTCGGTGTAAGAGAGGCTCATGACGCAAGAATCCAAAACCATCCAAGGCCGCACCGGCCCCTGGGAAATCGTTCTCGGTCTCGAGATCCACGCCCAGGTCGCCAGCAAGTCCAAGCTGTTCTCCGGCGCCGCCGTGGGCTTTGGGGCTGGGCCCAACGAGCAGGTGAGCCTGGTGGACGCAGCCATGCCCGGCATGCTGCCGGTGCTGAACGGCTTCTGCGTCGAGCAGGCGGTCAAGACGGGTCTGGGCCTCAACGCCAAGATCAATCTGAAGAGCCGCTTCGACCGCAAGAACTACTTCTACCCCGACCTGCCGCAGGGCTATCAGATCAGCCAGTTCGACCAGCCGATCGTCGGCGAGGGCGTGATCACCGTCGAGCACGACGACGGCTCGACCTTCGAGGTGCGCATCGAGCGCCTGCACCTGGAGCAGGACGCCGGCAAGTCGCTGCACGATCAGGATCCGAACGCCACCTATGTCGACCTGAACCGCGCAGGCACGGCGCTGATGGAGATCGTCTCCAAGCCCGACATGCGCACCTCGGCGGAGGCGGCGGCCTATGTGAAGAAGATCCGCACGATCCTCGTCTATCTGGGCACCTGCGACGGCGACATGGAGAAGGGCAACCTTCGCGCTGACGTCAACGTCTCGGTCTGCCGCCCCGGCGCCTACGAGAAGTTCCGCGAGACCGGCAGCTTCAGCCACCTGGGCACGCGCTGCGAGATCAAGAACGTCAATTCGTATCGCTATATCCAGCAGGCTATCGAGTATGAGGCCCGTCGCCAGATCGAGATTCTGGAAGACGGCGGCAAGATCGACCAGGAGACCCGCCTGTTCGATCCGACCAAGCTCGAGACCCGCTCGATGCGGAGCAAGGAAGAGGCGCACGACTATCGCTACTTCCCCGATCCCGACCTGTTGCCGCTGATCCTCGACGCGGCCTGGGTCAAGAAGATCGAAGAGACCCTGCCGGAACTGCCGGACGCCAAGAAGGCCCGCCTGCAGAGCCAGTATGGCCTGTCGGCCTATGACGCCGGCGTGCTGATCATTGAGAGCGACCGCGCCGACTACTTCGAAGCCGCCGCCAAAGGCCGCGACGCCAAGCTGGTTTCCAACTGGGTGACCAACGAACTGCTGTCCAAGCTGTCGGCCAACGGCCACGAGATCGCCGCCTCGCCGCTGCCCTCGTCGGACATCGCCCAGCTGGTCGAGCTGATCGAGAACGGCACCATCTCATCGAAGATCGCCAAGGAGGTCTTCGAGCACATGTGGGCCGGCGAGGGGCGTCCGTCCGAGATCGTCGAGAAGCGCGGCCTCGTGCAGATCAACGACACTGGCGCCATCGAAGCGGCCATTGACGCGCTGATCGCGGCCAATCCCGACAAGGCCTCGGCCGTGAAGGAAAAGCCCCAGGCCATCGGCTGGTTCGTCGGCCAGGTGATGAAGGAGACGGGCGGCAAGGCCAATCCGGCCACCGTCAACGACCTGCTGAAATCCAAGCTCGGACTCTAGCCGCAAGGCGTTCCGGAGGACCACCTCCGGAACGCTTGTCCCTTGCCCGTTCCCGTTAGTAGCCGTTGGTCATGACGTCGAAGATCAGGCCGGTGGCTATGGCCGCCAGCACGTAGTCATCGCCGGTGCGGTACCAGTAATAGCCACGGGGCGGCGGACGCAGGCGATAGCGGCCGTAGTCATGCACGACATATCCGCCGCCGCGATAGTAGGGGGGCAGATAGGCGCCTCGACGCCAGGCGACATAGCCGGGGCGGTAGCTCGGATGGCCGTAATAGTGCGAAGGCGGAGCGCCGTAGTGGAAACGGGTTCCATAGTAATAGCCATTGTGCCGGCCGCGATCCCAGCGGTCTTCACGCCGATCCCAACGGTCCTCGCGCCGGTCCCAACGGCCCCCGTCATGACGGGCGTCGCGCCGGTCTTCCCGTCGGTCCCAGCGATCTTCGCGATGGTCCCAGCGGCCACGATCCTGGGCGGATGCATCGCTGGCTACGGCGGTCATGGGACCGGCTACCGATGCGACAACGGCGATGGTGAGCAACAGACGTTTCATCTCGTCCACTCCTTCTGGTCGGGCGGGTTTCCACCGCCAAATCCCTCGACCCTGGAAACCATCCTCCTGCAGGCCGGCTGAACCGCGCCTGAATGACGCCGTCAGACGAACGGGCGGCCAGCTCCACCTTTTCGCCAGAGCGCCCATCGCGCGGTAGGCAACATCAATGGGACAAGCCGCTCTTGTGTGTGTGGTCGACAGGCCACTTTCCCGGCAGAATTCTATCTGCGGCCAATTGTCCGCTGCCGATTTCGCCGGCGGGCTGAGGGTTGCGCCCTGCAAAAACCCGGGCACAGTTGTGGAAGACTTGCCAAACTCTAAAGCGTTTTCGGAAAGGATCGGAGCCCGCGAAAACTTTGAAAAGCGCCCCAAACTGGGGGTGGAATTGCGTTTTGCGGGTCTTTAGGCCCCGAGTGGGGCGACGTGCGAGGCCCGAAGGATGCTCTTTAGGCAGTCCGTGCGTTAACTCGGCGTATACAGGCGTTTACGCTGAGTAATACCCCTGAAGAAAGCATGTATTCGCGCCTGAATTCATGATGTTCCGACGCTTAACTATATGTTCAGCGGCTGTGGACTTTTCTGCATCCAGGCCCGGGATCCGACAGAACGTCGGAGGGGCCTGGAAGAGGAGATGAAGCCATGATGATGAGCATCGAACCCCCACCCGCCCACGTGCTGCCGCTGCCGACTGCCGAGTCCTCGGGCGACGAACTGTTCCGCATGGGCCTGCTGTATTCGACCGGTCAGGGCGGCGCCCCCGTCGACTACGTCTCGGCGCACATGCTGTTCAACCTGGCCGCCATGCGCGGTTCTGTGGAGGCCAAGGTCTATCGCAAAGAACTGTCGCAAGAGATGGCCAGCGAAGACGTCGCCGAAGCCCAGCGCGCTGCGCGGGAATGGCTGGCCCACGGCTGAATCCGGCTTTTCGGATTCAGCGATCGGCCAATGCTCAGCTCGAGCCTATTGGCCGACGCCGTTGACCGCGTAGCTGAAGCTGACCGGCAGCAGGTCGCGGAAGTACTGCTGCATGAACAGCCCCGTCTCCGCCGCGCCGCTGCGCGGCACATAGACGATATCGAAGCGGCGAAGCGGGATCAGATCCACGCCGCCGCCGGGATTGGTCATCCCCCTCAGAAGATCGGCCGTGCGCAGCATGGCGCGACCGTCTGGGCCACGACGGATGATGACAACCTGGCTTCGCTTGGACGAGGTCTTGAAGCCGCCGGCCTGGATAACAGCGCGTAGCGCATCGACATCGCCGGGCATGTCGTAGACGCCCGGATTGCCGACCTCGCCGCCGACGAACACCTTCAGCGGGGTCGTCGTCTTGACCGACACCTGCACCTGGGGTCGCAGCAGTTGGCTGCCATAGGCCTCAGTGATCGCGTCCTCCAGTTCGAAGATCGTACGATCGGCCGCCATTACCGGCCCGAGCAGTGGGAGAACGATCCGACCGTCTGGCTGCACGATGGCTGACTTGTTGAGCTCGGTCGCCGAAGCCACCGTCACCTCGACCTCATCGCCTGGATAGAAGCGATAGGAGGGCTCTTCCTCGCTCCAGTCGGCATAGCCGATGTTGGGAAAGTTCGCGCTGGGGCGCGGAGCGGGCGTGATGGGCTCGCCGTCCACATGACCGCAGGCGGTCACGCCGCCGCTCAGGAGCAGTATGGCCAAGGCCGTCGAGAGATGCGTGCGCCGTTGCATGCGACAAGTCTTAACAGGAATGGGTAACGAAGCCTTAAGGGCGAGCGGACCAGTTTGAAGTCGAGATTGAACCCTTCGGATTCGTATGTCGACGACGAGCGCCTGGACCAGCGTGCCGCATGACCCTCCGTCGCAACGCGACTGGGCGACGCGTGCGCGCTATGCGCCGACCGACTTCATCACCCTGCTGTGGCGTGAACGCTTCCTGATGCTGGGTGTATTTTTGGTCATCGCGGTGCTGGGAGTCGCGTTCTCGACCACCCTGAAGAAGAATTATACCGCCGAATCCAGCCTCTTCGTTCGCCTGGGCCAGGAATACGTTTACGAGCCCCGGGCCGGCGACGCGGGACGCGGCGCAGTGCCGAATGTTGATCAGGTTATCCAGTCTGAATCCGAGATCCTGGGCAGCGGCGAACTGCGCGAACGCGTGATCCGCAAGATTGGCTTCGCCAATGTGTTTCCGTCCCAGGCCGCCAAGTACGCCGCTGCAACGCCCGAAGGTAAGCGCAAGCTGATCGCCCTGGGCCGTGACTCCATGGGACGCAATTTCAAGATCGAGACGGCGCCGGACAATTCCATCATTCGCCTGTCCTATCAGAACGAGCATCCCGAGTTGGCCGAGAAGGTCCTGAACACCCTTCTGGAAGAATACCTGACCTATCGCCGCGGCCTGCTGATCGACAGTGATGACCGCGTGCTGCAAAGGCAGAAGGACATCTTTGAGCAAAAGCTCGAAGAGACCGACACCAGTTATCAGTCGTTCCTGACCACCAACGATATCGGCGACTTCACCTCGCAGAAGACGACGCTGACCCAGCTGCAGACCCAGGTCGAGCAGCAGAAATATTCCATTGAGGCCCAGTTGCAGGATCGCGTTGCCCGTCTTGCCTCGGTTGAGGCGGAGTTGGCGCGTACCCCTGCCGAGACCGTGCTGTATCGCGACTCCGACACCTCTGCGGCCGCCAAGCTCAACCAGCTGAAGCTGGATCGCGAGGGCCTGCTGTCGCGCTATCGGCCCGACGCCAGCCCGGTCCGCGACATCGACGCCCAGATTGCCCAGCTGGAGCGCGGCATCGCCGCCGGTCGCACGGCTGGCGAAGGCGCGCGTCGTAGCGGCCCCAACCCGATCTGGCAGACCCTGCAGACCTCACGCAACGATCTCAGCGCTGAAGTGGCGGCGCTGCGCGAGTCCCAGACGACGGCGGTTCAGCAGGTCGCCGACGTCAACCAGCGCTTGCTGCGACTGGCTGAGCTTGAGCCGCAGTTCAATCAGCTGACCCGCGACCGTGATGTCCTGACGTCCAACGTTCGCGACTTTACCGTCAAGGAACAGCAGGACGAGGCTCAAAGACGGATGTCGTCGGAAAGCAGCGACAATATCCGCATCGTCCAGCGTGCTGTCGCGCCGTCGCAGGGCAAGAGCCTGCAGAAGCCGATCCTCGCCCTGACGATCATGTTCGCGGCCTTCACCGCCCTTTGCGCGGGACTGGTTCGGATGTTCCTGCGCCCCGGGCTCCAAACCCCAGCCTCGGCCGCCCGGACCTTGAACCTGCCTGTTCTGGCCACTGCCGAATACAAGCGCGCAGCCTAGGTGGCAGGGCTTTACGCTGAGTGCTTTGGTCGCCTTTCGCGCACCAGGGGAATGACGCTAGTTTGTAGCTCCTGAACGCGCGGCGATTCGACGGATGGTGGATTTGAACGCCGAGATGGCGGAGTTGTGGAGCTCACTGGGCGCGCCGGCGCCTGGGCGCCCGCACGTCATCCAGGTCGTCGCCGCCCGGCGAGGGGAGGGGACTTCCACCGTCGCTCGCGAGTTGGCTCGTTTCACGGCAACGCGCGCCGGTCGCAAGACCTGGCTGGTCGATATGGACTTGGCGACCTCTGCGCAATTCCAGACCATCTCCATGAATCCGGAACGCTTCGGGGTGTTGGGACCAGCGGTGGCTGCCTCGCCCGACGGCTCGGCCTTCTTCACCGTGCAGCCTCCGGCGCCGCGCGCTGATGGCGGTGTCTGGCCTGACTCTAAGTATCTGGCGGCCCATAGTGTGGGTGGATCGCGCCTTTGGGTCACCCGCTTCAATCGCGACGCCCTGCGCGGACCCCAGAAGGTCCACATTATTCCAGGGGCCGAATACTGGCAGGCCTTGCGCCGCCATGCCGAGGTTATCGTGGTTGATAGTCCATCGGTGGATCGCTCCCAGGCGGCCCTCACCGTGGCCCAACACATGGATCAGACAGTGATGGTGGTCTCGGCCCAGCAGCCTGACGTCAAGCCACCGGCCCAACTTCGCGACGCCCTGGCCACGGTCGGCGGCCGCTGCGCTGGCGTGTTCTTCAACCAGGCTACGGTGCAGCCGCCTGCGTTCCTTCGGGCGATCCTGCCGTGACGCCTTCGGGGAGGGCGCCGCTCCTCCTGCCCCAGATCGCGATCTTCTGCGCCTCGGTCGCCATGCTGCTGATCTACAGCGGTGGCTGGGAGCTGCCGCTGTTTGGTGAAAACGCGGGAGAGTCGGCCGGCGGGATCATGCGCGTGGCCTATCTGCCGGCCTATGCCGCCGGCTTCCTGCTTGTTGCGCTCAATCCCCGTAACCTGATCCGCGTGCTGATCCGTCAGCCCTTGCTGATCTTGCTGATGCTGATCGTGGTCGGCTCGACCCTGTGGTCGATCGCGCCTGACGTCACGACCCGTCGCGCGTTCGCTGTCACTTGCACCACCCTGGGGGGGCTTGCCCTGGCCGCGCGCTACAAGTGGGCTCAGTTGGCCGAAGTGGTGGGGGCCACCTTCATCGTGCTGATTGTCGCCAGCTTCGTCGTCTGTCTCGCCGTGCCGTCGATCGGCGTGATGACCGAGCTGTTCCCGGGCGCCTGGCGCGGCCTGTGGATGGAGAAGAACGCCCTCGGCGGTCTTATGGCCTTGGGATTCTGTCTGCTATCGGCGGCCGCCTTGCTGAATCCCCAGCGCGCGAAGCTCTGGTGGCCGTTCGCGGGACTGGCGCTGGTGCTGGTGCTGATGTCGACGTCCAAGACGTCCTTGGCCTCGCTGATGGTCGGGGGGGCGGCCCTGGTCTTTGTGCTGATTGCCCGGCGTAGTCCGGCAGCCGGAGCTGCGATCACCTGGACGGGTGTGACGGGGGTTGTCTTGCTAGGCGGCTTCGTCCTGGTCGCCTCGGATGTCTTCTTTGCTCTCCTGGGCAAGGACGCCACCCTCACGGGCCGCACCGAGATCTGGAGCGCGGCCATGCGCCAGATCGAGCAGCGACCCTGGACCGGGTACGGCTACGCCGCCGTCTGGGACAACAAGTCCGGTTGGGGACCGTTCGCCTGGATCACCAAAGATGCTGGATTTCAGGCGCACCATGCGCACAATTCCTGGATCGAACAGTGGCTGGGCATAGGCCTCATCGGCCTTGCGGCATGGGGGCTGTTCTATCTTCAAACCCTGACCCTGGCGATCATCGCCGTGTTCCGCGACCGTGGCGCTTTGCTCGTCTTTCCGTTCCTGGTCGTCTACACACTGGTTTCGCTAACCGAGAGTATTGCGGTGGTCTATAACGACTTCCGTTGGGCGCTTTTTGTAGCCTTCGCCGCCAAACTGGCCTTCTCGGATCGGGAACAGGAGCGCGGTTAACCGCTTCGCCGAACGAAGTTTTTAACCGCCTTGGCCTAGACCTAGCTCTGCTGACCACCAAGCGTCGCAGAAGGCGGAGCCATATTCAGTGAAACCTCCAGCGCTTCAGGCTGACCCGGACGAGCTTGTCCGGAGTTTTGCGCCGACGCCCGTCGCGCGTTCATCGCGCTTCAGCGTGGCCCGGATCATGGTTGTTCTGAGCTTCCTGGCCTATATCGCCGCCATGGGCTCAGCCTGGTGGGCGGTGTTGCAGGTTGTTCCAACCCACGTGTCCTTCACGGTGTTGGGCCGCACGCTCGACACGGAGTCGGCGCACGAGCACATCAACAACGCTGCCCTGATCTTTCTTCTGCTGCCCTCGGCCCTATGGATCGAAGCCTTGGTCGTCGGCTGGTCCAACAGCTCTGCCCGCCAGTTGCTGTTCGCGCCGACGGCGTCGCTGAAGACCGATATCGCCTGCTTTTTACTGGGGCAGGCCCACATCCTCGATATCTTTGGCCGTATCATGATGCTGGGAGCCTCGATGATCTCGGGCGCTTGGATCCATGACTGGCTGAGGACCACCACGGGCCTTGCCATAGGTCCCGCGCCGCTTCCGTTCGCGTTGCAGTTGGTGTTCTACTTCCTCGTCTACACCTTCTTCGACTACTGGACCCACAGGCTGGACCACAGCCGGCTGTTCTGGCCGCTGCATCGCTATCACCACTCGGCCTCTGACTTCGGTGTGATCACTGCGGGACGCCAGCATCCCGCGGCCTTCACCGGACTGTTTGTCGTCAACCTGCCGATGGCCATTCTGGGCGCGCCCGCCGACGTGATGATTTACGTCAACGTGCTGGTCGTCGGGATCGGCTTCCTGATCCACTCCAAGATCGACGCGAACTGGGGCTGGTTTGGGCGCTACGTGATCCAGTCACCCAATCATCACCGCTTGCACCACAAGCTGGACATGAGCCACCCCACTGGCCACTTCGCCATCGCGCCGATCTGGGACCGTCTGTTTGGCACCTGGTACGGCGACGCCGACGCCTCGATACCGATCGGGGTCGACACGCCCTACAGCCATGGCCTGTTCGTGCCGCGCGACATGGTGCGCGACTACGGGCACTTCTGGATCGGCGTTTTCGGCGGTCGCAATGACGGACCGGACTTGGACGTAAAGCTGTTTCCCAGGCGGGACGCCGCGAAGGGCTAAAGCCCGATCCGGCGCGCGCCCTCGGCCACGGTGACCACGTCGAAGCCGGCGTTCATCGCGCCGTCGACCAGCCGTTTCAAGGTCTCGGTCGAGCAGCCCCATTGCGAGGGGGTCTCAGACACATCGTGGGTGTAGAGGATCAGCCACGCTTTGCGGGCATGGGCGCGGTCCAGCCACTTCAGCGCCACAGCCTCCCCGTCTTCGCCCTCAATCCCGACGGCAGGCGCCTGGTTGAGGTCCGCCCCGTTGGCGATCAGGCCGTGGTGCAGGGCGCGCACGGTCTTGAACCGGCCGGCCAGCAGCGTCTTGGCTGGCGATCCGACATCGCCGTACGGGTATGCGAAGCTGACCGGCTTTCCAGCCCCCCACGACTTCAGGGCTTCGGCGTTCTGGTCGATATCGGCGAGGGTGGCTTCCCGCGAGGCTTGACCGCAATCCAGGTGCGAGAAGGTGTGGCACCCGATCTCGTGCCCAGCGGCATGCAGGCGTGCGGCGTCTTCTCCCGTAGCGAAACGGCCCATGGGGCCCTCGCGACCGGTCAGGCCGCCCGCGAAATAGTAGGTGCCGCGCAGGCCGCGCGCTTCCAGCACCCTGGCGCCGGCCTCGCAGGCGGTGGCGGGCGCGTCGTCGAAGCTGAACGACACCATTGGCCGCGCCAGCTTCACGCGCGCCGGGCGGCGATGAGCCAGGCGGATCAGGCGACGCCGCAGCTTGCCCTTCAGGGTTCGGTCCGGTTCGTAGGCGTCGACCTTGTCGTGAGACACTTGCATCAGACGGACTCACAATAGAGGGCGGCGCGATAGAGCCGCATGGCGAAGGCGCGCAGGCGCGTGGGCGCGGCCTCATTGAGGGCGAAGGCCTTCAGCATCGGCCGCCAGATGTCGCGCGCGGGCAAAGACTTCAGAGCCCTGGCGACCTTGTAGCTGGGGTAGGCGCTGACGATCTCGCGGTGGGCGCTGACGACCCGCGCGAAGTTTGACGCTGACTGCTCGTACTTGGCGGCCATGGCCGGAGCGGTATCGAGGCCCAGATGGGTGGCCGAATTGTCGATGTGAAGGATCGGGTGATCGCGGCTCACGCGCATGGCCCACTCAACGTCTTCCCAGCCCCAGCCCGTGAAGCCCTCGTCGAACTCTACCGTTTCAAAGACGTCGCGGCGGACCAGCAGGTTGGAGGTGAAGACGTGCTTCTCGGGTGATCTGGCGCGTTCGGGCGCCGGGGTGCAGTCGCTCTTCAGCGCCATGGCCCGGTGCAATTCATGCTCGGGTCGCCGGGGCGTCTGGTTCAGGGTGAATCCGCCAAAGGCGATGGGTGTGTTCTCGCCTTCCGCCAGGGCCACCCAGCGGGCCAGAAAGTCTTCGGGATCCGGCAGCATATCGCTGTCCAAAAACAGGAAGTGACCGGCGCGTGCGTGACTGGCCAGACGGTTGCGGCCCTTGGCGCGCCCTTCGTTGGACGTCAGTCGAATGAACCGCGCGGGCAGACGCAGCCGCTCGATCCGGCCGGCGATGCGTTTGGCCAGGGCCTCGTCGCCGCCGCCGTCGTCCAGTACGATGATCTCGGCCCGCGCCATGGAGTCGTCCAGCGCCTTGAGCAGGGCCGATGGATCGTCGCGAAAGGTCGGGATCAGCACCGACAATCGCGGAGCGGCGTTCGACCACAGGGCGTTGTCGACGATGATCGCGTTGGCCGTGGAGGTCATGCTGGACGCGCCTTTCGCCGGGCAAGACCGGAAAGCTTGCCACGCAGACCGTCTATATTGAGTCCCAGCGCCACGCCGCCGTAGACAGCGGCCCCGACGGAAGCTTTCAGGATCAGTTCAAGAATTCCGCCCGGCGAGGGCAGGATCAGCACGGCCGCAGCCATCAGGAGGCAGGCGGCTCCCGCCTTGGCCAACGTAGCCCAGGGGATTGGCAGGGGCTGGGCGCTGCGGCCCAGGGTCCAGGCGGCCACAGCCCCGACGCCATAGCTGGCGGTTGTCGCCCACAGGGCGCCGTTCAGTCCGAACCGGGGGATCAGCAGCAGGTTCAGGATCAGGTTGGCCAGCGCGGGGACGGCCATGGCGGTGATCAGCATGGGCGTGCGGCGGCCCAGGGTGAAGGCCTGCAGCAGGTAATAGGTTGTGACACCCGACAGCCAGCCGCTGGCGGCGATCCACGGCACCACCGCAACTGCCCCAGCCCGCAGCGCCTCGCCGACCATCAGTTCGACCAGAGACGGGGCGACGAGCGCCAGACCGACAGCCGCCGGCAGTGTCAGAAGGACCATGAATGAGGCCTGCTCGCGCGCGGCGCTCTTCAGAGCCGCTGGGCCGCCGCGCTCAAGCGCCGCGACCAGGGCCGGTCCGCCCGCCATACCCAGCCAGATGAAGACGACGTCCAGAGTGCGACTGCCGAGCGAATATCCGGCGTGATAGACGCCGACCGTGGCTTCGCCCAGATAGGCGGCCAGAAGGAAGCGATCGGTCGTCGAAAGCACCAGCGCCAGGATCAGGGACAGCGCCACTGGCACCCCATAGGTCGCGTAGTCGCGGGCCATGGCGCTGTCGAAGCGACCGCCCCGCATCCGTCCAAGGTCGGCTGGCAACACGAACACCAGACACAGCAGAGAGATCGCGCCCATGCCCAGCAACGGGGCCGCGCCGCCCAGACCAACCAGAGCGAGGATCAGGCCCAGAGCGAAGCCGCCGACAGTCTGGACGATATCGAGCAGCGCCGCGCCCGAGACTTCACCGGCCGCTCGCCGGCGCTCCTGCGACAGCTTGGTCAGGCTCTTGACGACGACGGCGGCGAAAGCGGCCGCCAGCGCGACCTTCATCGGGGCGTCGAGAGGCAGGGCATAGAGTGCAACGCCGGCGATGACCGGTGTCGCCAGGGCGCAGGCGCCCCACAACCGATAGAGCGTGGTGAAATGATCGGGAAGTCGGCCATCCTCGGCGCGCGCCGCGAAGAAACGCGCCATGGCCGCCTCGGTCCAGGTCAGCAGGACGGTCTGGGTAAGGCTGAGCGCTGAGAAGGCGAGGGCGTAAGCGCCATATTCCTCGGGCGACAGCACCCGCGTGAACAGGACAATGGTCAGCAGGCCCACTACGCCTTGGGCGATATTGACCGGCAGATAGCCGAGGACGCCGCGCCAGAACATCGCCGCCTCAGCGCACCGCCGACCGATCCCCAAGCAGGCAGGGGATGGTCATGGCGATGATGTAGACGTCCAGCCAGAATGACTGCCGTTCGATATAGTCGACGTCGAGCGCGACCCGCTCGCGCACCAGTTCGGGCGTATCGACTGGCCCCCGCGAGCCATTGATCGCCGCCCAGCCGGTGACGCCGGGCTTCATGCGGTGACGATGGGCGTACTGCTCGACCAGCTTGGCCGACTCGACATCGCCGGTCTTCATGCCCACGGCATGCGGGCGCGGGCCTACGATCGACATCTCGCCGCGCAGCACATTGAACAGTTGTGGCAGTTCGTCGAGGCTGGTCTTGCGGATGAACTTGCCAACCTTGGTGACCCGGTCGTCATTGGCGCTGATCTGGCGCGCCGCGCGGGCATCGGCCATTTCGTGGCGCATCGAGCGGAACTTCCAGACGAGGATTTCCTCGTTGTTGAAGCCATGGCGACGCTGGCGGAAGAAGATCGGTCCGGGGCTGTCGAGGCGCACGGCCACCGCGACAATGGCCATGACCGGAGCGGCGACGATCAGACCGCCAATGCCGACGACAAGGTCCTGAAGGCGCTTGATAAGAGCTTTGCGCGCATTGGCCGGCGCGCTGGACAGATCGGCCAGCGCCGCATCGGCGATGCGCGAGATCGCAGCGTCGCTGTCGGCGTCGCGACCGACATCGACGAATAGGCTGATCGGGTTGGGCAGGACATCCAGCTTGTCGAAAAGCTGCCGTACGCGTGCCTGAGCCGTCGAGCTCACGGTAATCACAACCCTGTCGACGTAGGGCATGACACGGTGGTCGATCAGAGCCGAGGTATCTCCTAGCACAGGTACGCCAAGCAGGCTCTCGGGCGCGCGGTCCAGGCGGTCGTCGAAGATCCCCAGAACATTGACCTCGCCGGTGCGCAGGGCGGCTTCTATCAGGTGCTGGGCGTTGGCTGTGGCTCCGACCACGATGATGTTCGGGGTCAGGCGACCCTGGCGACGTCCTCGTGCGATCAGGCCCCACCACAGGGCATGAAGTGTCATCACCACGGGCGCCAAGCCCATGAAGGCCAGGACAGGGAAGGATTTGTTGGTGGGCAGGGCCGGCCAGGCCGTGTTGAAAGCCAGAACGACGGTCGCCGCAGCTCCGAACGCGGCCACCACGCGCAGCAGGTGGCGGGGCAGGAGCTCGCGCCGGGCGAAGACATAAGCGTCGAGCGCGCGCAGCGACAGGAGCAGCGCCACAAAGCCGGCGGCAAGCGCTGCGCCGGCGTTCAGGGTCAGCAGGGCGGCTCCAGAGCGATGGGACTGAACCGCGAAAATTGCGATGCAGAATCCCGCAGCGGTCAGTGCATCGACCCCCCGAAAGGCGCGCGCCAGCGAGCGGGCCTCAATGCGGGCGCGAGCTGGCACCAGTTGTTCAGGACGAAACGGACCGCGTCGCGCGCTAGAGGGAGAGCGCCGCGCTGACCTGTCGCGCGCCTGAGCGGAGGGCGATTCCCCCTCGGACGCTGAACTCGGGTCCGCTGTGTTCTGGGCCTGGGGATCACGTGTGATGGCGGGTGACATGAGGCTCTGAACCGGTAAAACAGCGTTCAGGCTAGCGTCGCCGTCTGAGCTTCACGTTAACGCACCGATTTCCTTCGACGCGTGATTGTCATGTCGCCACGAACAGGCTATCCAGCCGCTCCTCTCAGGAGGAGACGTGGCCGAGAGGCTGAAGGCACCGCTTTGCTAAAGCGGCATACCCCAAAAGGGTATCGAGGGTTCGAATCCCTCCGTCTCCGCCAACTTTCTTCAATACAGCCAGATCCCCTATTTGGCGCAGGGACAATTGTCCGACACCTGGACGCCAATCATGGCATTCGCCTTGGCGGCTTCAACCCGCTCGCCCGGTTGATTCGCTTCGCATCCAGCTGGATATGGCCAGCTATGCATGTCCGGGCTTGGTGATCTGGCCGCCGGCGCCGGCGGCAGGGTTGCGGCGCCTGATGAACCCGTGTCGGATTTCGCCGACCCAAGTGGTCGGGACTGAACCTTCCGACTACACTTCTCCACCGATGCGTTCGATCTCGTCGGCGAGAGCGGGAAGGTCGAGAATTCGCAGCGTGCGGCCGGTCTGGGAGACGATCTTGAGGCTGGCCAAGCGGTTGAGCTCCCGGGTGACTGCCTCACGCTGACTCCCGACCAGCACGGCCAGCTCGGCATGGGTAGGGCAGGGCTGGATAGTGGCCTGTTGGCCATCGCCGCCCGCCATGGTCGCCATGCGCAGAAGCTCGATATCGACGCGACAGGCCACCGAGACGGCGCTCAATTCGAACAATCGATCGGTCAGCGAGCGCGTCAGACTGGCCAGGTCCTCCAGGATCGCCCGCATGAAACGGGGCGATTGCTCGAAAAGGGCCTGGATCAGGGGTTGCGGCAGACGGGCGACGCGCGTGTCTTCCAGCGCCACGATGTTCACCGAACGGGGCAGGCCATCGATCGCCGAGATTTCGCCGAAATAGCTTCCCGCCGAAATTCGACGATAGCCGACCTCACGCCCCGAGCGGGCATATTGATTGGCCAGCAGGGCGCCCTTCAGCAGCAGATGAATGCCGCCGGTCTCATCCAGGCGTTGGAGGATCAGTTCGCCCTTGCCATAGTTGAGGTGCTCAATTTGCTGAGCCAGGGCCTCGATTTCCTCACGGGCCATGTGCCGGAACAGTCTGTTGGCGCGATAGTCTCCTTCAGGCGGCGGCGCGATCGGCGTATGGCTCTGGGCGAGCGGCGAGGGGGGAATCACGGCCATCGAGAACGCTCCTGCACTGTCGAACTGGGGACGACGAATGGCTAGCCGACCACAGTATCGGGCCTTTATCAGCTATAGCCATCACGACCGCAAAGCCGCTGAATGGGTTCATCGCGCGATCGAGACCTATCGCGCGCCACGCCGCTTGACCACAATCGGTGGCGGCGCGCCAACGCAGAGCCTGACGCCGATCTTCCGGGACCGCGACGAGCTTAGCGCCTCGTCTGATCTGGGTGAGGTGATCCGCGACGCCCTCGACCGCTCGGAGGCCCTGATCCTGCTCTGTTCTCCCGCCTCCGCGAACTCGCGCTGGGTGGACCAGGAAGTTGCCCATTTTCTGACAACCCACGGGCTCGGCCAGATCATCTGCGTGATCGCGCCCGCGACGCCGACGGGAGTGTCGCTGATCGCGACCTTGCCGCCGGTCTTGCGCGCCGCTTTGCCGCCGGACACCGAGCCCCTGGCGGTGGATCTGCGGCGCAGCGGCGACGGCCCGAGGCTGTCGCGCCTGAAGATCGCCGCGAGGCTATTGGACGTAAGCCTTGACCGGTTGGTCCAGCGCGACGCTCGTCGCAGCATGCAGCTGATGACGGCCTTCACTGCTGCGGCTCTGATGGTGACGATCGCCATGGGGACAATGACCATCGCCACCCTGAAGTCCCGTCAAGTTGCCCGCGACCAGCGTGACGAGACCGAGGCCCTTGTCGCCTACATGTTGGGCGACCTGCGCGAGCAGTTGGAACCGGTGGGACGGCTGGACGTCCTGGATGGCGTCGGGGCCAGGGTGCTGGCCTACTACGGCAAGGCGCGCAACGATCAGCTTGACGACAGGGCCCTGACACAACGCGCCAAGGCCCAGACCCTGCTCGGCACGATCCGGGACCAGCGCGGCGACTTGGCCGGGGCTCGCGACGCCTTTGGTCAGGCCGCGTCCACGACCCATGAACTGGCGGTCCGCGCGCCCAACAACGGCGAGCGGATTTTCGACGAAGCGCAGAATGTCTACTGGCTGGCCTATATGGAATGGCGACAAGGCAATACCGTGGGGGCGGAACGTGGCTTCAAACGGTACGGCGAGTTGGCCCAAACCCTGGTCGCGCTCGATCCGGGTCGCGCCGATTGGCGGCTTGAGGTCGCCTACGCCAAGAGCAATCTAGGCACCCTGTTGCTGGAGCAGGGAAGGGCGGAGGAGGCGCTGGTAACCTTCCGCGCCGCTCTGGCCACTTTCGAGGCCGAACGCGCCCGCGCGCCCGACAATCAGGACCGCCTTGTCGATGCTGTGGACTCCCATGCCTGGGTGGCCGACTCCTTGGTTAGGCTGGGTCGGCCTCGCGAGGCTCTCGCCGAGCGCGAGGGCGCTGCGGACCTCTTGGCCAAGACCTCGGCGAGGGAGTCTGCTGACAAGCCGCTGGCAGCGAGCAGCCTGGCCGCTCAGTTGGCTCTCGCGCGGTTGGAGCTGGATCTGGGAAGAGTGACCCAGGCCCGCGCACGGTCGGTGGCCGCGATGCGGGGCCTGCGTCAACTGGTGGCTCTCGACCCGACCAATACGAGATGGCGGGAATATCTGCTGATCGGTCAGATGGACACTGTAGACCTCGCCGCCTGGACGGCGCAGCCGGTTCAGGCGCGCATCGCCCACGCCGAGGCCGCAGCAATGCTGACAAGGCTGCGGGCGGTCGATGAGGCCAAGGCTTGGCGCGTCGACCTCGACGGTCGACTTGAACAGCAGCGGATCCTTTTGGCGCGTCTCGGTGGTGACCCCAGGGGGGCTCGACGCTTGGCCCTGGCGTTGCGGGATCGTCTGGATGCCTTGCCGAACGCGCGAGAATCCGCCGCCGAACGCGCTATTGTCTATGGCGTCGTCTATTTGGTGACGCAGCAGCCGGAGGCCGCAATATCGGCCTTGGCGCCGCGCCGCAAATCACTATCGCCGGTCGGTCGCGACATCCTGGCGCGCGCCTACATGGCTCAGGGCCGGCGCAGCCTAGCAGACGCCATCGTGCGGGATCTCAGGGCGCAGGGCTACGCTCATCCCGGCTTCCTTGCATTCTGGAAAGAGTCGCCCCTAGCTGGCGCCAGACTTCAAGGGGACTGAAAGTGACAGAGCCAACACCCACCCGTGTCGTGGAACTGATTGTCGGCATCGCCGATGGCGTAAACTTCATGAATGTCCTTGATCCGGAGAACCCGACTCCGCTGTCGCTGGACCTGAGTCATCGCTGTGAACTGGTCTTCAGGCTCAGTGACAGCCTTATCGACGCCGGGTGGAAGTTCCAGCGGCGCCCGATCTCCATCAAGGACGATTATGGGCTGAATTTTTCGAGCTATGTCTGGGTCACCCAGTGGTACGGGGCACCGCTAGCCCCACATTCGTGCTTCAAGATCATCTACGAATGTGTCCGAATGGGCGAGTATGAATACAGCCTGTTCATGACCGACTCGCATGACCAGAGCATCACCCTGGATCCCAAGATCGAGAACGGCGCGGGCAAGGTACCCTGATCGAGCCGCCGGCTTTCGACATGGATGCGGTCACCGCGCTGATCCAGCGCGGTGAGATCCTGGCCGCCTATGACATCGCCCGCGCCGCCCTGGAGGCGGGCGATGCGTCGCGTGAAATCGCCTACAAGGCCGTGCTTTGCCTTGCGAGAGCCGGGGCGGTCGATTTCGCAAGAACCGAATATGTTCGCCTCGGACTGGACCGGATCGACGACGATCCCGACATTGTCGCCTTGGGCGCGCGGCTTCTGAAAGACTTAGCCCTGGCTGCGAGGGGGCCCCGCCGGACGGCTTTCGCCAGGGCCTCGACCCGGCGTTACCAAGCGCTGTTCCAACGCTTCGGCGGTCTCTACGGCGCGATCAATGCCGCGACCATGACGCTCGTCGCCGGAGATCGCGCGGGTGGGCAGGCCCTGGCCGCGGCCATGCTCGTTCAGCCACCGTCGCGACTGACAGGCGTGGCGGCTTATTACGATGCCGCCAGCCGGGCCGAGGCGCTGTTCCTGACAGGTCAACTGGAGGCCGCGCGCGACACGCTGGCCCAAGCCCTGGAGAATGCGCCCAGCGCCTTCGCAGCTCACGCCTCGACCTTGCGCCAGCTGGAAATGCTGTGCCGTGAGACGGGCCTTGATCCTGCCTGGCTCGCTGAGTTTCGGCCCCCGGCCTGCGCCCACTTCACTGGCCATATCCTGGACGCTTCGCGAGAAGGCGCCCTGAGCGAAGGACTGAGCAGCAATCTACGGGAGCAGGCGGACCGCATGGTGCGGGAGCAGGGGATCGGCTTTGCGTATGGTGGTCTGGCCGCAGGGGCAGACATCGTCTTTGCAGAGGCGCTGCTCGACGCTGCCGCCGAACTGCACCTGGTTCTGCCGGTGAGCCGGGAATCCTTTATCGCGGTGTCGGTCGCGCCCTTTGGGCGCGCTTGGGGCGAGCGTTTCGATCGCTGCTTCGCCCGCGCCACGTCCGTGCGCTACGCCTCGCTGGACCCCTATGCCGGGGATGAGCAAGTCTTCGCCTACGCCAGCCAGATCGCCATGGGTTGCGCAGTGCTGCGCGCCCAAACCCTGTCGACCGAGGCGTTGCAAGTGGCCGTATGGGACGGTCACGCCGCTGCCGGACCGGCCGGAGTGGCGGTGGACCTAGCCTACTGGGCCAGGGGCGGCCGCAGGCAGGTGGTCATCCCGGTGCTGCGTCCGCCGGCGCCTCCAGCGGTCGCGCCGTCCTTGCGAGACGCCGATGCATCCGCCTCGCGCGCGATGAAGGCCATGCTCTTCGCTGATGTGAAGGGGTTTGGAGCGCTGCGCGACGACCAGATTCCTGCGTTCATCGATACGGTGATGGGGCAAATGGCCAAGGTGATTGAGGGGCTCGATGCGCCTCCGCGCCACGTCGAGACATGGGGTGATGGCCTCTTCCTTGTCTTTGACCAGCCGATAGACGCCGCGGTGGCCGCCCTGGCTCTGCAGGAGGCCCACCGTGCGCTGGACCTTCGAAGCCTCGGCCTGCCGCGCAGTCTTGGCCTCAGGATTGGCGGTCACTATGGACCGGTGCACCTGACGACCAATCCGCTGACCAAGGCGCCGGCCGTCGTGGGTGCTCACGTGGTGGTCGCCGCACGTATCGAGCCGGAGGTCGCGCCCGGCTCCGCCTGTGTCAGCGAAGCCTTGGCCGGGGCGCTGGCGACCCTTCACGGGGATCGCGTCCGTTGTGGCTACGTAGGGCGCACCCAAGGGCGCAAGGGATTTCCGGCGACCCCCATTTTCAATCTCACGCACGCCTGATTTTATCCACCTCGGGTTGAGTTGGTGTCGATATCTCTGGCGATGTGCAGATCCGCACAGTCAGGCGCCGGCGGCGCATTCATATTTCCGGACGTAGGCCGCGACGACAACAGTCCAGGCGGCTGCAGAACCTCTCTGTCGACCGCCATCGTTGGAGTGCCGCCAAGACCTACACAGCATTCGGCTTGCCACCGCTGGCCGTTTTCGCCGCCTCCGGACCCGACTGCCCCTTCGGTCGGGTCCCTCTCCCTGAACATTTTTCCAGTCGCGCCGCCGATGGAACAAGCCCCTTCCCGTCGTATCAGGAACTTAGCCATGTCTCTCGAAGCTGCCGTCCTCGGAGGGCCATCGATCGGCCAAGAGGTTATCTCCGAAGCGTTCGCCTCCGACCCGGCGGCGATCATCCTCAAGCATGCTGTAAAGATCTGGGCCCGTGATCACGGCTTTGCGGAAGACGATGTGTCCAGCCTGACCGAAAGGGTCGTTGCCTTCACCTGCTCAGCGATCCTCGACTGCCAACGCAAGGTCCAGGTCGTTGTCTAGTCTGTTACTGTTCAGGATCCCCGGAGCGATCCTGGCTCACGCTAAAAGCCTCATCGTGGGTGGCGTTGAAAGCACCAGTTCAGTACGGCTGGATGCGCCTCTCCCCGCCGCCAAGGCAAGCGGCGATGATGATCCCACGACTCACGACAAGACCTTTTGGGCCACCATGGCCGGAGCTGATAGGCGGCTGGCCGAGCTTCGGCGCGCCATCGATGAGGCTGCGGCGGAAGCGATGGCGCGCGAGACCGGTGAAGACGCATCGCCTGGTCACAAATCCCAACTCGGCGAGAGCCGATGCGCAACGGCCAGTCGGATTGTCATCGACGCATTGAGCACGGAAAATCCATCAAATCCGCAGCCGAAGTGAGCGGCGGCCAGAGCGTGTGGTTGTCGCTGCTCAACAAGCGTCGAGCCGTAAAGAGCCCACAAAAGGGCGAGGCCAAGAGCTCTATTCGGCGGAATGACAGCGGGTCCGCTGCCGCAATAGCGCGTCGCAAAACCAGAGGCCGCAGGCATGGTTCAATTGTGGCGCCCCTGGATCTAGTGCTCGAGAGGATCCAAGGTCTGGGGCGCGTCGGCGTCGGAGCCGTTGAAAACGAGCGTTCGAGTGATGCCCAAGCGGCGGACGTTTACCTGATTGACCTCGTCGGCATAGACGTCAGCGAACATCGCCGCCCGCAGTCCGATGGCGGCGCGGACGTCTGCCGGCGAGACTTGGCCGACATATTCAAACCGAACTTCGTCCGCGCCAAGGGTCAGATCCTTCAGGGTCAGATCGACGAAGCCGCCGTTTATCGCCAGCGAGAAGGTCCGCAGCATGTAGGCCTTTAGGGCCTCCACGGCGTCGGGATCGTCGAGGCTGGTCTGGGCGTCTGGGGCGATCAGGGCGAGCGCCGGCTCCGCGTCGTGGGCAGCGATCCTGTGACTGACCCTGACGCCACCGGTACGCGCGTCAATCTCGACGACGCTCAACACTCCATGGCCTCGGTGCGCGGCCGCCGACAGCGGGGCGAGCAAAAGGCCCGCCGCCGCGAACAGGGCGACCGCGCGCGCGATCACTTGGAGCCTTCGTCCTTCTTGGGCTCTTCCGACGGCAAGGTTCCCAGACCGCCCGGTTCGACTTTCAGATTGGCGTCTTTCATGCGGTTGGTCGTTTCCGGCGCCTTCTGGATCTTCAGCGTCGTCGGCGTGATGGCGCCTTCATAGACGTTGTTGCCGCGATCGGCGTCGGCGGTTTCCCACAGGGGGTCGACCTGGGCCCCTTTCAGGTCCTTGGTCGAGACATACTGCCAGGTGACCTGCTTTGAGTTCTTGCGCCAGATTTCGGCGGGAATCCGCACCGTCTCGCTGGTCCCGTCGGCGAAGTCCATCTTGACGATCACGGGCATCACCAGTCCGCCGATATTGCGGAACGTGAAGCGATAGAGGTTGTCCTTCAGGTCCTGGGCCGTCTGTTCTTCGGGCGTCAGGTCCTCGCGGGCCGTCTTGGCCTTCTTTCGCGCGCTGTCAAAGACCGCGAACTGGTCATTGGCGTTGTAGAAATCGCGAACCTTGGCGTCGCGCTCGATGACCGTCGTTCCGCTGTTGTTGGCGGCGGTGCGGGACTCCGGCTCGATGGCGTTTGCGGCCTTGCGGACGCCGGCTTCGACGTCGGGATCACCGCTCTCGATCCGCGCCTTGACGACCTTGTCCAGCGCGATGTCGACATGGTCGGTCGAGTAGAACCAGCCGCGCCAGAACCAGTCCAGATCAACCCCCGAAGACTCTTCCATCGTGCGGAAGAAGTCGTAGGGCGTGGGGTGCTTGAAGCGCCAGCGGTTGGAATATTCCTTGAACGCCTGGTCAAAGAGCTCGCGGCCCATGATCGTCTCGCGCAGGATCACCAGGGCCGTGGCCGGCTTGGAATAGCCGTTGGGGCCAAACTGGATCACCGAGTCGGACTGGGTCATCAGCGGCACCTGGTCCTGGCTGACCATGTACTCGACGATATCCTTGGGCTCCCCGCGACGCGAGGGGAACTTCTTGTCCCACTGCACCTCGGCCTGGAACTCAAGGAAGCTGTTGAGGCCCTCGTCCATCCAGGTCCACTGGCGCTCGTCGGAATTGACGATCATCGGGAAATAGTTGTGGCCAACCTCGTGGATGACCACGCCGATCAGGCCGTACTTGGCGCGCTCGGTATAGGTCAGGGCGCCGGTCTTCTTGTCCTTCAAAGGCCGTGGGCCATTGAAGCTGATCATCGGATATTCCATCCCCCCGACCGGGCCGTTGACCGACTGGGCCACCGGATAGGGATAGGCGAAGGTGAAGTCAGAATAGACCTTCAGCGTGTGGGCGATCGACTTGGTCGAATAGGCGTCCCACAGCGGGCGGGCTTCCTTGGGGAAGAAGGACATCGCCATCACGACCGGGTACTCGGCCTTGGGGTCGTCCTGCTTCACGCCCAAGGCGTCCCACACGAACTTGCGCGAACTGGCCCAGCCGAAGTCGCGGACATTGCTGGCCTGGAAGACCCAGGTCTTCTCGGTTTTGGCTTTGCCCTTCTCCGCGGCGACGGCCTCTTCAGGCGTGACTACATAGACGGGCTCGCTGGCCGTGCGGGCCTTGGCCAGACGGTCGCGCTGGGCGGCGGTCAGGACGGCGCCCGGGTTCTGCAACACGCCGGTGGATGAGACCACGTGGTCGGACGGCACAGTCAGGGCGACCCGATAGTCGCCGAACTCAAGGGTGAATTCGCCGGCCCCGAGGAAGGCCTTGTTGTGCCAGCCTTCATAGTCCGAATAGACGGCAAGGCGGGGGAACCACTGGGCGCCCTCATAGATGCAGTTGCCGTCCTCGCCCTTGCCGGTGAAGCACTCGTAGCCGCTGCGACCGCCGACGACCTTGTTCTCGGCCATCGGCAGAGACCATTCGATCGTGAACTTGGTCTCGCCGCCATTGGCGCGCACGGCCGCCGGCAGATCGACCCGCAGAAGCGTATCGACCACGGTGAACTTCAACGGACGGCCCTGGGCGTCCTTCACCGACTTGATCGTGAAGCCGCCTTCCCATTCCTTGAAGCGCTGGATGCGGCGCACCTGGCCCAGGCTGATGCTGTCGCCCGAGACGGTTTCGGTCAGCTTGCTGATCGAGTCGCGCTTGTATTCCTGGTCCAGCAGCAGCCACAGATAGGGCAGGCTGTCGGGCGAATTGTTGCGATAGGTGACGGCGGCCTTGCCGGTCAGCAGCTTGGAGTCTTCATCCAGGCGAACGGCGACATCGTAGTCGACCTTCTGTTGCCAGTACCGATAACCCGGCGCGCCAGCAGCGTTGCGATAGTCGGTCGGGGTTGGCCAGTCCTCGCCTTCCAGCTGGCGAAACTTGTCGTCGAAGGGCGCCTTGGTCTGCTTGATGGCGTCGGCCTGGGCGCCGGGCGCCAACGACACGGCGAGCGTGGCTGCGATAACACCGGCCACGGCGTAGCGGATAGAAAGTTTGGACAAGTTCAAAAGCCCCTCAGACACTTAGTCCGGATAAATTCGCAGGATGACCTTGGCGAGCCGCGAAGGGAAAATCACCTTGTTTTTGTCACGATTGGTCAGAAACTGATCTTCAACCCCGCGCGCAGGGTCCGGGGTTCGACCGGATGGAAGTGGACGTCGTCGACTCCGCCGGCAGGCTCGGACGGCAGCCGGGAGGCGTAGGCATAGGCGATGTCATCGCGTTTGCTGTCCGTCATGTTCAGGACCTCGACCATCACACTGGCCGGGCCCAGGTTCTGGACGAACAGGGCGTTGACCAGACTTGTCGGACGCGAACGTATGGAATTGTCCTCAATGAGCGGCGCCGCGCCCAGTCGGCGCCAGGTCAGCGAAAGGGTAGAGGCCTTGCCCAACTTCCAACTGGCGCCGGCGCTCAATACTGCGCCGACGGCATTGGGAATACGGTCGCCTTCGGGCGGATCGCCAGTGAAGCGGGCGTGGGTGGCGGCGTAAGACGCCGTCAGATCCAGGCGCGAGCTCGGCCGCCAGTCGACCAGAAGCTCCAGACCGGCTCGTCGAGTCGCGCCGCTGGCCTCGGTGAAGCCGGCATCGCCGACATAGATGAGCTCAGAGTCGACGTGCAGCGCCCAGGCCGCCGCCGTCAGGGCCCAGTCGTTGCGCTTCCAGCGCAGGCCCAGTTCTGCGCCGTCTGATGGCGATAGCAATGACGCACGCTCGGCAGGATCGCCGGTGACGGGGTCGACTGTGATCACCGCTCCGCGCGCATCGTTGGAATGAAAGCCGCGTCCGGCGTCGGCATAGAACTCGAAAGTTTTTGAAACCCGCCAGGCCAGGGTCAGCTTGGGGCTCAACAGAACCTCGCTGACAGTCCCACTGTTGCGTGGGTCGCCGGCATGGACCTCGGCGCCCATGGCGTCGGCGCGCAGGCCCAAGGTGAGGTCCAGCTTGCCGAATCGCCTGGAGGTTTCGCCCCACAGGGCCGTCGACCATTGGGTCAGGGCGTCCTGACGAACGGTCTCGCGACGCACGCGGGCTGTGGTGCGGTAGAGGCCGACCTTGCCGATCGCATCGACACGGACCGAGGCGCCGGTCCGCGCGCTCCAGCGGTCGCCCAGCGTCCAGCGCTTGATCAGCGCGCCGCCGTAAACCCAGCGCTGGTCGACTTGCTCAAACTGGTCCCCATTGACCGGATCAACCAGGAAGTAGGTGAAGTTGGAAAAGAGATCGAGCTCGTAGCGCTGGGCATAGATCACCGTATCCAGGCCCAGCAGCAGGTCGCGCCGCCGGGCTGAAAGAATGTAGCGTGAAGTCTCGCCGCCGTCGGTCGCATCAACTGCGTCCAGCCGACCGATGGCTCCACTCTCGACCGCCCGCCGAGGAATCTGGTCTGTGGCGCTCCAGTCGGCGTCGTAAGCCAGGGCGGTAACTGACCAACCTCCCACGATCGCGCGGCCCAGCAGGTTAACCTTCTTTAGATCCTCCGGCGTTGTCCAAGGCCCGCGCGCGCTGGAGACGTCGGCGGCGACGAGCACGTTTTGGCTGAGAACCTTGGAACCGACCGCACGATAGTAGGCGTTCTCCCCGGCCCAGGCCTGCATCCCGTCGCCATGCAGGTGATCCGCTGTCTCGAAGGCTACCGCGCCAGCCGTAGCGAAGTCGCCGTTCTCGGCGGAGTAGGGGCCTTTTCTGAAGCTGATATCGTGGACGAATTCCGGTGTGAGGATGTTGAGGTCCAGATAGCCCTGGCCATGGCCGTGGGAGGGCAGGTTCAGTGGAACACCGTCCAGCGAAGCGGCGAGGTCCGTGCCGTGGTCCAGATTGAAGCCGCGCAGGAAGTACTGGTTGGCCTTGCCAGCGCCTGAGTGCTGGGTCGCGACCAGCCCTGGCACCGCTTCGATCAACTCGGCCGGGCGCAGCAACGGACGTACGGCGAAGTCAGCATAGGCGATACGGCCCTCGCTCGCCGAAGTCGCTCTACCCAGGTCGTTGGCGCGGCGCCCCCAAACCGAAATGGCCTCTAGCTCTTGGGCGCGTGCAACGACGGGGGCGAAGGCCACAAGCAGCAACAGTGCGAAAAGTCGGCCCCGGCTCATGCCGCCTCTTATGTGCTGAGCGCACCAAAGCCAAGGGCGGCCTCGTCTTGCCCCTCGGCCATGTCACCCTTGGCGCAGGGGTTGGACGCATTTTGTTTTCGAAGGGGCCTGTTTCTTCGACTTGCTCTTGGGCTCTTTCATGATGTGTCTCTTTCCGTCGCACACGGTCGGCTTGGCAGTTCGCCGTTGGTCGTGGCAATCATCGTCGGGTGGAAATAGCCTCGGCGTCATCCGCGCCGCGCGACGATCGACAGGCTTGCACGTCCTATCCGCAGGCGGCGGTTAATCGTCCGGACGTCGGCGGTTCCGATCAGGAGATTTGAATGAAACCTATCCTGGCGCTCTGCGCGACGGTCTGGCTCGTAGCCGTTCCGACCATGGCCTCGGCGCAAACCGCCGCCGACCGGTTCTTCAGCCAGCTTCAAACACTCTGCGGGAAGAGCTTCACGGGCCAGGTCGTGACGGGCGACGCGGTCGATGAGCCGTTTCGCAAGTCCGAGCTGGTGATCACCTTGGCGCAGTGCGACGCCAATGAAATCCGCATCCCCTTCCGGGTTGGCGAGGATCGCTCGCGCACTTGGGTGATCACCCGGCTGGGCGAGGGGCGCTTGCGCCTGAAGCACGACCACCGTCACGCCGACGGGGTCGAGGATGAGCTGTCCCGCTATGGCGGCGATGCGGTCGATGCGGGGTCCGTTTCCTTGCAGAGCTTTCCGGTGGACGCGGAGTCGCGGGCTCTGTTCACACGGCTGGATCGTGCGGTGTCCAACACCAACGTGTGGTCGCTGGGGCTCACCCAGGACGTCTTCACCTATCAGCTAGCGAGGCCGGGGCGGCTGTTTAGGGTCTCGTTCGACCTTACTCGGCCGCAGCCCGCTCCCTAGCGGATCAGCCGCGTCCAGCTCTTGGGCGGCGTTGCGGGAAAGCTGCGGGCTCATGGCGAGATGGTGACCCATCAGCCGCCGAACGAGCGTCCGCCGCCGAATCCGCCGCGCGAGATCACTGAGCTGCGGCTTTGGACGCGGCTCGGGGCCTCGGCGCGGGAGGGCGCATCGAAGCTTTCCGAGCGCACCCGCGTGCGGCCGGTGACGTAGTCGCGCGACAGAGGATAGCCGCTGCCGCCGTAATAGGTTCCGTTCCGATCGCGATACATCGGTGCGCCGCGATAGCCGCCGCCCATGTTGTTGAGCGCCTGGCCGATGATGAAGCCGGTCAACAGGGGCGTGAAGAAGCTGCCGCCGCCCTGGCTGGAGCGCGGCACGCACTGGTCGACGCCGTAACGCTCCTCGCAGCTTTGCTGGTCGTTGAACTTGGGCGCGTTCTCGGCGCTGTCCTTCTGGGCTTGGGCCAAAGTGGTTTCGCACTGCTGGGCAGTGAAGTCGCCCGAGGCCTTGCACTCGTCCAGGCTGGTGAAGGTGCGCGCCTCGACGGCCTTGCCCGCCTGGGCTACCGGCGGGTCGCCCCACTGGGTGACCGCTGGAGCGTTGTCGCAAGCGGTGATCGATACCGCCGCGCCCGCCATAAGGGTGGTGAGGGTGAGGCTGCGCGAGCGCTTCAGGCGAGGCGCGGCTTGGAGGGATTTGGGTTGAGTGGTCATGATGCGCCTCAAGACGTCATGCAGGCGGCGTTGATCAGGCCCACGGCGATCGAAATGCTGGCCAGATAGACGCCGGAGGCCAGTTCGCCGCGTTCGATGCGGGCGGCGACATCCTTCATCACCACCATGCGGATCAAGGTAAAGGCCGCGATCTGGATCACGCCGGCCAAGGCGGCCCAGGCGCAGAACTCGACCAGTGACACGGTGTGGCTCAGCGCCGAGGCTAGCGGCAGCACATAGCCGACCAATGCGCCGCCCAGGGCCAGGGCGGCGGCGACGTTGCCTTCGCGGATTAGCGTGCCCTCGTGGTAGGGCGTCACCCACTGGTAGATGATCTTGAAGGCCACGGTGAACAGGCCTGCGGCGACGAAGGCCACCAGGAAGGCGAGGGCGCTGGTCGCGAACCCCTGAAGATCGAACATGGTCTGTCTCTTTCCGGTCAGGCTTTGAATTCGCCGGCTTCCAGCGGGATGCCGAGCATGATCTCGAACGAGACCTCGTGGTCTTCGCTCTCCTGCTCGATGGCGAGCAGCAATTCGCGGCCGTCGCCCGGCAGGTCGCGGGCAAACAGCATGCAGGTCTGGAAGATGCGGCGGTCCGGAATGCCGTCCCGGTCGTCATGCAGGTCTTCCCAGAAGGTGACCGGGTCCTGGCTTTCGGCTTCGTCGCCAAACCACAGGCGATCGTAGTCCGCCAGCCCCTTGGCGGTGAAGGTGCGGGCCTTCAGCCGCGCGGCCCAGGCTTCGCGGTCGGTCCGCCCGCCGGGATAGGCGCTGTCCCAGGGCATGAAGACCGTCACATCGGTCAGGCGCTGGCCCTCGCGATCGTCAGATACCGCCTGAAACAACACGTGGTCGTCGGTGTAGAAGCGATGGATGAAGCCGCCGTCTTTCAGGTCGACCAGACCCTGGGCGGTGATCTCCAGCGTATCGCGGTCCAGCGAGAAACGCGTGTCGCCGCCAAACCGCCTCCAGGCCAAGGTGTCCAGCCAGACGGTTCGGCCCAGCGTGACATTGCGGATGGCGGGCAGGGCCGGCGCGGCGAGCGCCGCATCCTTGCGTCCGAAGAGCTTGCTGAACATCAAAAGCGGACCCGGTGGCGACTCCTTCTATGTGTACGACGCCTGCTGGCCGGGCAACAGGGGCTGCGCCATTACGAACTTGTCATGACGAACGCCGGGGAGATGCTCTCGACGACTGGCGTTCGCCCTCCCATCTTGTATGAAACGCCACGACCTCTGGAGGATGACGCCCCATGACGACCCCCGCCTGGACTGTTCGCTCGCTGCAGACCGCCCTGTCGGATGGCCTTAGCGACGCGATGACGGCCCGCGTCGTCGAAGGCGCCGATCCCATCCTGCTGGTCACCATGCACGAACAGGGCGACCTGGAGATCTTCGTCAGCGTCAGCGACCAGCAGATCGCCGCTTCGGTCCTGCTGTGGCCGGTCGACGAACAGGAGGACCGCAACGCCTTCAACGAGTTTCTGCTCAAGGCTCAGAAGCTGGTGCCGCTGTCGAACTTCGGCATCGGTACGGTCGGCGACCGCGACTATTACGAACTGTTCGGCGAACTGGCGCCGTCCTCATCGCTGGACGACATCCTGATCGAGCTGCGCGTGCTGGCTGAGAACGCCATCGAGGCCGCTTCCGATCTGCGCTCGTCCTTCACCCCTGCCTAATATCGTTCCCGGAGACCCACCGATGTCCATCTGGCGCAAGCTGTTCACCCTGGGCCGCGCGGGCGCGCATGAAGCCTCGGCCGCCGTCGTCGACGCCAACGCCATCCGGATTCTGGACCAGGAAATCCGCGACGCCGACACCGCCCAGGGCAAGGCCCGCGACGACATGGCCACGCTGGTTGCCCGTCGCCGGATCCTGGAAAAGGAAGTGTCCAGCTTCCGCGAGCAGGTGACCAAGTATGAAGGCTCGGCCCGCGCCGCCGTCGGCAAGGGCGACATGGACCTGGCCCGTCAGGTGGCCCAGCGCATTGCCGATCTTGAGCAGGACATCGCCCTGAAGGAGCCGCAGATCGAAGGCATGCGCGGCGCCGAAGAGCAGTTGCATCAGGCCATTACCGCCACAGACCGTCGCATCGAGACCCTGCGTCGCGAGGTCGAGGTCGTGAAGGTCAATGAGAGCGTCCAAAAGGCCCAGGCCTCGGTCGCCGCGCGCGGCGCTGGCGCCGGCTCTTCGCTGGGCTCGGCCGCCGACAGCCTCGCCCGGATCAAGGAACGCCAGGCCATTCGCGGCGAAAAGATCAAGGCGTCCGGCGAACTGGAAGACCGGCGCACCGGTGCGGATCTCGACGAAAAGCTGCGTCTGGCCGGCATCGGCCCAGGTCAGTCCTCGGCCGACGACATCCTGGCCCGCCTGGCTCCCCCAGCCGCAGCCCCGCTGCAGATCGAGCAGAAGTCGAGCGAAACCTAGAGCGCATGCGCCGACTTGACCTGACGCCGCGCGCCGACTGGCAGGCGAAAGCCGACGCTGTCGGCTTCGTCTACCATCACACCGACGGCCAGCCCTATTGGGACGAGTCGGCGGCCTACGCTTTCACTCTGGCCCAGATCGAAGATGATCTGGAGCCGGCGGCGGCGGAGTTGCACGAGCTCTGCCTGGACCTCGTCGACGAGGCGGTGGGCAGCGCAGCCCTGATGACGCGGCTGGCGATCCCGGCCGAGCACCAGGACTTCATCGCCGCTTCGTGGCGCGCCAAGGAGCCCTCGCTCTATGGCCGCTTTGACTTCGGCTATGACGGGGCCAGCAAGCCCAAGCTCTACGAATACAACGCCGACACCCCGACCAGCGTCTTCGAGGCGGCCACCTTTCAGTGGCTGTGGCTGGAAGAGCTGTTGGCCTCGGGCGCCCTGCCGGCCGGGACGGACCAGTTCAACAGCCTGTTCGAAGCGCTGCGTGATCGTTTCGCGACCCTGTTTCCGACCGGCGGCTTCGTTCACTTCGCCAGTGACGCCCAAGCCGTCGAGGATCGCCAGACCGTTCGTTTCCTCGAAGATCTGGCGCTGCAGGCCGGTCTGGATCCCAAGTTCGTGGCCATCGACGCCATTGGCGTGAACGGCGAAGGCCAGTTCGTCGACCAAGAGGGCTTCATCGTCCAGGCGGCGTTCAAGCTGTATCCGTGGGAGTTCATGCTGCGCGAGCCCTATGCCGCGCATTTGAAGACCGCAGGCGTGCGCTGGCTTGAACCGCCGTGGAAAGCGATCCTGTCCAACAAGGGCATCCTGCCCCTCTTGTGGGAGCGACACCCCGGACATCCCAATCTGCTGGAAGCCTATTTCGAGGACGATCCGCGCGCCTCAGCCCTGGGCTCGCGCCATGTGCGCAAGCCGTTGTTTTCGCGCGAAGGCGCCAATGTCGAGATCATTGGCGGCGATGAACCTGTCCTGGACCAGGGCTATGGCCAGGAAGGCGCAATCGTGCAGGCCTATCACCCGCCGCCGACCTTCGCGGGCAAGCACCCGGTCGTCGGGGCCTGGATGGTTGGCAATGAGCCCGCCGGGATCGGTATCCGCGAGGACGACAGCGTGGTCACCAAGAACCTCGCCCGCTTCGTCCCGCATATCATTGAGGCCTGAGGCGGCCCCGGATCGGGCCCGTGAATTCGCCTGATTGGCGTAATCGCCCTTGCGGTCGGACCCGGGATCACTCCAACGTGAGCCAACAGCCGGCCGTCGCGATGCGCGCAGGGGTCGGGAAACACACAGAGACTGAACGTCGGGGGAATGATGACTTCGGAACAGGACAGCGCGGGCTCGAGCATCGCCGCAATTCTGGCGGCCGTTTCGGCGGAAATGTCGATCGCCGCCGAGGCCTGCGGAAAGCTGGACGACGCGCTGGGTCAGATCCTGGCGGTTAGCCCGCCAGAGAGCCGCAATCAGGTGATGCAGGAACTGCACACGGTCGATCTCTTGGCTCAGCACATCACGGCGGTGACCGATTTCACCCATCGCCTGGCCCTCATCGCTTCGACGGACGACACGCTCGCGGTCGACGAGGCGCTTTCGGCGATTACGCTGGGCGCTGTGGCCGAACGCCTGCGCGCCAGCCTGGCCGCCGCCAAGGCGGGCTGATCCATGGCGCGCGATTCCGAGCAGCCCTCGCTGTTTGGCTTCGAGGCCGCGCCTCGCGACAAGCACCTGATCCTGATGGTCTATCCGGACCAGCAGGCCAAAACGGCCGCCCAGGCCCGTAGCCGTCGATATCAGGTCGACAACAGGCTGGGCGGCGCGGTTTTCAGCCCGGACCTGATGCACGTCACTCTTGGTCACTTCGACTATTGGGACGAAGTCCCGGCGAGCCTGGTCGAGCGGATCACCCGCGCGGCGGCGAAACTGTCGATGGCGCCGTTCCAGGTGTCGTTCGACCAGATCGGCGGCTTTCCCGGGAACGTCGTGTTGCGCGGCGGTGAAGGGCTGAAGGCACTGGAAGCCTTCCAGGCGGCCCTTCGACAGGCCCTGGCCTGGGAGAAGCTCGACGGTTCCCACCTGAACTTCACGCCGCATCTGACGGTCATTTATGGCCAGCCGGGCGCGGTGGTCGCCGCCATCGAACCGGTGAGCTGGACCGTGAGCGAGTTTGCCCTGGTGATCAGCCATCACGGTAAGGGGCGGCACGAGGTTCTGGCCCGCTATCGGCTGGTCGGCTGACTTGCGCTCGTAGGGCGGCGCGGCTACCCGTCAGCGCCTTCAGGAGAGGACCGGGCCATGAGCGTCACGATCTATGGCATCAAGGCCTGCGACACGATGAAGAAGGCCCGCGACTGGCTGGACGGGCAGGGCGTCGCCTATGCCTTTCACGACTACAAAGTCGCGGGAATCGATCGGGACAGTCTGCAGCGCTGGGCGGACGCGCTGGGCTGGGAGACGGTGCTGAACCGGGCTGGCACGACGTTCCGCAAGCTGGCGGACGCCGACAAGCAGGATCTGGACGCTCGCAAGGCGATCGATCTGATGCTGGCCCAGCCCTCGATGATCAAGCGACCCATCCTCGACATCGACGGAAACTTGACCACCGGCTTCAAGCCAGATGTCTATGCGCGGGCCTTCGGAAAGGCCGATTGAGGCATTCGACTTTGCGCAAAGCGCGAGTCGGCGGAATTTAGGACGACAGCCGGGGCGAAGCGGGGCTATTTCGGCCATCGACGCTCCGTCTGAAAAAGAAAAGCGCAGGAACCGTTCCGTGGGAGCCTATCCCGTCCCGTCGTACGACATGGTCATCTTTGACTTCGACGGCACGCTGGCCGACAGCGCGGCGTGGATGATCAAGGCTGTCAATCCGATGGCCCAGCGCTTTGGCTTCAAGACGGTCACCGACGAAGAGATCGACATGCTGCGTGGCCGCGGCACGCGCGAGGTCATCCGCTATCTTGGCATCTCGCCGTGGAAGCTGCCGATGATCGCCTCGCACGGCAAGAAGCTGATGGCGGCCGAATGCGATTCTATTCCGCTGTTTCCCGAAACCGCGGGCATGCTCCAGGCCCTGCATGATGCGGGGTTGCGACTGGCCGTGGTCAGCTCCAACAGCGAGCGCACGATCCGTTCGGTGCTGGGTCCCGAGCTTTCCGGCCTGATCAGCCAGTTCTCCTGCGGCGCCTCTCTGTTTGGCAAGGCGCGCAAGTTTCGCAAGGTGACCTCAGGCGCCTCGCGCGACCGGGTGATCTGCATAGGGGACGAGACCCGCGATATCGAGGCGGCCCACGCGCTTGGGCTGGCCAGCGGCGCGGTGACCTGGGGGGCAGCCAAACGCGCCATCCTGGCCGAGCACGGCCCGACGATCGTTTTTGAATCCCCGTCCGAAATTATTTCGCATCTCGTTGCATCCAGGACGATGATCGGCGGCGACTAACCTTCAGAAACGGGCGCGAACGTCTCGCGTCCATCGGAGGGATGACAATGCTGGGCCTGATCGATTCGTTCTGGTGGCTGGTGTTTCCGCTGAGCTGGGCCGCGATCTCGGGCTGGAACGCCTGGCTGGCGCAAAAGGCGCGCCGCGACGCCATGGATCTGATCCAGACCTATGTCCGCAGCGGCCGCGAGGCACCGCCCGAACTGCTTGCCAAACTCAACAAGGCCTAGGCGTCAATTCGGAGGGGGCAAACCCATGGAAGACCTGTTTCGTTCTTATTGGTGGCTGATCTTTCCGCTGAGCTGGTTCGTGTTTTCCGGCTTCCAGAGCTGGCTGTCCTATCGCTCCAATCGCGACACGCTGGACCTGCTGAAGGCCTACGCCGCCAGCGGCCGCGAGCCGCCGCCGGAGCTGGTGGCGCGCCTGAACAAGCGCAGCAACTACGATCTCGACGATGATCGCGACGACATGCGGCCTCGCTATCGCTATCGCCACGAGCGTGGCTGGTACCATGTGGTGCTGTTTGGCGTGCTGGGGATGGGCTTCGCCTTCGCCGCGACGTCCGATCTCTATGAGGCCGGCCCGGCCTTCCTGATCGTCGCCTTCGTCATGGGCGCGCTCAGCCTGGCGTCTCTGGTGTCGGTCCTGACGGGTCGAGGCCCGAAGGCCTGATGGACGCGCCGCTCGTCAGGGCGGCGCGGGCCGGATCCCAGGCGGCGTTCGCCCGGCTGGTCGCGATCCACGAGAAGCCGCTGCGGGGGTTTCTGCGGAAAAGCGGCTGGTTCGACGCCGACGACATCGCTCAGGAGGCCTTCGTGGCGGCCTGGACGAGCTTGGGGCGGTTGCGCGCCGACGATGGTTTTCGCGCCTGGCTTTACGGAATCGCCTGGCGCAAGGCGCAGGATCAACATCGCGCCGCCAGCCGCTCAGCCCGGCGCGATGAGGACTGGCGAGGCCAGGAAGCGCTGGAAGCCGTTTCGGAGGTCGCCCAAGAGGATCGCATGGCCCTGCAGGCTGCGCTGGACACCCTGCCGGCAGACCAGCGCGCCTGTGTCACCCTTTGCCTTGGCCAGGGCTGGTCGCATCCCGAAGCGTCCGAGGCCCTGGGGCTGCCACTGGGCACTGTTAAGTCGCATGTTACCCGCGGTCGTGAGAGGCTGCAGGCCGTACTGGGAGATCCGTCATGACCCCTGATGATCGTTTGGTCGCCTTTCTCAGCGAGGCGCCCGCGCCGCGCGCTTCCGACGTGTTCGTGGCTGAGGTCATGGAGGCTGTCGAACGCCGTGCGTTTCTGGACCGTCTGATGGTCGGCGGCGCGGCGGCCCTGGCCGGCAGCGTGGTGTTGTGGGCCTGCTCGCCGGTCCTGAACATGGCAGTCGACGCCCTGGCGCCGACCCTGTTTCCGGTGGCCGGCATGCTGGTTCTGGCCATCTGTGCGGCCATGCTGGGCGACAGGTTGCTGCCGCAGAAATAGCTTACGAAAGTTTCATCTCGCCGGGCGCCTCCAAACGCCTGTCCCGGCGCCTCTAATAGTCAGAAGGCGGTGACATGGATGTCTCCCCCCCACCGAGAGGAAATTCGCTATGGATGAGGTTTGGATCCCTATCATCATGTTTCTGGTCATCGGCGCGATCGTGATCGTGCCGGTCTACCTGAAGAGCCGCGAGCGTCTCGAGATGCAATCGACGCTGCGTGCGGCGATCGACAAGGGGCAACCGGTTCCCCCCGAGGTCATCGAGGCCCTGACGCGTAATGTGAAGGTCGCTCCCACCTCGCTCAGCGACCTGCGTACGGGCGTGATCTGGCTGGCGGTCGGCATTGGCATCGGTCTTTCGAGCCACTTCGCCGAGTTCAATGGCGGGGATCACGACTTTCCGGGCCTGGGCATCGCCTGCATCCCCGCAGTGATCGGTCTGGCCTTCATCGTTCTAAGCTTCTTCAACCCGAACAAGCCCAAGTCGGCTTGATCACGGGTCTTGGGGAGGGGGAAGAGCATGTCCAGTGACCGCCCACCAACGGGCCACGATGTCGAGCTCGCCGCCTTCGCGGCGGCGGGCGACCGGCGCGCCTATGGCGAGCTTGTCAGGCGACATGGCTCGGCGGTCCGGGGGCTGCTGCGCCGCATGGGGGCAGACTCGGCGACGGCCGACGACATGGCCCAGGACGCCTTCCTGGCCGGCTTCGAGCAGGTGGCGGACTATCGCGGCGAAGGCGCCTTCGGCGGCTGGATCAAGCGGATCGCGGCGCGGTGCTATCTGCGCAAGGTCAGGCGTGAAGCCCGCATGATCTTCACCGACGAAGCCCAGGACGGCGATGACCCGACGGCGCTGAACGAGCCTCGCACGGCCAACCGCATCGACCTGGACGAGGCCCTCAAGAGCCTGTCGAAAGGCGAGCGGCTCTGCGTCTCGCTTTGCTACGGCGGCGACTGGTCGCACGCCGAGGTCGCCGAGGCCTTAAACATCCCGATCGGCACGGTGAAATCCCATGTCAAACGTGGTTTGGATAAACTCAGGGCCAAACTGGCCCCACCTAGTGAAAGCGCGAGGAGGGAAGCTCATGGCTGAACCCGATTTCGAAGCGCAGCTGACGCGGCTCTACAACGAGCCACCGGCCTTTCCGGACGCCGAGCTGTTTGCCGCCCAGATCGCGGCCAATCTTGACCGCGGCTGGGCGCTGCGTCGTGTTCTGATCGGCGGTGCGGGCATCGCGGCTGGGGTCATCGCGGCGGTGCAACTGGTCGCCACCCGCTTCTCGGCCGAATTGCAGACCCTGTCGCGCGAGGGAACGCGGGACCTGTACGCCGATATCGACTTGGCCATGAACAAGGTCAGCCAGATGGTCGCGACGCCCGCCAGCGTGGAAGCGCTGTGGCTAGCGGCGGGCCTCGCGCTTCTGGCCCTGGGTTTCGCCGTGACCCGGGCGATGGAAGAGTTCTGACCCGGCATCGACTGATCATTGTTCATGTTGCAGCGCGGGGCGATCTGACCGACAACAGCGCGCCTTCGCCCTTCCCGGGGCCTGTTCTGGAGCATGGTTCTGTCCTCGCACCGTGATGAGACGGTTCGCCGCCTCGCAGCCCCCGATATCGCCGCCCGCAAGGGCGGCGTGCCCATCGTCTGCCTGACCGCGTACACCGCGCCGGTCGCGGCGGCCCTGGACGACGCCTGCGACCTGCTGCTGGTCGGCGACTCGCTGGGCATGGTGGTGCACGGCCTGCCCAATACGGTGGGCGTGACCATGGAGATGATGATCCTGCACGGCCAGGCGGTCATGCGGGGCTCGCGCAAGGCCATGGTCGTGGTCGACATGCCGTTCGGCTCCTATGAGGCCTCACCCGAGGTCGCTTACGCCAACGCGGTGCGGATCATGAAGGAGACGGGCGCCCAGGCCGTGAAGGTCGAGAGCGGGCCGACCGTGCCGGCCACCATTGAATATCTGACCAAACGCGGCGTGCCGGTCATGGGCCATGTGGGTCTGCGGCCGCAGGCGGTTCTGGTCGACGGGGGCTTCAAGGCCAAGGGCAAGGACGAGGCCGGTCGCGCGGTGATTCTCGACGAGGCTCGCCGCACCGCCGACGCCGGGGCCTTCGCCGTGGTCATCGAGGGCGTCGCCGAGAGCCTGGCCCGTGAGATCACCGCCGCCATCGCGCCGCCCACCATCGGCATCGGCGCCTCGGCCGGCTGCGACGGCCAGATCCTGGTCACCGACGACATGCTGGGCCTGTTCGACTGGACGCCCAAGTTCGTGCGCCGCTACGCCAACCTGAAGGGCGAGATCGAACGCGCCGCCCAGGAATATGCCGACGACGTCAAGGCGCGGACCTTCCCGGGCGAGGCCGAGACCTACTACGCCAAGAAGGGCTAGACACCGCGCCAGCGCCCGTTGCGGCTGGCCCATTCACGCTATAGGTTCGCCGCCTGCGCTGGCGGCCCTCCGCCGGCCGCATTCTGTTGTAAACCATGCGTCGCCGCCGGATCCGTCCGGCGCCAACGTGTCAGGGCGCTGTCAGCGTCCGTTTCGGAGCCTCGTTCGTGGTCGATGTGTTTGACGAGGTCGAAGAGCAGCTTCGCTCCGACCGTTACAGGACCCTCGCGCTAAAGGCGCTGCCGTGGATCGGCGCCGCGACCGTGGCGGTCGTCATCGGCGTGGGCGGCTACTGGGGCTGGACCACCTATCAGACCAAGGAAGCGGCCAAGGCCTCCGAAACCTATCAGGCCGCGCTCGAGACCATGGGCCGCGAAGGCCCGGCCAAGGGCTTCCCGGCTATGGAGGCGGTGTCCAAGGGCGGGGCCTCGGGCTATCGCGCCCTGGCGCTGATGCATATGGGCGGCATCCGCCTCGAAGAGGGCAAGACCGCCGACGCCGTGCGCTATTTTGACGAAGCGGCCAAGCTTTCTTCCGATCCGGTGATCGGCGACCTGGCGCGCCTCAAATCCGCCTTGGCGCTCATGGATACGGCCTCGTTCAAGGATATCGAAGCGAGGTTGACGCCGTTGGCGGGGGAAAAGAGCCCATATCGTGTGAACGCCAAGGAAGCCCTGGCGTTCGCCAAGCTTCAGGGCGGCGACCTCAAGGGCGCCCGCGAGGACTTCTCTGTTCTTGCCAACCTGCTCGACAACAATTCCGAAGGCGTTCGCCAGCGCTCCCAGGCGGCGATGCAGATGATCGATTCCGGCTCGGCGAAGGACCTGGCCGCTGTCGTCAAGGCCTCGATCGCCTTGCCACCCCCCGCGACCATGCCGATCGCTCCGCAACCCGCGCCGAACAGCGCCCAATGAGCCGCTCCATGAATTCCAAGCGTTCTGTGGCGTTGATCGCGCTGATGTCGGCGGCGGTGACGGTGAGCGGCTGCTCGACGGTCTCCAAGCTCAACCCCTTTGACAAGTCCGAAAAGGACAAGGCCACAGCTACCCAGGGCCAGCGGATCTCGGTCATCGCGTTCGACCAGAAGGTCGAGGCCGCCGAGGTCCTAAAGGGCACCGAATTCTACCTGCCCGAACCGGCCGTCCAGGCCGAATGGCGACTGCCGGGCGGCAGCGCCGAGCAGTCGGTCGAGCATGTCGACGCCGGCAAGGCTTTCGAGATCGCCTGGCGAAAGGGCTTTGGCCAGAAGGGCAACCGCAAGTTCCACATCACGGCCCCGCCGGTGGCGACGGCGGACCGGATCTTCGTCATGGACGGCGAATCCACGGTCTCGGCCATCGACACCAAGACGGGCTCGGTGGACTGGCGAAAGGACCTGCGGCCCTCCGCCGGTCCTGGCAAGGGCGGCGTCTTCGGCTTTGGCGGCGTCAAGAATGACCGACTTGGCTTTGGCGGCGGTCTGGCCCTCAGCCCCGATAACAAGCTGATCGTCTCGTCGGGCTTCCGCTTCGTGGCCCAACTCGACGCCGCGTCCGGCGCTGAAGCCTGGCGTCAGGCCACCTCGACGCCGATCCATGCGGCTCCGACCGTCGTCGACGGTCGCATCTTTGTGGTGTCGACCGACAACGAGCTGCTGACCTACAACGCCGCCACCGGCGCGCCCGGCTGGACCTATCAGGCCTTGATCGAGCCGGCCCGCATCCTGTCGGCGCCCAGCGTTGCGGTTAGCGGCGACACGGCTGTCGCCGGCTTCGCCTCCGGCGAACTGGTCGCCCTGCGCGCCGCCAACGGCAACGATCTGTGGAGCGAAGCCCTGTCGCGCGCCAGCCGTACAAACGCGCTGTCCGAAATCCGCGACATCCCCGGCCGCCCGGTGATCTACAAGGGCGATGTCTTCGCCGTCAGCCATTCGGGCGTGTTCTCGGCCACCGATCTTCGCACCGGCCAGGCGCGCTGGACCCTGCCGATCACCGGCATCACCAGCCCCTGGGCCGCCGGCGACGTCGTCTTTGTCGTCGACAAGTCGGGCCAGGTGATCTGCGTCGCCCGCGAGAGCGGGTCCGTCTACTGGATCCGCGACCTCAATGAGGGCCTGGGCCAGACCAAGCGCCAGAAGAAGAAGCTGGCCAAGCATCCGCGCCTCTGGTCGACGCCGATTCTCGCCTCGGGCCGCCTGATCACCGTTTCCAGCGACGGCGAGGCCGTGGCCCTGAACCCCAAGACCGGCGTGACGGAAAAGACCCTGAAGATCGGTGCGTCGGTTCTGCTGGCCCCGATTGCGGTTGGAGAGATGATCTATCTGGTTACCGACGATGCTCAGGTCGTGGCCATCCGCTAAAATCGCCTCGCTCCTCGGGGCAGGGCGCTCCCGTGCCATTGTCCCGTGCGGGGCTGACGTGCCACAATCTGCGGGTGTGGCTTGAAGCGTGGGGTTAGCATGGATTCGGACGCTGAGATGAGCTGCCCGGTCTGCGGCGGGCAGCTTCGTCCGTATCGTCGGGACTGGCTACGTCGCTGCGCCACATGCGGCGTCCTGCGCTCGAATTTCGAGATTAACATCCCCGCGACGGCAGGCCAGTTGCTGGTCGACGAGGCTATGCGCGAGGCGGGGCTCGAGGCGCTGCGCCACGAAAACAACGGCCGGCTGCTGGCGCGCCTCGCCGCCTTGAAGCCCCCGCCGGTCCGTTTGCTCGATGTCGGTAGCGGTCCGGGCTTCCTGCTTGCCCAGGCGAGGGGCGTGGGCTTCGAGGCCCAGGGCGTGGAGCCTGACGCCAATACCGTCGGTGCGGCCCGCGCCGGCGGCGCCGCTGTGCGTCATGGCTATTTCCCCGATGTGCTGGAGGCCGGTGAGACCTTCGACGTCATCGTCTTCAACGACGTGCTTGAGCATATACCGGACCTGGAGGCGGCCCTGACTGCCAGTGTCGAACGCCTTTCGCCGGGCGGAGTGCTGTGTCTGAACTGTCCCGATCGCGACGGGTTCTATTTCCGCACCGCGACGGTGCTGGACGGTCTGGGTATGGGCGGAGCCCTTGCGCGCCTCTGGCAGCGCGGTTTGCCGTCGCCGCATATCTGGTATTTTACCGCCAACAATCTGAGCCAGGCGCTGAAGCGACATGGTCTGGACGAGATTGGGCGCCTTAGCCTGGACACCGTCGGCCTGAACGGGCTTTGGGCTCGCATCCGCTGTGTGAAGTCAGAGCCGCTTCTACTGTCGGTGGCGGCCTATCTGTTCGCGGTCGCGACCTATCCGCTGGCGCGCCTGATGCCCAGCGACGCCCAGGTCTGTTTCTTCCGGAAGCCCTGACGTGTCGCCGATCGACATCGTTCTGTGCTGCGTCTTCAGCCTGACGCTGCCGGTGGGCCAGGTGCTGTTCAAGCGCGCCGCACTGCGACACGGTTCGACCTCCGGACCGTTGGCCATCCGGGTGCTGACCAATGGCGACCTGGTGATCGCTTGCGCTTGGTACTGCGGGACGGCGCTATTCTGGTTTCTTATTCTAACGAGAATGCCCTTGGTCGCCGCCTATCCCTTCGCCATCGCTGGTTCGGCCAGCGTGCCGCTGGTTTCCAGCGTGGTGTTCAGGGAAAAACTGTCGCGAGATTTCGCCGTCGGGTTCGGCCTGATGCTGCTGGGCCTGACCCTCGTGGTCGCGCCGCAGGTTTTCCGATAAGCAGCAAAACCCGCCTTGCTTTGCGGGAACGGCAAAAATCGACTACTGCAAGCCCATGCCTTTGAAACTCGCAATTGTCGGACGCCCCAATGTGGGCAAGTCCACGCTGTTCAATCGTCTCGCCGGTAAGAAACTGGCCATCGTCGATGACCAGCCCGGGGTCACCCGTGACCGCCGCTATGCCTCCGGCCGCCTCGGCGACCTGGACCTCGAACTGATCGACACGGCCGGCTTTGAGGACGTCTCTGACGAAAGTCTGGAAGCGCGCATGCGCGCCCAGACGGAACTCGCCGTCGAGGAAGCCGACGTCTCGCTGTTCATCTATGACGCCCGCGAGGGCGTTACCCCGCTGGACGAGGTGTTCGCCACTCTGCTGCGTCGTCGCGGCAAGCCGGTGATCATCGCCGCCAACAAGGCCGAGGGTAAGGCCGGCCAGTCGGGCATTGGCGAGGCCTACAAGCTGGGGCTGGGCGAGCCGATCCCGATCTCGGGCGAGCATGGCGAAGGCATGGCCGAGCTGTACGCCGCCATGCTGGCGGCCTTTCCGGAGGACCAGTATTCCGAGGAAGACGATAGCGACGACAAGCCGATCCGGATCGCCATCGTTGGCCGTCCGAACGCTGGCAAGTCCACTCTGGTCAACCGTCTGATCGGCGAGCAACGTCTGCTGACGGGGCCAGAGGCCGGAATTACACGCGACTCGATTTCGGTCGACTGGCTGTGGGACGGCCGCAAGGTTCGTCTGGTCGACACCGCCGGCCTGCGCAAGAAGGCCAAGGTGCAGGAGAAGCTGGAAAAGCTCTCCACCCAGGACTCGATCCGTGCGGTTACCTTTGCCGAGGTGGTGCTGCTGGTGATGGACGCCACCCACCCCTTCGAGGTCCAGGATCTGCAGATCGCCGACCTGACCGAGCGGGAAGGGCGGGCTCTGGTCTTCGTGCTGGCCAAGTGGGACCTGGTCGAAGATCCTGTCGCCCAGCTGAAGGATTTCCGCGAGCACGCCGAGCGCATGCTGCCCCAGCTGCGCGGCGCGCCCGTGGTGGCGTTGTCGGGCGAGACCGGCAAGGGCATCGAGAAGCTGATGCCGGCCGTAATGAAGATCCACAGGGACTGGGCGACCAAGGTCAAGACCCGCGACCTGAACGACTGGCTGCAGATGGCCATGCAGAGGCACCCGCCGCCCGCCGTCAGCGGCAAGCGCGTCAAGCCCAAGTACATGGCCCAGATCAAGGCGCGTCCGCCGACCTTCGTGCTGTTCTCGACCCGCGCCGACCAGATGCCCGAGCACTATCGGCGCTATCTGATCAACTCCCTGCGCGAGAGCTTCGACCTGCCGGGGGTGCCTTTGCGCATCACCATCAAGTCGGGCGCCAACCCCTATGCCGATGGCGAGGCCAAGGGCCACAGCGGCCGGGGTAAGCGCGAGTTCGAGCGCCGCGAACGTGAGGAGGAGCGCATCCGCGCCTCGCGCAACACGGTCAAGAAGTCCAAGCGCATCGCCGATGAGGCTGCGGCGGCGGCGGCAGCCGAAGCCGGTCTGCCGCCTCCGGAGAAGGCGCCGGTCAGAGGCCCCAAGAAGTCCGTAAAGGCTGAGGCCAAGACCACCAGCGCTGCCGTCGCTGCGCCCGCCGCCGAGCCCGGTAAGGGCGCCGTCAAGTCGGTCAAGAAGCAGGGACCGCGCGCCCAGAAGAAGGTGTCGAGCACCCCAAGCTACAAGGTCGGCTTCAAGGCCGCCGGCGGCAAGGCTGCCTCGGGGCCCAAGCGTCCCGTCGCGGGTTCAAGCATCGTGCGTGGCAACAAGGGACCGGGCAAGCCGAAGGGACGATAGTCCCACCAGTTGCCTGCAGTCGCATAACGGTGTCATGCTAACCCCCGGCTGAATGCTGGGGGGTCACCATGGTAGCCTTGTCCACAGGCGCAGCCCGCGTGAGCGGGCGTCGCTTCTACGTCTGTATGGCGCTGGCGTTCGTTCTGATCGCCTTTGGCGGGTTCATTCCGACCTATTGGGCCAAGATAGCCAGTGGGACGTTCGCGGGTGCGCCCGTCCTGCACGTGCATGGCCTGTTCTTCTTCACCTGGACGCTGTTTTTCCTGGTCCAGACCTCTCTGGTGGCCAGCGGTCGAACGCTGGACCACCGGACCTGGGGCGTCGCCGGCGTCGCCATCGCCACGGGCATGGCCTTCACGGTCGTGCTGGCCGCCATCAATTCGATGAAGGTCGCCGATGCGATCGGCATGGGTGATGCGGCGCGGCGGTTCTCGATCGTCTCGTTGAGCGCGCTGGCGCTCTTCATCGGCCTGTTCGTGGCGGCCATCGTCAATGTCAAAAGGCCAGAAGTACATAAACGCCTGATGGTGCTGGCGATGATTCCGCCCATGCAGGCAGCCATGGCGCGTCCGTTTCAGGTGCTGTTCAGCCCTCCCGGCGCGGTGGGGCCTCCGCCGGTGTTCGTCTCCATTCCGCCTGGGCTGACGGTGGATCTGCTGGTCGTCGCAGCGATTATCTACGACTGGCGAACCCGAGGACGGCCGCACCCTGCCTATCTGATCGGCCTGCCGGTGATCCTGCTCCAACAGCTCATGACGGTCCCTATCGGCGGCAGCGCGACATGGATGACCATCGCCCACTGGGTCCAGAATCTGGCGCCGTGAGCGGTCAGCCCAGGCTGGCCGACTCCTGGCCGCGTTCCTTGAACCGCGCCACGCCTTTGGGTGGCTCTCGGTCGGGACGGACCAGATCGATGATGTAGGGGACGATCGTCTCGGGCGCGGGGACCGTCATCGGATCCTCGCCCGGGAAGGCGCCCGAGCGCATCTTGGTGCGCATCGCGCCCGGATCGACGCACAGGGCGCGCACCGGTGTGTTTTCCATCTCGTCGGCATAGCAGTCGACAATGGCTTCCAGGCCCGCCTTGGAGGCCGCGTAGCCGCCCCAGAACGCCCTGTGGGTCTTGGCGACACTGCTGGTCAGGAACAGGGCTCGGCCGGCGTCGGAGGCGCGCAGCAGCGGGTCCATCGCCCGGATCAGGCGCCAGTTGGCCGTCAGGTTGGTGGACATGATCATGTCCCAGCCCTTGGGGTCGAGGTGGCCCACCGGGGTGAGGGCGCCCAGCACGCCGGCCGCGCCGACCAGGATGTCCAGCTTGCCCCAGCGCTGGTGCAGGGCCGCGCCCAATTGGTCCAGGCCGTCGGCCTCGCGCAGGTCCAGCGGCACGAGCGTGGCGTGCTCGCCCGTCGCGGCGAAGATGCTGTCATCCAAGGCTTCGAGCGCCCCCTGGGTGCGACCGAGGGCCACGACATGCGCGCCGGCTTCCGCCAGGCCCAGGGCAATGGCCGCGCCGATGCCGCGCGTCGCGCCGGTGACCAGGGCGACACGGCCCGCGAGCGGTTTTGCTGAAGAATCCATGGGGGCTTTTAGCGGGTGCCGGGGGCTTCTTGAAGCCCGTCCGTCACGTCATCGGCCGGACGCTTGGCATAGTGCTGGGCGATCACCGAACAGGCCATCAGCTGGATCTGGTGGAAGATCATCAGGGGCAGCACCAGAACCCCGGCGGTGGCGCCCGGAAACAGGATGCCGGCCATGGGCACGCCGGTGGCCATGCTCTTCTTGGAGCCGCAGAAGACGATGGCGATCTCGTCGGTCTTGGAGAACCCCAGGGCGCGCGCCCCGAAGGTGGTGGCCAGCAGAACGGCGGTCAGCAGTATGCTGCAGACGGCCAGCACCAGTACCAGCTCCAGCGGCGAGACCCGCTTCCACAGACCGCCGACCACGGCGGCGCTGAAGGCCGAATAGACGACCAGCAGGATCGAGCCGCGGTCGACATAGCCGACCATTTGCTTGTGCTTCTCGATCCAGCGCCCCACCCACGGCCTGGCCAGTTGGCCGGCGACGAAGGGCAAGAGCAGCTGAATGAGGATGTCCTGGATCGCCTTCCAGCCGCCCGTGCCGGCCTCTGCGTGCATCAGCAGGCTGACCAGCACGGGGGTCAGGAAGATACCCAGCAGGTTGGACGCCGAGGCCGCGCAGACCGCAGCGGCGACATTGCCCCGGGCGATCGAGGTGAAAGCGATGGACGACTGAACCGTCGACGGCAGGCAGGCCAGGAACACCATGCCCGCCGCCATGGTGGGCGACAGGATTCCGGTCCTCGCGGCCAGAAGGCCCAGGATCGGGAAGAGGATGTAGGTGAAGGCCAGTATGGTCAGGTGCAGCCGCCAGTGGGTGACTCCGGCGACCACGGCCTCGCGCGACAGCTTGGCGCCGTGCAGGAAGAACAGAAGCGCGATAGCCAGCTTGACCACGACGCTGAGCACGGAAGCCGCCTCGCCGCGCACAGGAACAATCGAAGCCAGCACCACCATGCCAAACAGCAGGATGATGTAGCCGTCGATCTTCAGCTTCGCGAGAAGCTTGGAAAATCCATTCATTTCAAAGAGGCTTACGCACTGAGCAGCGAAAGCTGCTTGTCGTTGGCCTCGTTGCGACCCTCGGCGACTTCGCGGTCGGTCAAGCGCGTAGGATAGTCGCCGGTGAAATAGTGGTCGGTAAACTGCGGTGTCACCGGATCGCGCGGGCCGGCTTCCAGCGCCTGGTACAGGCCGTCGACCGACAGGAAGCCCAGGCTGTCGACTTCCAGAAACCGCGCCATCTCTTCCAGCGACTTGTTGGCCGCCAGCAGTTGTTCGCGCTCGGGCATGTCGATGCCGTAGAAGTCTGGCCACTTGATCGGCGGGCTGGCCGAGCGGAGGTGGACTTCCGTGGCGCCGGCTTCGCGGACCATGCGAACGATCTTTAGCGAGGTGGTGCCGCGCACGATCGAGTCGTCGATCAGGATGACGCGCTTGCCTTCCAGCACAGCACGGTTGGGGCTGTGCTTCATGCGAACGCCCAGTTCGCGAACGCCTTGGGTCGGCTGGATGAAAGTGCGGCCCACATAGTGGTTGCGGATGATGCCCAGATCGAACGGCAGGCCACTTTCCTGCGCATAGCCGATGGCGGCCGGAACGCCGCTGTCCGGGACGGGGACCACGACATCGGCCTCGACGCCCGTCTCGATCGCCAGCCGCTGGCCCATGCGCTTGCGCACGTCGTAGACCGAACGGCCGTTCACCACGCTGTCAGGGCGGGCGAAATAGACATACTCGAACACGCAGGGGCGCGCGGCCAGGGTGCTGAAGGGCTTGAGGGATTTCACGCCGGTTTCGGAGATGACCACCATCTCGCCGTGCTCGATGTCGCGTACGAAACGGGCGCCGATCATGTCCAGGGCGCAGGTCTCGGAGGCCAGGACCGGCTGGCCGTCCAGGTCGCCCAACACCAGCGGGCGGATGCCCAGCGGATCGCGGACGCCGATCATCTTCTTGTTGGTGATGGCCACCAGGGCGTAACCGCCCTCGATCTGGCCGACGGCGTCGATGAAGCGGTCGACGATGCGGGCCTTCCGCGAGCGGGCGATCAGGTGAAGGATCACCTCGCTGTCGCTGGTGGACTGGAAGATCGCGCCTTCCTGGACCAGGCGCTCGCGCAGGCTGAGGAAGTTGGTCAGATTGCCGTTGTGGGCGATGGCTACGCCGCCGGTTTCCAGATCGGCGAACATCGGCTGGACGTTGCGGATGCCGCTGCCGCCGGCGGTAGAATAGCGGGTGTGGCCGATGGCCATTCCGCCGGGCAGGCGCTGAACCAGGTCGTTACCGGTAAAGGCGTCACCGACATGGCCCATATGGCGTTCGGTATGAAAGCGCTGGCCGTCGAAGGCGGCGATGCCGCAGGCTTCCTGACCGCGGTGCTGCAGAGCGTGCAGGCCCAAGGCGGTGATGGCGGCGGCGTCGCGGACACCGTAGACGCCGAACACGCCGCACTCGAGGCGCAGGGTGTCGTCTTCGGGGTCACGCCACGGGGCGGAGGAGTACCGATCGGTCGACTGGCCGATAAAGCTCATCGCGATTTCTCCACCAGATCGTCGAGGTCCTGACGCTGGTTCTGATCATAGTCTGTTTCGCCGGATTTGCCGTCCGACGGATTGTCGCTGCTCCCCCGCACTGCGCCCTCGATGGCCGGGCCCAGCTTGCCCGCCAGTTCGCCACCCTTGGGGGCGAACACTTTCAGCACCTTGGCGCTGGCGGCGGACAGGGGATAGAAGATCGAGCGCTCGACCCAGGCCGGCACGCGGTCCGCCGGTGTGGCCATGTGGAACAGCATGTTGAAGACGCCCAGGATCACCAGGGCGCGCATCAGGCCAAAGCCGGCGCCGACCACGCGGTCCAGCAGGCCCAGAGAGCTTTCATGCAGGCCGGCGGTCAGCTGTCCGCCGATGAAGCGCAGGATCACGAACGCGACCACGAAGACCAGCAGCAGGGCGCAGGCCGTGGCCGCCCAGTCGGGGTCCATGAGGTCGCGAAAGATCGGACCGCTCATGCGCAGGCCAAACAGGGCGATGGCGGCGGCGAAAATGAACGACAGGGCCGAGGTCAGCTCGCGCGACGCGCCGCGCGCAAAGCCGATCGAACTGGAGGTGATCAGCAGCAGGCCGGCGATGATGTCGAAAGGAGTCACGTCAGCTGGCCCCAGATCTCGTCGCCGATGCGGCGCACGGCGTCGGCGAGCCGCGCGACCCCCGCCACTGGCAAGGAGCCACCGCCTTCAGGCAGGCCGGAAAGCGATGATAGCGCCCGGCCAAACCCCAGTTTTGCGGCTTCCTTCAAACGTGTCTCCATCCGGCTGACCGGCCGCACCTCGCCCGACAGGCTGACTTCGCCGAACACGACGCAGTCCTGGGGCAGGGCGATATCGAGGGCTGAAGAGGCCAGGGCCGCCGCCGCCGCGAGATCCGCCGCCGGCTCTGTAATGCGCAGGCCGCCAGCGACGTTCAGATAGACGTCCTTGTCGCCAAAACCAAGGCCGCACCGCGATTCAAGTACGGCGAGCACCATGGCGAGGCGCCCTGAGTCCCAGCCCACGACGGCCCGACGCGGCGTTCCGTAGGCGGAGGGCGACACCAGGGCCTGGAATTCCACCAGGACGGGCCGCGAACCCTCGATACCGGCGAAGACCGCTGCGCCGGCGGCGCGCTCGCCGCCCTCGTTGAGGAACAGGGCCGAGGGGTTCTTGACCTCGCGCAGGCCGACATCACCCATCTCGAAGACGCCGATCTCGTCGGTGGCCCCGAAGCGGTTCTTGGCGCCGCGCAGAATGCGGAACGGGTAGCCGCGCTCGCCCTCGAACGAGAGCACGGCGTCGACCAGGTGCTCGACCACGCGCGGACCGGCGATCTGGCCATCCTTGGTGACGTGGCCGACCATCAGGATCGCCACGCCCTTCTTCTTGGCCAGGCGCACCAGTTCCTGGGCGCAGGCGCGGACCTGGGTGACCGTGCCGGGACCCGCCTCGTGGGCGTCGCTCCACATGGTCTGGATCGAGTCGATGACCACCAGGTCGAAATTGTCGCGTTTCAGGCCGTCGAGGATGTCGCGCAGGCTGCTCTCGGCCGCCAGTTTCACCGGCGCCTTCTCGAAGCCCATCCGTTGGGCGCGCCCGCGGATCTGCGCCACGGCCTCCTCACCGGAGATGTAGGCGCAGGACACGCCCTTCATTGAGGCCCGGGCCACCACCTCCAGCAACAGGGTAGATTTCCCCACGCCGGGGTCGCCGCCGATCAGGATGGCCGAACCGGGCACCACCCCGCCGCCACAGACGCGGTCGAACTCGTCGACCCCGGTGATGATGCGAGGCGGGGCGGGGGTGTCGCTTTCCAGATCGGTGAACTGCAGGCCGCGCGTGCGGGTGGCCTTGGTGACGGAAAGCGCGCCCGGCGCTCGCGCGCCAACTTCTTCGGCCAGGGTATTCCAGGATTGGCAGGCCGGGCATTGTCCCGACCACTTGGTCTGGACCGCGCCGCAAGACTGGCAGGCGTAGACGGCGCCGTCACGGGCCATGGAAGCTCCTGATTCTCGGATGGGAGGAGACTACAGGGTGACGGGGCCGTGCGCCAAAGGCGGACGTGGGTTTAGACGATCACCCGGTGGGCCCTGGGCGCGATCCTTGTCAGCAGCTCATAGGCCGTAGTGCCCGCCGCCGCCGCCGCGTCGTCAACGGGCAGGTCAGGGCCAATGATCTGCATCATCGCGCCGGGGCGGGCGGCGTCGCAGTCGGTGATGTCGACGGCGATCAGGTCCATGGAGACCCGGCCCAGCATCGGACGGCGTCGGCCGTCGAACCATACAGCGCCGTGGGGATGGGCCGAACGCGGCACGCCGTCGGCATAGCCGGCCCCCAGGATGGCGACGCGGGTGTTGTCGGTCGCCGTATAGGTCGCGCCATAGCCAATGCTTTCGCCGCGCGGCACGTTGCGTGTCTGGAGGATCGGGGCCTCCAGGGTGACCACGGCCTTGATCCGCGCGTCGGGGACATCGCGGGGGCCGCCGCCATAGAGGCTGACGCCGGGGCGGACCTGGTCGAAGCAGTAGGCGCCGCCCAGGAAGATGCCCGCCGAATTGGCCAGGCTGCGACGTGCGTTCGGGAACAGGGTCGTCGCTTCGTGGAAGCGCTCCAACTGCCTCACGTTCAGCGGATGATCCGGCGCGTTGGCGCAGGCCAGGTGGCTCATCACCTGGGTGATCTCGACATGCTTGAGCCGGTCCATGGCGCCCAGCAGGACGCGGACCTCTTCCAGGCGCAGGCCCAGACGGTTCATGCCGGTGTCGACATGCAGCGTTGCGGACAGCCGCCCGCCGCGCGCGTGGCTGTTCCAGGCCTCGATCTGCGGCAGGCTGTTAAGCGTCGGCGTCAGGCGCGCCGCCTCCATCGCGGCGGCCGAGCCCGGCGTGACGCCATCCAGAACGTGTATGGCCGCGTCGCGGTCGCCCAGGCTCTGGCGCAGGGCCAAGCCCTCGGAGAGGCGGGCGGTGTAGAAACTGCGCGCGCCTTCGTCCCACAGACGGTCAGCGACGATCGAAGCGCCGACACCGTAGCCGTCGGCCTTCACCGCCGGGGCGACCTCCGCGCCGCAGGCGGCGTCTCGCAGGGCGCGATAATTGGCGGCCAGAGCCTCGAGGTCGATCGTCAGGCGGCTGTCGGAAGGATCGGTCACGAGGGCTCGGCAATCAGGGAAGCGGCGCGTCAGGGCGTAGCGGAGCCGGCCGGGCTTTTCCAGCTAGAACGCGCCGGGATGGCTCGCCAGGAACACCGAGACCAGGTTCTCGAAGCCAGAGGCGGTGATCTGCACCCCGATGCACAGCAGCAGGAACGCCACCAGCCGCGACAGCACCCGGGCGCCGGACTGGCCCAGCAGACGCGTGACGCGGCCCGAGGCGCGATAGAGCAACCAGACCAGGATCGCCACCCCCGCTGCCGCCAGTCCCGCGCCCAGGAAGAAGGCCACGGCGCTGCCCTGGGTGGGGCGCTGCGAGGATAGGGCGATCGCCACCGAGATCGAGCCGGGCCCTGTCGTGAACGGCATGGTCATGGGGAAGAAGGCGATGTCTTCCTGACGCTTGGCCGGTTCGGTGTCGCTGGTCTTGCGGTCTTCATGCTCCTGCGGATCCATCAGCAGGCCCCAGGCGCGGATCGCCACTACTAGGCCGCCGGCCACCCGCAGGGCGCCCAGGCTGACGCCGAAGAAGTTGAGGATATAGCCACCCAGCAGCAGCGACCCCAGCAGCACCAGGAAGGAATAGAAGCCGATGCTGCGGGCCAGCTTGCGACGCTCGTCCTGACCCCGACCGCCCATCGCCTGGTCGAAAATCAACGAGGCCCCGACCGGATTGACGATCGAGAACAGGGCCGGAAAGGCCAGCAGGAAGGCGCCGATCAGGCTGGAGACGGGCAGGGGGCTGAAATCCACGGGCGACTCGTCGATCCGGAGGGCGGGCGGATGACCCTCGCCCGATGCGGCGTCTCAGGTCAAACCAGCGCCTACTCGTCCGACGGAATATTCCGCGCCTGGGCGAAATAGTGATCGCGGGCCAGATTGCCAAAGCGGGTGGTGTCGCTGTTGAACGACAGGCGCACGGTGCCGATGGGGCCGTGACGCTGCTTGGCGATGATCACCTCGGCCAGGCCTTGCAGGCGGTCCATGTCTTCCTGCCAGGTCAGGTGCTCGGGCGTGCCTTCGCGCGGTTCGGCCCGGCCGACATAGTAGCTTTCGCGATAGACGAACCAGACCATGTCGGCATCCTGCTCGATCGAGCCGGATTCGCGAAGGTCGGACAACTGGGGCCGCTTGTCCTCGCGCTGCTCGACCTGACGCGACAGCTGCGACAGGGCGATCACCGGACAGCCCAGTTCCTTGGCCAGGGATTTGAGGCCCATGGTGATCTGGCTGACTTCCTGAACGCGGTTGGCGTTGGAGCCAAGGTCCGAGCCCGTGACCAGCTGCAGATAGTCGACAACCACCAGGTCCAGGCCAACCTGACGCTTCAGGCGCCGCGCCCGGGCTGTCAGCTTGGCGATCGAGATACCACCGGTGGCGTCGATATAGAGGGGCGCTTCCTGCAGCTCCATGGCCGCATCGCGGACCCGGCCAAACTCCGAGGCGTCGATCTCGCCCTTGCGGAGGCGGTCGCCTGAAACGCCCGAGGCGTCGGCCAGCATACGCAGAGCGAGCTGTTCGGCGCTCATTTCCAGCGAGTAGAAGGCCACGACGCCGCCCTGGACGGTCTTCTTGGTGCCGTCCGGCTGGATCTCGTAGGCGTACTTGCGGGCAATATTGAAGGCGATGTTGGTGGCCAGGGCGGTCTTGCCCATCGACGGGCGACCGGCCAGCACGATCAGGTCGGAGGGGTGCAGCCCGCCGACCTTCTGATCGAGGTCGGTCAGCTCGGTGGCGACGCCCGACATGCCGCCATCGCGGCTGTAGGCTTCAGCCGTCATCTCGACGGCGCCGCGCAGGGCGTCGCCGAAGGTGACGAAACCGGACGAGGCCGTGCCGCTTTCGGCCAGGGTATAGAGCTGCTGTTCCGCTGACTCGATCTGGTCGCGGGCCGGGCGGATCTCGTCGCCGCCGCCGTGGGCGGCGGTCGATATCTCTCCGCCGATGCGGATCAGGTCACGGCGAAGGGCCAAGTCGAACACGGCTCGGGCATAGTCGCCGACATTGGCGGCCGGCGGCGCGCGGTCGACCAGATCTGCCAGGTAGCGCAGGCCACCCAGTTCCTCGAACGCCGGGTCCTTCTTGAATTCGTCGGCCAGCAGGATCGGCTCGGCCAGCTGGCCCTTGCGGATATGGGTCTCGATCGACTGGAACAGCCGCTGATGGAAGGGCTCATAAAAGTGGCGGCCGTTCAGGGCGTCGGTCAGCCGCTCATAGGCCGCGTTGTCGTACAGCAGCACGCCCAGCAGCGCCTGCTCGGCTTCCAGGTTGTGAGGCGCGACGGCGATGGTGATGTCCGCGTGGGGCGGACGAAGGTCGAGAGCGGGGACGAGAGACATCGTCGCAGGTTAACGCGCGGGCCTTTTTCGTGCGCGCGTCGTGTGGACGCACGGACAAGATGAACGGGGATGTTTTGTGTATGTTCCAGGCCCGCTCAGAGCAAGAAACCCGCCTAAGAAAAAGGCGCGGAGATCGCTCTCCGCGCCTTTCCAGGATGACCGATGGTCAGCCTACCAGTTGATGCTCAGGCGGGTGTAGAGGAACCGCCCGTTGAAGCCGAACGGCGAGAAGGATGTGAAAGCGGTGGCGTTGGTCGTGTTGACCGTCACCGGCGTGCGGTTGGGGTATTCGTCGAACATGTTGTTGGCCCCGACCGCCAGAGTGACGTGCTCGGTGAAGCCGTAACGCGCCTCAAGATCGACGACCGCCTTGTCGCCCGTCCTCACATCGAAGGCTCCCGTAGCGTCGTTGTTGGGCGACAGGACCGAGCCATAGAAGGTGGTCTTCAGGCTGGCGCCCCATTTGTCCTTGGCCCAGTCGCCGGCCAGGGTGACCTTGGACTTGGGGGTGCCTTCCTCAAACGTCAGGACGTTGGCGCGGGCAAACAGGGTCGGCGGCACCGGCAGGGACGACAGGGCATTGGTCGTCGGGATCCTGGTGACGTCGGTTTCATTGAAGTTCGCGGCCGCTGTCAGATCGAAAACGCCGCCTTCGTCAGCATCCAGCCGGTAGCGCGCGACCACGTCGATGCCCTGGGTCTCGGTTTCGACGCCGTTGATGAAGAAGCGGGCGGCCGTAACATTGAAGGGCCGCAGCAGGTTGTTGATCGTCTGCTGCGTCGGGGTCCCGGTGGCCGAGCCCTGGATGTTCTCCGACAGCACGATGCGGTTGTCGATATTGATCCGGTAGGCGTCGACCGTCACTTCGAACGGGCCTTTGTGGAAGACTAGGCCGAGCGAGTAGTTGGTCGATTTCTCGGCTTCCAGCGGCTTGGCGCCCAGCACCTTGGCCACGGCGCTGGTGGCCGGGAAAGTGCCGACCTCGACCGGGGTCGAGACGCCGTTGATGATGATGAAGTTGGTCGAGGTGGTGGTGAAGAACTGCTGCTGCAGGGCCGGGGCCCGGAAGCCCGTCGAGGCCGCGCCGCGAACAGCAAGACCATCGGCCAGTTCAAAGCGCGCGGCCAGCTTGCCCGTAGTGGTCGCGCCGAAGTCGGAATAGTCCTCGTAGCGAAGAGCAGCCGAAGCGGTGAAGCGCTCGGTCAGACGCGATTCCAGGTCGAGATAGACGCCCACATTGTTGCGGTCCTTGGACAGCACGTTGGACGGTTGGAAGCCGGGGAAGCCCTGCGCGCCGGCTGCCGACGAGGTGAGCGGTCCGCGATTGTAGGACGTCGGCTCGCCAGCCCGGATCGAATAGCCCTCCCAGCGCGCTTCGGCGCCGAAGGCGACGTTCAGCGGCTCATAGGCGCCGATGTCTACGCCGCGTGAGACGTCCAGGCCGACGACGGTCTGGTCGTAGCTCATGCCACCGGAGTTGAAGCTGGTCTGGCTGGCGGCGCCATAGGAGGCGTTGGCCGAGCTTTCGGTGCGGTAGTCGATCTTGTTCTTGCCGTAGGCGACATTGAGGTCGAGCTTGAAGCCGCCGAGTTCGCCACGCAGGCCTGCGGCGGCCGTGGTGTCGGTGATGTCGCTGGCGATGAGCGGCAGGAAGCCGTTGGGATAGATTGAAGCGACCGGAACCTGGCGGGCGTCGCCGACAATGCGCGGGAACGCGGCGCTGGCGCCCTCGCGCGCCTGGTAGCCGGCCCATCCATAGGCGTCCCATGTCTCGCTGACCGGTAGGCCAGCGTTGAAATAGATCGTCTTGTCGGTGACTTCAGCGTCGCCATAGCGGGAGGTGACCCGGGCGGGAGTGACGCGAACGTCGATGTCGCCGCGGCTGGTCGGGTTGCGGTCCCGATACTCGGCCGAAATGGTCAGGAAGCCTTCCGGACCCAGGGGCAGGCCCTGCCAGGCCTGTAAGGTCACCGTCTGGCCGTCTTTTTCGTCGCGACCATCTGTATTGCGCGCGGTCTTCACCTCGGTGTCGTACCGGCCGTAGGTGGCGATCGCGCCGCCGCCGCTGCGGGCTTCGCGAAGACGCAGGTTGATTACGCCGGCGATGGCGTCGGATCCGTACTGGGCCGAGGCTCCATCGCGCAGCACCTCGACGCGGTTGAGCGCGATGGTCGGGATGGCGTTCAGGTCAACCGCAGCCGAGCCGCGACCGATCGAGCCGTTGACGTTGACCAGCGCGGTGGCGTGGCGGCGCGTGCCGTTGACGAGTACCAGAGTCTGGTCAGGCGACAGTCCGCGCAGAGTGGCGGGACGGATGTGGTCGGTGCCGTCGGTAATGGCGGGCCGCGGGAAGTTGATGGACGGCGCCAGGGTCGACAGCGACTGGGCCAACTCTGTCGTGCCGGTGCGGGTCAGGGCCTTTTCGCTGACGATGTCGACGGGGGCGATGGTGTCGAGTCGCGTGCGGCCGGCCGTGCGGGTGCCGGTGACCACCACCTGCTCGAGATTGGCGGCGTCTTCGGTCGCCGTGGACTGGGCTTGGGCGGAACCGGCGATCGCAGCGACAGACGCTGCGGTGAACAGCAGGGTTCTAAAGCTCATGTGTATTCCCCTCATGGTTTCCCCGGGGGCCGATTTGATGATCGGTCTGTCCGGGCACGGAGGCTTGTCGCCTCGCGAGAAGAACATGGGCGCACAAACGGGCGCCTACAAGTTGAACATTTCTTGGTTGCCACGCAGAAAAAAACGGCGCGGATTGCTCCGCGCCGTTTCTCGATAGATCACCGATCCGAGAAGGATCAGGACTCGTAGTGGTCGCCTTCGAACGAACCGGCGCCACCGGCGGCCATGTCCGAGGCCGCTTCGGCGTCAGCCGCGCGGTCTTCTTCGAATTGAGCGGCGACGACATCTTCACCGCGCGACTGGCGCTCGGCTTCGTCGGCGCTGCGCGCGATGTTGAGGGTGATCGTAACGGTCACCTCGGCGTGCAGCTTCACCTTCACTTCATGGACGCCCAGATTCTTGATGGGCTTGTCCAGGACGATCATCGAGCGATCGACCTTGCCGCCTTCAGCCTTGATGGCGTCGGCGACGTCGCGACCCGCGACCGAACCGTACAACTGGCCACTTTCGCCAGCCTGACGGATCATCACGTATTGCGTGCCGTCGAGGGTCTCGCCGACAGCGCCGGCGGCTTCGCGGTTCTTGACGTTGCGCACTTCGATTTCAGCACGCTGAACTTCGAAGGACTTCATGTTGGCGGCGTTGGCGCGAAGGGCCTTGTGGCGCGGCAGCAGGAAGTTACGGGCAAAGCCGTCCTTCACGGTGACAACCTCGCCGAGGACGCCAGTGCCTTCAACGCGTTCGAGCAGAATGACTTTCATCGTGGTGTCTCCCTTACTTCACGACGTAGGGGAGCAGAGCCAGGAAGCGGGCGCGCTTGATGGCCTTGGCCAGTTCGCGTTGCTTCTTGGCCGACACCGCGGTGATGCGCGACGGCACGATCTTGCCGCGCTCGGAAACGTAGCGCTGCAGGAGCTTGACGTCCTTGTAGTCGATCTTCGGGGCGTTGGCGCCGGAGAACGGGCACACCTTGCGGCGGCGGAAGAACGGGCGGCGGGCGCCGCCAGCGGCGGGCGCGCCAGCGCCGGCTTCGGGAGCAGTGGTATCGGTCATGATCTCTCTTCTCCCTTACGCGGCCGCGAATTCGTCGCGCGGACGGTCCGAACGCTCGGGGCGCTCGCTGCGTTCGCGGTCACGACGGGCCAGAACCGGCGACAGTTCCAGGTCCAGCTCTTCCACGCGGATGGTCATGAAGCGCAGAACGTCTTCATTGATCAGCAGCTGGCGCTCGACTTCCTTGACCGCCGGCGCCGGAGCGTCGATGGCGAGCAGGGAATAGTGGCCCTTGCGGTTCTTCTTGATGCGATAGGTGAGGTTACGCAGGCCCCAGTATTCGATCTTGGCGATGTGACCGCCGCCTTCTTCGATCAGGGCTTTGATTTGCTCGTTCAGAGCTTCGGCCTGTTGCGGCGAGATATCCTGCCGCGCGATGACCACGTGTTCGTAGAACGCCATGTTTTCCTTCTTCCGGTTTGGACAGCGGCGCGGTCGGCGGCGGAAGTCCGACGACCACGATGGTTCCAGAGCGCCGAGCGGGAAATCCCGTACCCGTGAGGGCTGCGCCAAAGACCGCCATCCGTGAGAACGCGCGCTACTACAGGAGAAGGCGGGGAGAAGCAAGATTGCTTTGCTCCGCCGCATTTTTCGACATTCGCGAGGCCGTGGCGAAACCTGCGGGCCAAGCGGCCAGCTTCACCTTGCCGCAAGGATAGCTTGTGCTAGGAAGCAGAGCATGAAGTCTAGCGCTGTCATCAGCGCCCTCGGGGCCTTTGCGCTGTCGGCGAGTCTCGCCGCTCCAGCCGCGGCCCAGGCGATTCAGAAGCCTGACCTGTCGGTTTCGGCGAATGACGGCCGCTTCACCGGCTATTCGGCCGCCCTGCCGCTGGATCTTTCCACCGACACCGAGAGCGCCAGATTCACCGCCAGGGTCGCGGGCACGCTGGAAAGCCCGACCTATGACCTGGATCTGAACCTAAGCCAGAAGCCCGACGAGGCGCGGACCGGCAAGCGCTCCCTGGCCCTCGGCGCCTCGTGGAACGACCGCGAGGCCAGGCTGCGCTCCTCGATGTCGAAGATGTTTGGTTTCGGCGTCCTGCCGCGCGCCAACTATGTCAGCGTCTCGATGGACATGAACGCCAGCCAGGTCATCGCCGTCCCGGGCCAGATCCCGGTGGCGCGGGCCAATGTGCGCTCGGCCCTTACCCTGGACGGCAAGCCGATCGGGTCCATCGCCGTCGGCGGCGGCTCGATGGGCGACGAGGGCGTCGATCTCAGCTTCACCCGTCCGTTCGACATCCCCGCCGAGTTCACCGTCAGCCTGCGGGCCGCCGCCACCCACGAGGAGTGGCGGGTCCAGGACAGCCGCTTCATGATCAAGCTGGTGAAGGCGAGCTGGTAACCCGCCGCTGTTTCGCGGTCACGGCGGCGAACCTCGTCAGATAGTCCGGGTGCTCGGTGCCCATCCAGCGATCCCACCAGGTGAAATAGAGCCCGTAGTTGTAGCCTGCCTGCGCGTGGTGAAGGTCATGGTGCGTCACGCTGGTCAGCCAGGGCAGCAGCGGGCGGCCGTCCTTGCGGGCCGGGAACAGCTCGTAGCCGCTGTGGCCGATGGTGTTGCGGGCGATCTGGTGCAGCACAAACAGCCCGATGACTGGCCACTGGGTCGGGACGATCAGCATCCACAGCGGCACGAACAGCGCGGCGATCACGGCCTCGCCCAGATCGAAGCTGTAGGCGGTGAAGGGCGAGGGGTTGTTCGAGCGGTGATGCCGCCGGTGGAAGACGCGAAACAGCCGCCGGTCATGGATCAGGCGATGGGTCCAGTAGAACCAGGCGTCGTGGCCGATGATCATCAGGACCAGACTGGCCCAGAACCAGATCGGCCCCAGTTCGCGCGCGATGAAAGGGCCCTGCATCAGGCCGGCGCGGAACAGTCCGAAGGTCAGCAGCCCCATCGTCGAGAAGATCATGATCGAGCGGATCGAGATCAGGAACTCAAGGACAAGCTGGCGGGCTGGCGGCCGCGTATCGCGGATCTTGCGTCCGGCCAGGGTGCGGGCCAGCACGACCCAAAGGATCAGCCAGACGCCGACCGAAAACAGGACGTAGCGGGTGACATCGGCCTGCATGGCGATCAGCCAGTTGTGGGCGAAGGGGAGTAGGGCATCGAGCATTGGTGGCTCCTTGGGGGATGAACTTAGCCAGGGAGCCTGTTGCGGAGCGACAGGTCGCGCCGTTCTCGAAATCAGGCGCGTTTGTCGGCTTTCGATGCGGCTTGCGCGGTTTCGACCAGTCGCAGATGCGGCAGGGCTGGCGTCGCCTCTTGACGCCAGGCGGTAGGTGGAACGCCGACGACGGCCCGGAACGCACGGTTGAAGGGGCCCAGAGAGCCAAAGCCCAGCTCATAGGCGATGGTCGAGACCGACTTCAGGGCCTGTTCCGGATCGGCGAGCGCGACCTTGGCCGCCTCGATCCGCCGGCCGTTGACATAGTCGGCGAAATTGCGATGGCCCAGCACGCCGTTGATCAGCTTGCGCAGGCGATGCTCAGGCGCACCGACCAGAGCGGCCAGGGCGCCGATCGACAGGTCCTCGCCGCGCCAGACTTCGTTCTCGGTCATGGCCTTTTCCAGGCGCGTCAGAACAAGCCGGTCGGCGGGCGTCAGATCAAGCGCTTCAGCAGGCTTGGGCGTGGGCGCGGCGTCGGATGCCACGGCCGCCTGCACGAGCATGGGCTCGGCGCGCAACAGCGCCAGGGCTGACCCTATCCCGAGGGCGGCGAGAGACAGGGCCTGAACCAGGCTGGGCAGCACCGGCCCGTGTCCGAAGCTGAAATCACAGAGGTTCTGGATAAACATGTAGCCGGTTGCAGCGGCGGCGAGAGGCGCACGAAGACGACGGCGACGCTCAACCAGATCGATGCGCCAGCCCCGCCAGGCTGTCAGCAGGATGTGACAATGGATGCCCACCGAGAAGGCGGCGAACAGCCACCATGCGGCTGCGCGCGCGGGAGACGTAGGCAAAAGCGCGCCAGCCGCCCAAAGGGCTAGGACGGCCCCGGGGACGGAGAAGCGCCAGAGCGGGATCGACGGTTCATCCTCGAAAAGCACCGAGCAAAACAGCCAGAAGACGCCGGCCGCCGACGCTGACAGGGCCCAGGTCACAAGGTCGTAGTGCCGGCTTAGGGTGTAGTAGAAATGGCCGTCGACGACGTGGGCAATGGCGCAGGCCATCATCAGAACACCGACCCAGCGGGTCGGGGTCATTTTCCGGCTAGCGCCGAGGGCGACGGCTGTCGCGGCAAAGGCGCCGACGGCGATGCCCCGGACCCCGATTTCGAGGGCGGCGAACGGAATTTGGGCGGGATCGGTCATGCCCGATCCTTTTCTGCAGGTCTCGCGGCTTGCAAGCCGCGAGACTGGTCGGAATTGAAAAGGCCTTGCTACTTCTTGGCCTTGTAGGCCTTCACCGCGTCCATGGTCTTGGTGACATGGCCGACGAAGTTGCCGTCGGTATAGGCCATCAGGATCTTGCCGTCGGGCGCGATGACGTACGAGGTGCGGTTGGACCAGCCGCCCGGCATCGGCAACGATACGTCATAGGCCTTGATCAGTCCGTCCGGCGCGGCGGCCACGGCGAACTTGTCGCGGCAGTGCTCCTTGGAGAAGGCCTTGATCTTGTCGACATTGCCGGCGGTCACGCCGATCACCGTCGCGCCCATCTTTTCGAAGTCGGGTGTCGCTTCCGCGAACTCATGCGCCTCGGCGGTGCAGCCGGCGGTATAGGCGGCCGGGAAGAAGTAGAGCACCACCGGGCCCTTCTTCAGGGCCTTGGACAGGGTGAAGCTGTAGTCGGCGCCGGCCAGGGCGGCCGAGGCGGTGAAGTCGGGGGCCTTGTCGCCCGGCTTCAGGGCGGCCAGAGCGGGCGTGGCGGAGAGCACTGCAATGGCCGCGAGGCCGGCGGTCAGGCGGTTCATTGAAAACTCCATCGATGGTTCATCGCCCGAGCTACGGTGCAGGGGGCAATTTGGACGCCTGACGATGGAATACAAGCCATGGTCGCCGGAGCCGCGCACTTGCCGGACAGGGGCCTTTCCCCTAACCCTCCGGCCCCAATACGGTATTGAATCTCTAGAACGGAGCGGGCTTCCATGAGCATCGCCTTCATTTTCCCCGGTCAGGGCAGCCAGTCGGTCGGCATGGGCGCCGATCTCGCCCAGGCCTTCGCCGCAGCCCGAGAAGTCTTCCAGGAAGTTGACGACGCCCTGGGCCAGAAGCTTTTCGCCCTGATGAAGGAAGGTCCGGAGAGCGACCTGACCCTTACCGAGAACGCCCAGCCCGCCCTGATGGCGGTCAGTCTGGCCGTGTCTCGCGTTCTGGAAAAGGAATTCGGGATCGGTATCGACCGCGCCGCCTTCGTCGCCGGTCATAGCCTGGGCGAGTATTCGGCCCTGGCCGCCGCCGGCGCGATCACCCTGTCCGACACCGCGCGTCTGCTGAAGCTGCGCGGTCAGGCCATGCAGCGCGCCGTGCCGGTGGGTGAAGGCGCCATGGCCTCGCTGATCGGGCCAAAGACCGACCTGGCGCTCGCGGAAGCCGCCGCCGCTGCGGGTTCGGAAGTCGGCGTCTGCGTCGTGGCCAATGACAACAACAACGGCAACGTGGTGATTTCGGGCGACAAGGCCGCAGTCGACAGGGCCATCGAGAAGGCCAAGGAACTGGGCGCCCGCGCCATTCCGCTGAACGTCTCGGCCCCCTTTCACTGCCCGCTGATGCGGCCTGCAGCCGATGAGATGGCCGAGGCTCTGGCCACGACCACCATTGTTTCGCCCCGTGCGCCTCTGGTGGCCAACATCACCGCCGGTCCCGTGCACGACCCCGACGTCATTCGCGGACTGCTGATTGAACAGGTCACTGGCCGCGTCCGTTGGCGCGAGAGCATGATCTGGCTGGCGGGAGAGGGTGGCGTCACGCGCTTCGCCGAAGCGGGCGCCGGCAAGGTTCTGTCGGGCATGGCCAAGCGCATCGCTCCGGACGCCGAAGCCACGCCACTCAACAGCCCGGCCGACATCGAAGCCTTCGCCAAGTCGCTATAGCGACTGTCATCCCGGGCATGCGCGAAGCGCGCAGACCCGGGGCCGCAACAAATGCCGGCGTGTCCGGCAGTCCCGGATCTGAGCTACGCTTCGCCTGGGATGACAGACAAGATTGGGAGAAATCCAATGTTCGATCTCACCGGCAAGACCGCCCTTGTCACCGGCGCCACGGGCGGCATCGGCGGGGCTATCGCCAAGGCCCTGCATGCCCAAGGCGCCCATGTCGTGCTCTCGGGCACCCGCGAATCAGCTCTGACCGAGCTGAAGGCGCAACTGGGCGAACGCGCTTCATTCGTGGTGGCCAATCTATCGGATGCGCAGGCCGTGGACGGTCTGGTCGCCAAGGCCGAGGAAGCCGCCGGCGCGCCGCTGGATATCGTCATCGCCAATGCCGGCATCACCCGCGACGGCCTTATCGTGCGGATGAAGGACGAGGACTGGGACACCGTCATCAAGGTGAACCTGGAGGGCTACTTCCGCCTGGCTCGTGCAGCCGCCAAAGGGATGATGAAGCGCCGCTCGGGCCGCATCATCGGCATCACCTCGGTTGTGGGCGTGACCGGCAATGCCGGACAGACCAACTATGCGGCTTCAAAGGCCGGAATGATCGGGTTTTCCAAGGCCTTGGCCCAGGAACTGGCCAGCCGCAACGTCACGGTCAACTGTGTCGCGCCCGGCTTCATCGCCAGCCCGATGACCGACGCCCTGACCGACGCCCAGAAGGCCGGCATCCTGTCGGGCATCCCGGCGGGTCGCCTTGGCGAAGGCAGCGATATCGCCGCAGCCTGCGTTTACCTGGCCAGCGACCAGGGCGCCTATGTGACCGGTCAGACCTTGCACGTGAACGGCGGTATGGCCATGATCTAGCCCCGCCATGTTTCTTGACGGGGGACCCGCTGGTCACCCGAAAAGGAACGTGATAGGCGGAGGCCGACAATCCCCGTGAATGGAAAGGCCTTGGCCAAACCGTTGGCGGACAACAGATTCAAAACTGAGGGACTAACAGAATGTCCGACATTCTCGAGCGCGTGCGTAAGATCGTCATCGAGCACCTGGATGCCGATCCCGAGAAGGTCACGGAGAAGGCCAGCTTCATCGATGACCTGGGTGCCGACAGCCTCGACAACGTCGAGCTGGTGATGGCGTTCGAAGAAGAGTTCGACATCGAAATTCCGGACGACGCCGCCGAGCACATCCAGACGGTCGGCGACGCTGTGAAGTTCATCACGGAAAAGACGGGCGCCTAAGGGCGTCAGGTTCGCTTTTGAGGCGAACAGACTATCACCGCCGCGCAGCACGGGCTCTTGCCATCGTGCGCGCGGCGGTTTTCGTATGTGGCCGAGAGTCGCGGCCGGAGGGGGCGTCGGATTCGTCCGCAAGTCCCATATGTACGCGGTACGAAGGTTGGGAGTGATCCATGCGTAGAGTTGTTGTCACCGGTCTTGGCCTGCTGACCCCGTTGGGGCATGGCGTCGAGGTGTCCTGGAAGAACATCCTTGCTGGCAAGTCCGGCGCAAACCGGATCTCGGCCTTCGATCCGACTGACTACGCCTGCAAGGTCGCCTGTGAGGTTCCGCGCGTCGATGGACGCGGTGGCGGCGGGCCTGACGTGGAAGGCGCGTTCAATCCCGACCTGACCATGAGCCCGCGCGACCAGAAGCGGGTCGACAATTTCATTCTCTACGGCGTCGCCGCCGCCGACGAAGCCGTGAAGGATTCGGGTTGGGTCCCGGAAACCGAGGAAGACAAATACCGCACGGGCGTGATCATGGGCTCGGGCATCGGGGGGCTGTCCACGATCGCCGAGACCGCCATTGAGCTCGAGGCCAGGGGCCCGCGCAAGGTCAGCCCGTTCTTCATTTCTTCGGCCCTGATCAATCTGATCTCGGGCCAGGTCTCGATCCGCTACGGCTTCAAGGGCCCCAACCACTCGGTAGTCACGGCCTGCGCCACGGGCGCCCACGCCATCGGCGACGCCGCCCGCCTGATCAAGTACGGCGACGCCGACGTGATGGTGGCCGGCGGCGCCGAAGCCGCCGTCTGCAAGGTCGGCATCGCCGGCTTCATCGCCTGCCGCGCCGTCTCGACCGACTTCAACGACACTCCGGAGAAGGCCTCGCGTCCCTATGACCAGGACCGCGACGGCTTCGTGATGGGCGAGGGCGCCGGCGCCTTGGTCCTGGAAGAGTACGAGCACGCCAAGGCGCGCGGCGCCAAGATCTATGCCGAGGTCGTCGGCTATGGCCTGTCGGGCGACGCCTATCACATCACCGCCCCGTCCGAGGACGGCGACGGCGGCTTCCGGGCCCTGTCGGCGGCCGTGAAGGACGCTGGCCTGCAGCCTTCGGACATTGATTACGTCAACGCCCACGGCACCTCGACCATGGCCGACGGCATCGAGGCCAAGGCCGTCGAGCGCTTCCTGGGCGATCACGCCAAGAACGTGGTGATGTCGTCGACCAAGTCGATGACCGGCCACCTGCTGGGCGCGGCCGGCGCCATCGAGGGCATCTTCTCGATCCTGGCGATCCGCGACCAGATCGCGCCGCCGACCATCAATCTCGACAACCCCAATGTCGACGTCGCCATGAACCTGGCGCCCAACAAGGCCGTGCCGATGAAGATCGACGTCGCCGTCTCCAACAGCTTTGGCTTCGGCGGCACCAACGCCTCCGTCGTGTTCCGTAAAATCTCGTGAGCCGCAAAGCCGCTCCGCCCCGCAAAGCCCGCAAACGCGAGTCGGCGTCGATCGGACGCCGCCTGACCGCGATGATCTTCGCCGCTGGCGCCACCCTGGTCGTCATCGGCATGGTCTTCGTGTTCGGCGCGATCTGGCTCTATCAGGGCCCCGGGCCGGCGGCCAAGAGCGGTGACGTCACCTCGGTGGTTTTGCGCCGGGGCGCCAGCGTGCCCGAGATCGCGTCCAGTCTTGAGAGCGGCGGCGTGATCCGCTCCTCGTCGATCTTCATGACGGCCGCCCAGATCACCGGCGCGGCGCGCTCGCTGAAGGCCGGCGAATACGAGTTCAAGAGCCGGGCCTCGATGGCGCAGGTTCTGGAAGCGATCCGCAAGGGCAGGGTGGTCCGCCACTTCGTGACCATCCCCGAGGGCGTGACCTCGGACATGGCTGTCGACATCCTGATGCGCTCGCCGGTCCTGACCGGTGTCGCGCCGACCCCGCCGGAAGGCGCGGTTCTGCCCGAGACCTATCAGGTCGAGCGCGGCGAGGATCGCTCCGCTGTCCTGCAGCGGATGATGGACGACCGCGACCAGCTTCTGGACGAGCTGTGGCCGCAACGTCAGAAGGGCCTGCCGTTCTCGACCAAGGACGAGGCCATGACCCTGGCCTCGATTGTCGAGAAGGAAACGGGCATCGCCTCGGAACGTCCGCGGGTGGCGGCCGTGTTCGTCAACCGGCTGCGCACGGGCATGCGTCTGGGCAGCGACCCGACCATCATCTACGGCCTTACCCGCGGCCGGCCGCTGGGACGCGGCATCCTGCTGTCGGAACTGCAGCGCCAGACGCCCTACAACACCTAT